>JAUVKF010000036.1 GCA_030596395.1 Chlorobiota bacterium | reverse complement strand
TTATATCTAACCTTATCTCAGGTCTGTTAGCGTATTCATTCTTGCCGAAAAAACCAAGTATAAAGTACGAAACGGTTCCTGCCAGCAGCCAAATCGTTCTTTTTTAGAACATTGCTTATATCGAACTCAGGTTAATAATATCTTTTCGAAATGTCGGAAGATACTTAATATAACTCATCGTTCCTACTTTTAAATTATAATATTCATTCCTAGCTTCATCAGGAGTAAGTTTTCCATATTTCTCTTCAGCAGATAAAATGAAGTGTCTAATTTTATAATAGGAAATATCACGTTTACCCTTATTTCTAATAGAAAAAGATATAGTAGGTGAAAGGATACCATTAACAATTTTCTCTTTATCTTTTAGCTGAAAATTATCAGCTATAATTCTCGGTCTATCCTGATAGATTTTTTGTTGTGACGTTTCAGATGACAAGTTTTCAATATTCGACAATTTTGTGTTTGTATCTGTACCTGCAATATGCCCTGTCCAACCATAATAGATTGAGAATAATGCTAATACCGTCATCAAACCATTATAAATCCAGTGCAGATAATAATTCTTTTTCTTGATACTAAACTTTTCACGAAGTTTATCCTGAATTTCCTTTTTGTTCAATCCTATGGTGTCTACCCTATAAATTTTTGCAATATCGGATATGCAATTTTTGTTAAGTCGAGAAACTAATCTTTCAAGATGGGTCATTGGTTCGGGCTATTGATTAATATTCAAATATACAAAAGAGCGGACAATGAAAATGCCCGCTCCATAATCAATTCTATCGATGCCTGCAAATGAGCAAGATGCTCTTATGGTATATATATAATTCAAGATAATATTTCCCACCAACCGGCACAAGTCTAAGCGCATCCCAAAGCGCAGGGACTTGTGCCTGAGACACAGTACTGATTATTCAGGCGGAAAATGGTTTATAGATATAGAAATCTGTAAACTTATTTTAGGACGAAACATAAAAACCAGGCACAAGTCCCTACACACAAACCCACCCTTCAGACTTGCGACAGACGGGGGCTCCCTTTTTAAAATTAGGTGAGTATGTTGATTTATTTGGACGTTCCAATTTAAGCCTTGTTAATCAAAGTGATGTTACAGACCTGATATACAAGACATCTAAAATAATGTATCAATCTTCAATTCTGGGAGCTATTCCATCGATGGTGTACAACCTATTCAACAGCACAAGCCACTTTGCTAAAAATCATTACAAATCAGGATATTACCAATATAAAGCGTTAAATAAAGGTTTGTTGGAAATACCATGTACTATTATTCCAAAAAGAAGCTTAATCTGAATTTTTGATCATCAATATTTTGAGGGCTTCGTAAGGTTTTCCTACCTCTATCAGGGATTTGGCATACAGATGCACCTTTTCCTCATTATCAAAAAGTTCAGGATTTACAAACTCTTTTTTGAGGTTTTCAATCTCGGCTACCGAAGGTAAATTTTCAAGGTTTCCCAATTGACCCAGGTCATTACCGGTTAAATATTTACTTAACCTGACGGTTGCAGGCAGGCTATCAACACCAATTCCCAGCGTAGTCAATGGTTTGGGTACTGTAAATTTTACTGATCCTGAAGTGCGGACATAATAGTCACCTCCCATGCGTCCGACAAGGTCAATTTTATCAGGATCAATGGCGCCATTCTCATCCAGAATATTTTCATCAAGATGTATGAAAACAATTTCGCATACAATGAGGTTGCCTGAACCGGCTTTACCCCCGGTTTCTATTATTTCGCGGACTTTACATTCAAATTGCAATGGCGATTCCTCAACCCGAAAAGGTTTTACCTTGACTGACTCAACTTGTGTAAAACCTGCTTTTTCAAATTCGTTTACTCCTTTTGCATACTCGGTACTTGATAAGCTCATCTGCTGCACCATTTTGTAACTTACAGCATTCAGTACTACTTCCGGAACTTCTTTTAAGTTTTCGAACGTATGCTTTGTAGTGTTATCGCGTCCACGGCGCGAAGGTGAGAAAATTAAAGTATTTGGGTTTACTCCAAAAACATTATAAAAACTAAATGGCGAAAGATTAGGCCTGCCATCTTTATCAATTGTACTGGCAAAAGCAATGGGCCGGGGGGCTACACCACCTAATAACAGTTTGTGCAGGTTTTGGTTGCTAATTTCTAAGGGATCAATTTGTTTCATTGTTATTTTCAGTTTTTATGACCCACCCCTGCTGAAAGGGGAATTGTTAATGTTGCATTTATATTGCTGGAAGAATTTTAACTGCCGATTCTCCAAATCCAACACGTACTCCGTTTTTTTCAGCATAAGCTCTCATAATGATGGTATCATTATCCAGGACAAATTTTCGCTCCGAACCATCATCCAGTTTCAGCGGTTTTGTTCCTTTCCATGATAATTCAAGCATTGAACCATATGAATCGGGGGTGTGTCCTGATATGGTGCCTGAACCGTACATATCACCCACATTAATGTTGCATCCATTCACAGTTTGGTGTGCAAGCTGTTGTGCCATATTCCAGTACATATATTTAAAATTGGATTTACAGACTGTGCTTTCCTTTCCTGCTTCCGGTTTTATCAGAACCTCAAGTTTGATATCAATATTTTTCTCTCCCGAATATTCAAGGTAGGGTAAAACAGCCGGTTCCTGTTCGGGTCCTTCAACTCTAAAAGGTTGCAGAGCTTCTAATGTTACGATCCAGGGAGAAATGACCGATCCAAAGTTTTTCGACAGGAAGGGTCCTAAAGGAACATATTCCCACTTCTGGATATCACGTGCAGAAAGATCGTTAAAAATAACCATCCCGAATATCGCTTCTTCGGCTTTGTCAACAGGTATGGATTCACCCATTTCGGTTTTCTTGCCGGTGATGAAAGCCATCTCTAACTCAAAGTCAAAAAGTTTGGTTGGGCCAAAGCCTGGTGCATCAGCGTCATCAGCCTTTGTCTGGCCTTTTGGGCGATGGATTTCTGCTCCCGATACAACAATGGATGAACTTCTGCCATGGTAACCTACCGGGATGTGTTTCCAGTTTGGTAAAAGCGCATTATCCGGATCGCGGAACATTTTACCAACATTGGTTGCATGTTCGATGGAAGAATAAAAATCGGTATAATCTCCTACCTCAACAGGCATGTGCATTTCCACACTATTAACCGGGAATAAAGCCAGCTTTTTAACTTCCTCAAGTCCCTGTAACTCATCGTTCTCAATATTGAACAATTGCGACAACTTTTCACGGAGTATAGACCAAAATTGGGGGCCATTGGCAATAAGTGGATTTAGAACAGATGCATAAAAACAACTCAAATCTTTTAATCCCATTCGATCAAAGAAACCGAAATCCGCCAATTGTGAAAGGTCAACAACAGTATTGCCAATTCGGGTTGCCGGATGTGGCTCAGAATTTTTACTGCTGAAAATCCCAAACGGTATGTTCTGGATTGGAAAATCACTGTTTTCAGGAACTGGTATCCATGAAACCAGTATTGGGTTGTTTGATTTTATCATTATTTACAGCTTTAAGTTTTATGCAACAGGGTTGAACCCCTCTGCCCTACGGGCATCTCCCCTTAAAAAGGGGAGAAGTATTGTTGTGCTATTTGCTAATTTTTCCAAAATCTTTTAAAGAGTTCCCCTCAGGCGCTGTTCATGCTCAATCGATTCAAACAAGGCCTGGAAATTACCTTTACCAAACGACTCGGCTCCTTTACGCTGGATAATTTCAAAGAAAAATGTTGGGCGGTCTTCAACCGGTTTGGTAAATAGTTGCAACAAATAACCTTTATCATCCTTGTCAATCAATATTTTGTGTTTTTTAAGCACCTCAATATCTTCTTCAATTTCACCTACACGTTCAGTAACGCTATCGTAATATGTATCCGGAACGAAAAGAAAGTCAACGCCCCTATCGCGTAAAGCAGATATTGTTTTTACAATATCATCAGTAGCTACCGCCACATGCTGAGGGCCCGGTCCCATGTAAAAATCAAGGTACTCCTCTATTTGTGATTTCATTTTACCTTTAGCAGGTTCATTAATGGGAAACTTAATTCGCATATTATCATTCGCCATTACTTTACTCTTCAATGCTGTGTATTCTGTAGAAATATCTTTATCGTCAAATGAGATCAACTGATTAAATCCCATCACATCGCGGTAAAAGTTGGCCACCGTATCCATTTTCTCCCATCCAACATTGCCCACGATATGGTCAACATATATCAATCCTGTGTCAACAGGTTGATATTCGGGTTCCCACTTTACAAAACCAGGAAGAAAATCACCTTTGTAATTCTTGCGTTCTACAAATATGTGAACAGTATCACCATATGTGTGAATACCTGATAAAACAACGTCGCCATTTTCATCCGACTCGGTATAGGGTTCTTTATATGCTTTTGCGCCTTTTGCTGTAGTTTCCTCGAAAGACTTACGGGCATCGTCAACCCAAAATGCAATTACCTTTACACCATCACCATGCAATTTATGATGCTCAGCAACCGGCGAATCAGGTGTTAAAGCACCGGTTAATACAAAGGTAATCTTATCCTGGCGAAGGACATATGAAACCCTGTCTTTCAAACCGGTTTCAAGTCCTGCGTAAGCAACAGGTTGAAAGCCAAACGCTGATTGATAAAAATGTGCAGCCTGCTTGGCATTGCCCACGTAAAATTCTACATAGTCTGTTCCGTTTATTGGAAGTGATTTTGCCATAAGTATTTACATTTTTTTAAAATTCAATTTAAACTTTAAGCGCAGACGCTTAAAGCGGTTTTTATTTCTTTATTGTTTATTTCAATCGGACGCTTGAAACAGTTGTGTTATTTGGCTTAATGCAGCCAACTTTTATAGTATTCTTTATCTTCAATACCAACAGCATCTTTTGTAAGCTTTAAAGGTTCAAAAGTATCCACCATTACAGCGTACTCCTGTGTATCTTTCTGTTCGATACTCCTTTCAATTGCTCCCGGATGCGGTCCATGTGGAATACCAATCGGATGCAGGGTAATTTGTCCGCGCTGTATATTGTTTCTGCTCATAAAGTCACCATCAACATAATAAAGTACCTCATCCGAGTCAACATTGCTGTGATGATATGGTGCCGGTATCGCTTCAGGATGGTAATCGTACAACCTAGGCACAAATGCACAAGTCACAAATCCCGGTGTTTCAAATGTTTGATGTACCGGTGGTGGTTGGTGAATTCTACCAGTTAAAGGTTCGAAATCATAAATTGAAAGGGCGTACGGATATAAACAACCATCCCAGCCAATGGCATCAAAAGGGTGTGTTTCGTAATGATAAGGATAGATCATATCCGAACGTTTGATCTTCACCAGGAAATCTCCCTTTTCATCATGGGTAACCAGTTTTTTTGGAGTCCGGATATCGCGCTCATAAAATGGTGAATGTTCAAGCAATTGTCCGACATTGTTCATATACCTTTTCGGGAAGTTCAAGGGATGAAATGATTCGGTGATGAACAGCCTGTTGTTTTCATCTTCAAAACTCAACTGGTAAATAGTTCCGCGCGGGATAACTACATGGTCGCCTTTTGCAAATGGAAGTTCACCATAAACAGTTTTTAACACGCCGTTGCCTTCATGCACAAAAATCATTTCGTCGGCCTGTGAATTTTTGTAAAAATAATTGGTCATTGATTTTCGTGGTGCGGCCAGGCTGATATAAACATCACTATTAAACAGTACCACTTCACGGCTTTCCAGGTAATCATCTGCCGGTTGAACATCAAATCCGCGAAATGACCTGTTCTGCATATTATTCTCCACGGATACTTCGGGAGCTACCGAATACGTTTCATCAATTTTAAGTACTCGGGTAGGTTCATACTGATGGTAGATGATGGAATAGATATTCGAAAAACCTTCGGTTGAAACAACTTCTTCGGCATAAAGATCGCCATTTGGTTTTCTGAATACTATATGTCGTTTTGAAGGGATTTCTCCAAGATGCTGGTAATGCGGCATTTTTAACAGGATAATAATTAATAATGCTGGCAAAGATAGTAATAAGAATGATTCTAAATAGGATAGGGCAAAAAGAGAAACATCCTTAACTATAAATGGCTGGTACAATACAAATTAAAACCTATACCCAACCTGGATCATATATCTGAGGCCGAAACCCATACTAAAATTAGTTCCTGAGTTTGTTACCTTCCCATCCATTACCAGCTCATCAAATCCCGGAATGGTATTTTTCAACATCTCGTAAATGGCTTGCAGATATCCATCATCAACATCAATATTTCCTGTTGCACCAAGCGATAATTGATTTGTGTACATGGAAAGCGATGGCCCCATAAATATCAGGTCGATGGATAATCTTTCTTTAATAATAAATTGATATCCCAATTCTACCCCGGCACTTATGATATTTAATTTTGCGCCAAACTGTAAATTGGCACTTATTTCATCTTCATCAAGAACAACAATATCATTTTCGAATTGTGTATGATGAAACGAACCATATACACCCCAGTACAACCCATCAGGCGCCATTCGTGTATTGCGTTTTTTAAAATACATCCGATAATCGCCCGATACTGTAAAACCTGATCTTTTACTTGTGTTTTTAATCTGAAGGCTATCAAATACTTTTTTTGTGAATTGGGGTAATTCAAAATATCCCGCATTAATTGAGAATGAGCGGTATGGTTTTAAAACCCTTTCGTAACCTATGTTTATGTTTCTTTTACTCCAGAGAAGGAAGGGTGTAATGTTCCATTTGATCACGTTTTTTTTATAGTCCACCGAATCGGGAAAATCGTAACCTTTTTGAGCAAAAGAAATATTTGACAAAAAGAAGAGCACTAACAAAGGAATGAGTACTTTATTCATAAAGCGCTTTTTTTATAGGTTTAAACTATATTGTAAAGTTACACTTCTCATGGGTTCAGCTTTCAGTGGCCTTAAAGAGTACCAGCGATTAAAAACATTATCAGAAATAATGGCAATTTTATGGTATTCAAGGAAGTTATAACTAAGGCGCATATCAAAAATAATATTCCCGTTATTGTGGTTATTATAGTATTTTCTGTACAAAATGGGTTGCAATGTTCCTCCAGTTTCTGCGGTAATATCCTCAAATTTAAAAATAGACAAATCCAGGTTTTCTATTTTACTGAAATACTTCATACTCACCCCAAAACTAAACGATCGATAATTAAACTCAAGGTCCATCTTAACCGAATGTATAAACCTGTATTTCAAAATATTTTTACTCGGATCAACACTGCTACTCTGATAACTCATATTTCTTAAACTATCGTTTGGATTATAGTCCTGTGCAAAAACATAGTCAGGCTGTAATGTAATTGGCATTATATAAGTATAGCCCAGTAATAAATTTATTTCCCAGCCCTGCGCAAACTTCGCCTGTCCTGTTACCGAAATATCGATACCGGTAACCTTCGACTTTCCTGTATTCACAAATTTAAACCCTGCCAGGGCAAAGGTGTATGTTGAATCCCAAAAACCAAAAAGATATTCAATGGTATTGTAATACTCCTGGTAAAAGACGGCAATATCAGCATAGCCATAAAACTTACTAAACTTAATGCCTTGTTTCAGGCCAATTTCTGCATTCCAGCTTTTCTCCGAAATTAAATCAGGGTTATCAAAAACGCCAATACTTCCGACTGTTGTTTTGATGTATCGTTCAGTAATTGTTGGAAAACGGTATCCTTGTCCAATCGAAGCCCTCAGGTATGTTTCCTGCCGGAGTTTTATCGAGGTTCCAATCCTGAAAATCGGTTCGGTTTCCCTGATTGAATCATTCAAACGGAAATGCTCCAACCGCACTCCGGCAGACACATTAAAGGCATTACCAAATTTTTTCTCTAATTCAATATAAGCAGATAAGTTCCACATCCAGTTATGCTCCGAGCCGGAGGCCTCATATAAACTTGCATGGGAATCTGTATAGTTGCTCGATATTCCGGTCAGCATATCAAGATTGCCAACGTTTTGAAAAGTTTTACTGAATTGATAGACATTGTAAATCATCATCACCCGGTTTGACTGATTGGCTATGGCATCTGCATTATTATAAAATACACGCGAGGCAAAATAATGCTTGTTGCCACGATTTGTATAAAGGTTGACATAAGGATCAATATAAAAGGTCAATGTTTTGGCCAATAAAACAGCCCCCGGATACGCTCTGTAGAAGTTAGTTGTATCATCGAGCCAGGCAAGGGCATTACTGGTTTTCTTATACATGATGTTGCCATTCAATCCAAAATTCAGGCCTTTTACAGTTTTTGACCGCCGCCTGATATTAAAATTGAGCCGGGCTTTCCGGTTGATCATATCGTCATCGCTTAGATCAGGTCCCGGGTTATTCACATATGGTCCGGGTTTCGGCGCACCCATGTAACTTCGGTCGGTCATTACAACAGCACCTAAAACAAGGTCGGTATGTCCATCACCGAGTTGCCTGGTGTGCAAAAAACTGGCCCCACCAATATAATTAACACCATCCCACCATTTTGTGCCTGGCAGGCGTGGTGCTGTAAAAAATCCGCCCCAGGCCCTGACTTTCGTTAAGGGTTTTATTCCCGGATAGTTGGTACGAATATAAATTGCCCCGCTCAGTGCCGCAGCGCCTGACAACACAGATGATGCTCCTTTAACAACCTCAATCTGTTTGATGTTTTCAATGGGTATCAGCGACCAGTCAGGTTTTCCGGCATCACCGGCAATTATCGGAAGATCATCGATAAAAACAGCCACTTTACTGCCTACTCCAAACGTAAAACCACTTCCGCCCCTTATTTGCGGTTCCTGGTCTAAAATTGTAACCCCGGGCATCAAATCCAGTATTGTTTCAACCGATCGCGTATTTTTTGCATCAATAATGCGTGGTTGCATCACCTCAATTGATACCGTTTGATCTTCCAGCTTTTTATCGAACTTACCGGCACGAACGACAACTTCTTCAAACTGTGTACTAAACGGGTCCATTTTTATTTCCATGAAAATTGTAGAATCCGCTTTAATAGTCACCGGAATGTCAAGTGTTCTCATCCCCGTAAACGAAACAGTAAAAACATAATCTCCTGGCGATGCAGATATACTGAAATAACCATTGATGTCGGTCACTCCGCCAATTGACATCTTTTTCTTCACATAAATATTGGATCCAACCAGCGATTCACCGAGTTCTTTATCAGTAACCCTGCCCGAAAAAATTCCATGCTGCGCGTTCAACTGCACGACCAACAGTAAGCCAGAAAGTAAAAAAAGAATACGGGGAAAACGCTTCATCGACCATTTATTACTATATATCTATAGAATCGGGATAATCGTTCGAATCATTCCTATTGCACTATAATTTTTCGCGAAAGAAGTCCTTTATTTGTCGAAAGTGATATGATATAAACACCATCCTGCAGATTCAACCGAATCCTATTTTCCAGCGTTTGATTTAATTTATCAGCGAAAATGATGCGCCCGGTTAAATCAACAATTTTTATTGGTACATTTTTCAAATCCTGATCAACAACTTTCACGATCAATTCCCCATTTGCGAAATAGGCATTCAGTTTATCAGCACTATTTTCAGGAATGTCAGTTCCATTGTAGATCAGTTTCACATCGTCAAACCAGGCTTCACTGTCTTTAACCGCTGAAAGGCCGTTTCCAGATGTAAGTGTTGATAGTATATACTCGGGAATATCATCAGCATAATAATCGAATGGTGTAGAGAACCTGGTCCATGTATCTACATTGGTACCCGACAACTCGATATATGCGACGGCAATCCATGTGGATGAATCAGTAGTTGGCATTGAGGAGGAGTCAGTATGCAATAATACTTTCACGGTTGGGAAATCCCCTTCAGAAGGTTTACATTTATACCAGCCCACAATACTGTCGGGTCTTTTGGCAAGCGGTGTATTCCACTTGCTATTATTAACGTCAGTAAAATTGGTACTTTTTTCAAGATCTAATTGTCTATCTACATGTACCCGTCCATTGGTAATCATTCCGGGCGCAACATAATCGATTAACGAATTATAAACGTTGAACAAATAAATCGAATAATTCCCAGTATGTGCATCATCGCTTCGTTTCATAACTATTGGAGCAGCTCCGGCTGCAAAGTCCCAGTCAGAAGTTTTTAGCGAACTCCATTCAACGGGTTCAAAGGCTGGAGCATTTTCATCTTCAGGCTCCCATTCCTCAAAACTTGCATTTTCAAATTGCGATTGGGCCTGTGCAAAAGAAATGGTGCACAAAACGCCAAGTATGATCAAAATATATTTTATCATGATATTGTTGGTTTTGGTGATTTTGTGTAAAAATAAAAAAATCCGGCATAACTTTTATCATCGTTATGCCGGATTTAATATTGTAATATTTCAAACTCTAGAAAACGTAAGCTATTCCAAGATCAATTTCCAACCAACTAATCTCGCGTGTATCTTTTGTTTTAGCTGCATAATTATACTTTACCGCAAAATTTATTCCGGTATTGCTGTTGCCAAATGGAATTACAACACCTACTTCAGGTGCAACACCAAAATGCCATGCTTTTTCCCTTAAGTAATAAATACCCATAAAATCCCTGGTTTCAATATAGTATGCTCCCAATCCAACGCCAATATAAGGCAGTACCAGACCGCTTCCGAAGTAGTAATGTGAATTTACCGTTAAAGGAACGGCATTGATATACCTTCTTTTATAACCATTAATCGTAATGTTATCTGAAGATTCAGTAACCCATCCGGAGTTCTCATAGAAAGTATTCCATGCTGCACGTCCACCAACCGTTATCCGGTCAGTTACATATCCACGTCCGTCAATACCAAATCCGCGAACCGAAAATTGACCGATAAAATCACTGGTTGAGCCAAGAGGTAACCCCATTGCCCATTGAAAATTCCAGATTCCTCCACCTTGTGAATAACCCGAAAAACCGAAGCTTAACAATAAAACAAGTATTGATATATATTTTATTTTTTTCATCTCTTATTTTTTTTAGCAGTTAGCGATTAGTTTGTCTTAAGATAAGGTGATTGCAAAAATGCCTGGTCAATTCCCTTTGTGATACGTGATGCATCTGAACCGCTGCTCAGCACTCCATTCACTCCACCAGCCCAGTACATAGGAACAACAGTATCACCATCAATTACTTCATAATCTTCAGGATTAGACATTTCCATAAGTAGAGTTCCAGTAGTATAACTGCTGTAATATGGAACACCACCCCAGCCCCAGCCCGGAGGATAATAACCTGGGTAACCGCCATACCAATAGTCAGTACCTCTGCCGGTTTCAGCGCTTTTATACCAGCCCCAGCCCCAGCCCCAACCAGGATAGTATGGATACCACCAGCCAACACTTACAGTAGTCACAGATATGGCAGCGACAGCAATCATTAAATCAGGCTCATCAGTTGTATCACTATAGTATACTCTGGTATAACCATAGCTTTCCATATTCTTTTGAATCTCACTAAGGATAAGACCTGACTCCGGCACAGGGGTCTTATCAGTTGTATCGTCTCTTACCGGCCAAACTGTGTCGGGCATGTAAAAGGTTGATAATGTATTAAAATCAACTGATTCGTTGTAGCCAGTTAGAACAATATCTGTATCACCAATTGAAATCGAGTCATTCGGATAACATCCATCTAATAATATTATCCCCACCGGTAAAATAAGTGCAAGGGATAAGTTTAATAACCATTTTTTCATTTTCGATATATTTATGTAAATTATTTATTTGCGATTTTGCTCGCAAATAATATGCCAGCTCTATTGAAACGCGCGGCAAAAGTAATTATTTTTTAGTACCCGGTTCTTTTCTTGCAAAGTTTAAGGTTGCACCTAAATAAATACTGAAACCAAAATAGTACATATCCATATTATTTTCAATGGAGCCTTGCAATGCCCTACCTGATGATTCGTTGTATTCTTCGGGATCGCTAAAGTTTGCAATTTGACGAAGGTTTTTCTGATATCCAAACGCAAGGTCGGCACCTGCTATAAACCTGTTGTTCTTAAAACTAAATTCAACACCTCCGGAATAATGATAAATGTTATAACTGGTAGTTTTTATGGAATTATAATTTTCATAATTATCCAATTTTAGGTTATTCACTGCTGAAAAATCTGTTCGTAATGCATTTAGAAATACCAGATCATTTTTCAGCGTCCAACTGTAACCCACAGAAATATTAATAACAGGATTTGCGGCATAAACAAAAGAAGTCCAGTCTTTATTGGATAATGTATCGTAAACTGTGTTACTTGTTATATCTGGGTTCACTTCTGCATCAACCATTTTATATCCCTTTAGTCCACCAAAAAACTCAGCTGAGAAGTATACCTTCTGTCCTTTAGATTTAAAATTATATATAAATCCAGCACCGGCTGAAAATGGCATTTTGAAGTTTGTTGACAACTGACTTTTTTCCTGTCCGTCGAATATGACATAATCCGATACACCTGCAGGCATTTCGTCCCGACTGATATTGATTTGCTGGTCTATCCTTTGGGCGCGTTTTCCACTCGAAAATAACCGCCAGGATGGTGATGTAAATGTTAAGCCAAACCTCCAATTCTGAACTTTATAGGTAATCCCAAGTTTCGCTATTAACCTATAATCGTTAAACTTAACAAATTCACTATATGATCCTTCGGCTATCCTGGATAACTGGAATTCGCCCAGCGTATCACCGGAATTAATTGCTGTAACTGAATAATTAAACCTGTAATTCAATGTCGCACCTGAGCCGAAAAGGCTGATGCCATAACTGAATTTGGGTGATATTTTATGTGAAATTGCAACGCCGATCCATGAGTCAGAAAAGTCGTTACGAAAGTTGTAGGATGTGTTGTATTTTTCTTCTCCGGGCTTAGATAATACATCGACATACCTTGAATCGCTGTAAGTCATTTCTAAGCGCTCTTTTACCCTTGTTAAGGCAGCAATAGAAATACTAAGGCCTTTCTGCTGTGGTTTATAAGAATACGACAAAAATTGTGGCTGAACCAAAAAATTGTCCGTTTGCAGATCAATGCCATCCCCCAATGCATTATCAAAATTATAAAAGTTCCAACTGAACAGGTTTGCAGCAAGAGACAAATTATTACCACTTTGCATTTCACCAATAGTAGCAGGATTGTAAAAAATTGCTGTATTATTGGCATCACCCGCAACTACAGCTCCCCCCAGCAATGATGAAGTTGAATTAAAGTTATGAACCCAATAGTGGTTCATCAATTGGGCATAGCTTGTACAGACAGCTAATAAAAGGAATACAGAAAGTAGATAATGTTTAATGGTTATTCGGTAAATTGGTTTATTCAACAAATTTAGAGAAATTTTATTCGATGCCAGAGAAGTGCTTCATAAATTGAACACGTTCAAAGGCAGCTGGGTTTTGTGCTTTTTCAATGCTCATTTTACCATTAAATTGATCAATCGAAGTGAAGTTTTTACGCTCCATCCAGTTTTCCAGTTGTTCGAGCATGCTGCCAATTTCTTTAAAACCTTTTTTGTAAAGTACCGACGCAATTTGCACAGCCTTAGCCCCAACCAACAATTGCTTGACAATGGCCTTTCCGTCATGAATTCCGGTTGAGGCCGCGATATCGCATTTTACATGCGCCGAAAGCATGGCTACCCATCGAAGCGAAAGGGCAAGTTCAGCTGGTGTACTAAACACATTCGAAGTTTTTATTTCAAAATTTTCAATATCAATATCCGGTGAAAAGAAACGATTGAATAAAACAATTCCCTTTATTCCTTTCCATGATAATTCAGTTACAGTTTTTGCCAGGCTGGAAAAGTAATAACTGATCTTTAATGCAACAGGTATATTTACGGTTTTTAGAACCTGGTCAATAATCTCAAAATAAATCTTCTCATTATCCACACTGCTTTTATCTGGGTTTGACGGCATAACAAAAACATTCAACTCAAGTGCATCAGCCCCGGCATCTTCAATTTTTTTCGCAAAACCGGTCCACTCCGTATTCGAAATACAATTGACGGATGCAATGATCGGGATATGAACAGCTTCCTTTGCCTTTTTGATTAAATCGAGGTATTTAGCCACATCATTCTCACGTGTATAATGCCTGATGTAATCATCGGCTTCAGGATACATATTTTGCAATTCATCCTGCATAAAAGTTTTATGCGCGGCAAAATTGATCTGCTCTTCGAACAACGATTTCAAAACAACACCAGCAGCGCCATTTCTTTCAATTTCAATGATATTCTCAACGGAATTGGTAAGGCCTGAACTTCCAACAATAAGTGGGTTTTTCAGTTTCAGGCCCATGTAGGTAGTTTCTAAATTCACCATGTTATGCAAGGTTTGAATGAATGCGTAAAAATAGTAACTTAAAATAAAAGTTATGCTATTTTACGAAAAACCATTTAGCTCGCCTTTCAAGAGATTTGCTACTGATCTGCTTGTTATTAGGCACTTATCCCAATTCATAATGGTTCTAAATTTTTGCAAGTAAGTAGTTATCAGGTAATCAATTATACTATCATTTTCCTTTTAGCAAGACTTCAAATGAACAATCAGGTTTAAAATATCAATCCTGAGATTTGATTTGTTCTAAATTTGTAAAAATTCGATTTTTGAAAAAATTCCTCATCATACAAACTGCCTCGCTAGGTGATGTTATTTTAAGTACACCCATTATTGAGAAACTGCATTATTCGTTTCCTGGAGCAAGAATTGATTTTTTATTGAAGTATGGTTACGAAGGTGTATTCAGGAAACATCCATTGATCCACCACGTTATCGTTTGGGATAAGTCAGAAAAAAAATATCAACGGCTACTGGAACTTATCAACCTGGTTCGCGAGCATAAATATGATGCAGTGATCAATGTACAACGATTTGCTTCTTCAGGCTTGATCACAACCTTCTCGGGGGCTTCGAAAAGGATAGGATTTAGCAAAAATCCATTTTCAATGTTCTATACGCAACGGGTTAAACATAAAATTGGTAAACGAAAAAATAACCCGCACGAGATTGAGCGGAACCTGAACCTGATAACCGATTTAACCCATTCAACCGATCCACCCGATACAACCGATTTAACCGATTCAACTGATTTAACCAAGTTCCCTGTCAAACTATATCCATCGCAACACGATTATGCAAAAGTTTCTCAATATAAAACCAAACAATTCATTACCATCGCTCCGGGTTCGCTTTGGTTTACCAAGCAATTTCCTGAGGAGAAATGGGTGGAGTTTGTAAAAGCTGTTGATATAAAACTCCTTATTTATTTTTTAGGCTCTCCATCTGAAAAAGAGCTTTGTCAGCGAATTATTGATCTGTCAGGCCATCCCAACACCTTAAACCTTGCCGGTAAACTTAGTTTCCTGGAGTCGGCGGCACTGATGAAAGACGCACTGATGAATTATGTAAACGATTCAGCGCCAATGCACCTGGCTTCATCCGTTAATGCACCTATTACTGCTATTTATTGTTCAACTGTGCCCGAGTTCGGTTTTGGGCCGCTTTCTGAAAAATCATATATTGTCGAGGCTAAAAATCCCCCAAAGTGCAAACCCTGCGGATTGCACGGGTTTAAAAAATGTCCGAAAAAACACTTTGAATGTGCTTATAATATTGAACCAAACCAAATGCTTGAAACTTTATGACACTGGAAGAAGAAATAAAACACTCTGTTAAGCTGTTAAAAAAGGGGAAAATCATTCTTCACCCTACTGACACCATTTGGGGCATAGGTTGTGATGCAACCAATTCAAAAGCCGTTCAAAAAATATTTAAGATCAAAGGGCGCTTGCACACAAAAAGCATGATTATATTGTTGGATGATGTTGCAAAACTCGAGCGCTATATCAAGCAGGTTCCGCCTATCGCTTATGATTTGATTGAAAATTCGGTAAGTCCGCTAACAATTGTTTACCCAGGGGCAATAAAACTGTCGAAGAAACTCATAGCCGATGATGGTTCCATTGCCATCAGGATAGTAAAAGGCAGATATTCGGCGGAAGTGATCAGGCAACTCGACCGTCCGCTGGTTTCAACCTCGGCAAACATTTCAGGACAGCCTACAGCAAGAACGTTCAACCAGATTTCAGATGATGTTAAAGATAAAGTTGATCATGTGGTCGAGCATTTTCGTGATAAAACCAAAACCTTAAAACCATCAACTATCATTAAACTCGAGAAAAGCGGAAGATTTGTGATCCTGAGGCCATAGTGAATTTGTTTTATTTGCATTAACATACATAATAAAGCGAGTTCAGAATAAGGTTTGTGCTGTGACAATTTGAATACAAGGTCTTTTTCAACAGATTCCATAAAGGAGTAATGGAAGGATGCCCGCCTGCCGGACGGACAGGGAATATTGGATGAGAATCAACATAATTAACCTTCCATTATTCCACTACTCCATTTTTAGGGTTAATAAATAATAAACATAGAATTCAGCTTCTTACGAAAAAGACTTCATATCAAACGTATGTTAAATTATATATTTTAATACATTTGCAAGTCCACAACAAACAGGAAAAGTATAATGGGTATTTTAAAAAAGCTTGTTTTTTTTGTTATTGTTATCTTATTTTCAGTTTCATTGTCGAACTGTTCAAAAAATAATTTCAGCCACAATTACCAGGCAAAAAGCCGAGGAAGTTCTCCAACCATTGATCCGACATCCCGAAAAACTACCCCGGTTAGAAAAAAATATATCCTATCGGGTAAAAAGAAAAAGATACTTGGCCAGGAAAAACCGAGAATTTAATCTCATATTTTACCTAAATTTTTGCAGGCTTGGAAACAAGCCTTTTCTTTTTTTATAATTGGTATAACTTTGCAGATTGTCAGGCAGACTGTTCTATCGTTCTCCGTCAACTGACGGAGGAAGGAAAGTCGGGACAACACAGAGCACCATACTTCCTAGCGGGAAGGTTCCACCTCAGGTGGAAACAGCAAGTGCCACAGAAAATAACCGTCCGTCAGCTGACGGATAAGGGTGAAAACGTGGGGTAAGAGCCTACGGTGCGCTATGGTGACATGGCGGACGGGTAAACCTTATGGGTTGCAAGACCAAATATACCGGCGCTTAGAATTGCTCGTTCGATGCCGGGTGGGTAGGTTGCTAGAGTTACGCTGTGAAGCGTAATCGAGATAAATGATAGAACTTGACAGAATCCCGCTTACAGGTCTGCCTGACTTTTTTACTTTTTAAGAAAAAATCCTTCAAATTTTTAATCCCTTATATTATTCTGTCGTTTTTGTCGTTAATTGAACAGTTGATTTGTTAATAAGAATCATGTAAATCGACAGTCAACCATTAATGTATCTTTACATTTAGCGCTCATTTTTAATTCCAGATATGCGAAATTCAACAATAACCCGATTAATTTTTATATTATTTTTTTTATATGCCAGCCAATTGGTTGCGCAAAAAACAATTGTAAATGATAAGCCCCAAAACACATATAATCGTGCATTAGCCCTGTTTGATAACGAAAATTACGGGTCAGCTGAAAAGTTATTTGCTCAATACAAAAACGAGGTGAGTAAGCCTTCGCATACGCTGTACGAAAATGCCACCTATTATCAAACAGTTTGTGCTGTAAAAATGGAGCACAAAAATGCTTTGAACAGGGTAAAAGGTTTTGCTGCAACATATCCTGAAAGTGCCTGGCTTCCAGCCATTAATTTTGAATTGGGTAATCTTTATTACAAGAAACGTAAATATTCAAAAGCGCTCGAATCCTATAAAAACGTTTCACCTCGTCAATTGAACAAAGTTCAACGATTTGAATACTATTACAAGAAAGGATATTGTGAATTGGAAGCTGACAGACTGGATGCAGCATACAACTCATTTGGAAAAGTAAAGAGTACAAAAAACGCTTATGCTCAGCCTGCTTTTTATTATTCTGCCCATATTCAGTATGAAAAAGGAAATTACCAGGTTGCATTGGAGAATTTCAAAAAAATTGAAAACAACAGGCGGTACAGTAAATATGTTCCAAGGTATATGGTTCACATTTATTACGAATTAGGCGAGTACCAGACTGCAATTGATGAGGGTGAGAAATTTATCGCGAAAGCAGACAGCAAATCAAAAGCAGAAATTGCCAGGCTTATTGCAAACTCCTATTATAATCTTGATGAGTTTGAAAAGGCTTTAGAATACTTCGACATTTATGAAAGGTCGGCGCGAAAGAAAATTAGTGCTGATGAACATTATCGGATAGGCTATTGCAAATTTGCAGGAAAGAAATATAAAGCCGCTATTCACAATTTTCAGGAGGCCAGCCGTGATAGTGACACCTATGCCCAGAATACCTGGTATCATCTTGGATTTTGCTACCTAAATACCGGTGAACCGAAATTTGCCCAAAGTTCATTTATGAAAGCATACAACGAGGGAAAAAGCAAATCGGTTTCAACAGATGCTTTGTACAATTACGTAAAAGTTACCCTTGAACTTGGCGGGGATCCTTACAACGATCCGGTTGTTATTGTAGAAGATTTTATTGAAAAAAATCCGGGCCTGCCCAGGATAAATGAAGCCTACGACCTGCTTGCCCAGTTGTACGTAACATCAAAAAATTACAGGGGCGCCTTACAATCCATCGAGCAAACCAGGAACCCAAATTCAAAACTGTTGGCAGTATATCAGCAAATAGCTTTTGCACAGGGAGTTGATTACTTCAACCGAGGCGCTTACACAGATGCCATTGGTTATTTTGAAAAATCACTTAAATATACGCCGGACAATACACTGGAGGCAAAATCAGTTTTCTGGATGGGCGATTCATATTATCGTTTGAAACAATTCAGGGATGCAGCAGGGATGTTTAAAAAATTTATCTCCTCACCTTCGGCAAAACAAACCAGATTGTATAATACGGGGCTATACAATTATGCTTATGCTACCTATAATTTAAAACAATACAGCACTGCTGCTGATTATTTCAACCGATTCCTGAACCAGAGTGGAAATCCTTCCAACTTAATAAGTGATGCACACTTAAGGCTTGCCGACAGTTACTACATCACAAAAAAATACAGCAAGGCAGCAAACGGTTACGACAAGGTAATTGCCAGTGGCATACAGGGAACCGATTATGCATTGTACCAGCGTGCTTTTTGCTATGGTGCAATGGACAATTTCAATAAAAAAATAAGCACTTTAAAGACTTTAACCACAAAGTATAGTTCTTCAATACTTTACGATGACGCCCTGTATGAAATCGCCTCCACAAGCCTGGTTATGAATGACCAGCGGAGTGCGATTGTTTATTTTGACAAACTGGTGAAAGAGCGCCCCGGCAGTAGCCTCTCGAAAAAAGCACTCATAAAAATGGGGTTTGTTTATTACAACAACAAGCAGTACGACCGGGCTATCAGCACCTTAAAAGAGGTGGTTAAGAAATATCCTGCATCACTCGAAGCCAAAGAGGCCATGAATACCCTACAGAATGTTTATATGGATATTGGAAGGGTAGATGAATATTTTGCCTACGCCAAAAGTCTCGATTTCATTCAGGTATCTATAAGTGAAGAAGATTCACTGACATTCGCAACCGGAGAAAATTATTACATTGCCAACAACTGTAACAAGGCAATCAATTCCTTGAAAAACTACCTGAAGAAATTTCCGAATGGCGGCTTTGTACTTACTTCCTATTACTACCTGTCAGCATGCTTCGAAAAACAAAATATGCCCGATCAGGCAATGGAATACTATTTAAAGATCATTGATTTTCCGGATAACCAGTACACCGATGATGTGCTGTTAAAAGCTGCACGTATTGAGTTTGACAATAAAAACTACAGCGATGCTTTTACTTATTATTCAAGGCTTTCGGAAATAGCCGAGATCCAGGGTATGCGTGTTGAAGGCAATGATGGCGCCATGCGATGTGCATACTTATTGGGTGATTATCAAAATGCCTCAAGCTTTGCTGCTCAATTGTTAAAAACAGAACAGGTAAACGAAAACCAGATCGTATTTGCACATTATGTGCTCGCAAAATCAGCGCTTGAAATGCAAAACATGGCTATTGCCAGAAAAGAACTTGGTATCACAGATGAGCTGACATCCGGTGAACTGGGTGCAGAAGCGAAGTATCAGCTCGCACTAATTCACTTTCAGAATAATGAATTTGATCAATCCGAGAGCCTGATTTATCAAATCCCCGAACAATATGCTGACTATGATTACTGGATTGCAAAAGGCTTCATCCTCCTGGCAGATATTTATGTGAAACGAGACAATACCTTTCAGGCCGAACAAACATTACAAAGTGTTATTGATAACTATCCGGGTGATGATTTGAAAAATGTGGCCAGGGCAAAACTGGAAGTATTATCGAAACAGACAGAAGAAACCGGAATTGACAATGAATAAGCACATGAGCATGAAGCAGATAAAATATATGAGTTACAACAAAAGTAAAATGATCAAACGACTGGTGATATTGCATCTTGTTAGTGTAATTGCATTCTCTGCTTTCGGACAGGGAACCGAACGTGATTATAATGAAGAGGTTACCATCAGGGGTTCGTATGACCCCACTATCAACCAGGCTTTTAAGATCAATACAAAACCTGAAACATTCTCTTTGACCCTGAAAAAACCTGAATTTGTTTTCGAATCGATTGATGTTGAGCAGCCCACTCAAATCACACTCGAACCCATCGATGCAGCAAAAATCAGGACCGACAGGAAAGCGAAGATCTATAATAATTACCTCAAGGCAGGTATAGGTAGCTGGGTTAGCCCTTATATTGATTTTGCGCATAGCAGCGGCAGTAATGAGGCTGTTTTCAATGCCTCTATTTTCCACCTGTCTTCATTCAGGAACATCCCCGATTATTCTCCCAGTCCTTATTCCAATTCACGGGTAAATGTTGGTTGGAAAAAATTAATGAATAATCATGTTTTTTCCATCTCGGCCGGTTATGGGTTAAACACCAATCGTTATTACGGTTATAAACCGGATGATTTCCCTAATGTAACCATGGATGAGGATAATCTGAAACAGATGTTTAACCTTATTAAAGCAACTGTTGGTTTCAAAAGCCAGTACAAAAAGGAAAGTAAGTTGCACCATGCTTTTAATGTTTCGGCCTATTATTACTTTGATAAGTATAAGACCTCAGAAACCAATGCCCAATTCGATTTTGATTTACACAAAGCGTTCAGTGTCACTAAGTTGCTCAATTTCCAACATCTGGGTTTAGAAGGTAAAGTTGAGTATTACGGGAACAAGGACACCATCCAAAGCAACACGGATGTATTAATTGAAGGAACCCCTTACTTTAAAGCCAAATATGGAATCGTTAATTTTTTAATTGGGTTAAGGTTTGCCTACTTGTCATCAAACAATTCAATATTTGCATTCAATCCCATCGTTAAGGTAGATATTAATGTTATACCTGAAGCATTGACGATATATGCGGGAATTGGTGGCGGTTTGGAAAAAAACAGTTTTTTAAACTTATCTGATAGAAACCCATGGGTATCTTCTGTTATACCCTTGAAATGGCAAAACAACAAATTTGATATTAGTGGAGGGGTCAGGGGAAATATTGCCAGGCAATTGGGCTTTAATTTACAGGTGAGATTTGTAAGTTTTAAGGATATGGGATTTTTTGTCAACACTTCAGAATCTAAAATCTGGGGACCACCCATACCAATGAATAAGTTTAATGTTTTTTATGATGATGGGAATGTTACGAACTTTTCGGGTGAATTGACTTATCAGTTTGGAACCGACATAAAAATCTGGCTTAATGGGGAATACAATATTTATAATCTCGACTCCTTGCCACAACCCTATCACAAACCCATTTCATTGGTTAGTTTAGGAGGTTCATGGCTTATCAAAAAGAAAGTAAATGTTTGGCTTGAGGGCACCTTTGTCGGACAGAGATATGCTGTTAACAACGAACTCTTAATTGTCGCGCAGGAAATAACACTTGATGGCTTTTTTGATCTCAACCTTGGTGTAAGTTATAACATTACCAAAGATTTTTCGGTATGGCTTAGTGGTACAAACCTCTTAAACAAAAATTACCAGCGCTATTATAATTATCCTGTTCAGGGTCTTGAAATAATGGGAGGTATTGGGTTAAGGTTCTGATTTTAGGGCTATTCGATGGTCAGTCAATTGTCATTCGATGGTGATTCGATAGTCATACATTGTGTTATTCTAACAAAGCTTGACTGATGACTGAAGACTGAAGACTGTGGACTGCCGACTGCCAGCCCGACCGTAGCGCAGCGGAGGCGGGAAGACTGCGGACTAATCAGGATACTCAATTCTGATATGGTGAATATTCAGCAATCTCTTTTTTAACACTTTAATCACCGTATATATTTCCTTCATCGTAATATTTGCATTGATGAACTGGTTATCTTTCATCTGGCTTCCGATGATATTATCAACCAGGTCGTTGATTTTTTGTTCATCAGGTTCTGAAATACTTCTCGATGCCGCCTCAACCGAATCAGCCATCATCACAACTGCAGTTTCACGCGAAAAAGGAATAGGTCCATGATAGGTAAAATCCGAAGGGTCCACTTCCATCCCAGGGTTTAATTTTCTTTCAAGGCGGTAAAAATACTCTACCCTCCTGTTGCCATGGTGTGTCCTGATGAAATCAATGACCTGCTCAGGCAATCGGGTTTTTCTGGCCATTTCAATACCATCCAGCACATGGCCTATAATGATCTGGGCGCTCTCCTCAAAAGTCAATTCATCATGGGGATTGTATCCTGAAACCTGATTTTCAACAAAATACAATGGATTATTCATTTTACCAATGTCATGATACAGTGCTCCTGTTCGTGCCAGCAGGGCATCACCTCCTATTTCATACAATGCCTCCGATGCCAGGTTAGCCACCTGCAGCGAATGCTGAAATGTGCCCGGTGCCTTGATAGCAAGATCACGCAACATTGGGTTATTGGTATTCGAAAGTTCCAATAGAGACAGGTGCGTTAATATACCAAATACCTTTTCGTAAACAAAAATGATCGGGAAAGCCAGGAGTAACAATATTGAGCTACCGGCAAGGTAGGTTACAAATATGGTCGAAAAATTGTCGAGTGAGCCATCCTGGACAAGCAGAATACTCACATAAACCACCATATAGGTCAGGAAGACAGATAATGAAGTCCTGAACAGGTCGGCACGTTTTGACAAATCACGAATTGTAAATATGGCTATCAGCCCCGCAGCAAACTCAGTATAGAAAAAAGTGAAGCTGTTGGGTGCATAAAAACCCAGTATTAATACCGTAATCAAATGAACAATTATGGCGATGCTTGCATCCATAAAAGCGACTAGGATTACCGGCAATATTGCAAAAGGTATCATCCATGACAAATGCGGATAATAATAGAAAATAAAATGTGAAGCGGCAATCAGGGAAACCTGTGTAACCAGAATCAACAATATATTTTTCAGTGCGTCGTAAAAAGGTTTTTTATAAAGCAACAGGTATAAAAACTGGATAACAAACAACAGCGTGATAATCAGCACCATACCGGAGATGATCATTTGCCTGGCTTCGGATGTGCCCAATTCCTGCTCATATTCCTGTTTTAGGGAACTCAACAATTGATACTTTTTAGGTGAAACAACTTCACCGGTTGAGATGATCAACTCCCCTTTTTGAACAAGTCCCTGGGTGGGAGATATCTGGCTGAGGATATGATCAATTTCATCCTGACTCAAATCATCTTCAAAAAATACATTTTGAACGAGAGACTGAGTGATCATATTTCGTAAGAAAATACTGTCCTCTACCGAAAAGTTAACGATATTACTCTGTGCAAAATCGTTGGCCGAACGGATATTATACAGCTTCCCAAGTGCTACATCGGATACTTGATTTCCTTTAATCAATCGAAGTCGCGAGCTTTCTGTTTTTCCTTCTAAAATAGCATCATACCTGATAATACCTTTCTTCTGAATCTGCTCAAATAATCTTACAAGAAATTTGGTGTACTTCAATGAGTCGTTGTGACGTTCGTTGCCAAACCGAAGAATCCACCGCTCGCCAAAAAGTTTTTCCAGGTTTTTCTTACCTGAAATGGTAATCTCCTCATAATATTCAAAGTATGGCGAGAAGTTGCGTAGTATTTGTTCACGTTCTTCAGAAATTTGTTTTTCCGTTTTAAGTATAGAAAAGTCAAAAGGGGCAATCAAATCGTTGTGATTCCAGGGCTTGCCTTGTTGGAATTCGTATCTGAAAAAACTTTCCTTAGGGCTAATCCAAACAACAAATACAATAGCCAGAATAAATAGTATTACCTTTAGAATTTCATAATAATTATATTGTACTTTTGAAAAAATAGAAGCCATTATTACCTGTTTTTCAGAACAAAAATAGTAAAAGCACAATTAGAAATTATAAATTGCCAAAAAGATGGATTATGCTATTTGCAACCAAACACTGATTCCGGTTCGAATTCAGCCGGGCGACCGAACTGAAATGATTAATCAGCTACTGTTTGGAGATGTTTTGGTAATAAAAGACAAATATAAAAATTGGCTGCTCATCGAATCAGCTGATGATCAGTATGACGGTTGGGTTGATAATAAACAAGTTTCCGTGATAGACCAAAGTGAATACAATGACCTGCTAACCACGAACCGGTTTTATGTAATGGATTTTGCCGCTGTAGCAGAATCGGTTGATACAAAGTCGAAAGTAATGCTTACACTGGGGTCAAGTTTGCCACAATATCATAACAACCGATTTTTTTTGAATGGAACTGAGTTTGTTTACAACGGGCAAAGCCACCATTCGAAAAACAAAACTGACAGAATTGGTTTAATGGAAATCGCAAAAAAGTACGTTAATGCACCTTACCTGTGGGGAGGCCGTTCTCTTTTTGGAATAGATTGTTCCGGGTTCACGCAACTCGTTTTTAAGATCGGTGGTACTTTCCTCCCTCGTGATTCAGCCCAACAAGTTCTTCAGGGTAACACCATAAACTTTATCCATGAGGCAAATACCGGTGACCTTGCATTTTTTGGCAACGAAGATGGGAACATTAACCATGTTGGGATCATTTTAGACGACAACCAGATCATTCATGCTTCGGGTAAGGTAAGAATAGACAAAATTGACCACCAGGGTATTTTCAATGTTGACACAAATCAATACACCCACCAGTTAAGGGTGATCAAATCTTTTTATGATTAACTGATACAATAAGCCCGGTTAACCCCTGACACGGACTGAAAGACTATTTACTTCCAAAGTACTATTTGAGACTTTTGTAAAACATCCATTTTGTCATCCTGATCTGTCAGTTGACGGAGAAGCCTGCCTCGCCGTCAGGCAGGGATCTTTATGAAACCTAATAAAGATACTTCGCTACATTCCATTCCCTGTCCGTCGTTTCGCTTTGGCAGGCAGGCGCTCAGCATGACAAACACTCCCAATCTAAAACCGTCATCCTGAGTGCAAATAAAGAATTAGAATTTTCTGAAGCTTGGCAAAGGTCTCTTATCATCATTTATATATAATTATATCGCTTTAATATCACCTTTTGGCACAATTTGTGATATGCAGTAATTTTAATTTTTAATTCTGAAGATATGACTTTACAAACAAATTTGAAACATGTTGCTACAGCTGATGAGCATAGCGAGTTAATTAATAACAATGAAAATGTAATGATCTGTTGCGGACGCATGGGGCCCATGTGCTTACCCGTTTACGACATTATGGAAGAACTACAGGATGAGTATCCACAAGTTGAGTTCAGGGATATGCTTTTCGATAACCCACATGCTTCAGTTATCAGAAATCTTCCTGAGGCAGCAAGCTTTATGGGATTACCGTTTACCATTTATTATAAAAACGGTAAAGTTATTGAAGCCACAAGCAGTATCCAAAACAGGGAGCAAATAGCAGAAATTCTAAGCCGGGAACTAAATTAAACCCTTTTAACAGGAATATACCTGACAAGTTTTGCTGATCACATTTTTCAGGAAAGTTTGTCAGGCCTTATCATTTTATAACAATGGAAAAAAAACATTACGATGCTATTATTATCGGCGGTGGTCCGGCCGGTTTAACCGCAGGATTATACCTTGCGCGAGCCAAAGCAAAAACCCTGATTCTTGATACCGGGATTATCGGCGGCCAGATGGTTCTTACCCATCAGATTGCAAATTATCCGGGCGTGGAAAGCATAAGCGGATACCAGCTTTCGTCAACCATGAAAAAACAGGCCAAATCCTTTGGATGCGATATCAAATCAAATATCAATATTACCGGACTAGCCATTCAACAAAAATCCAAAACAGTTACTGTAAACGATAATTTGATTTATGAAGCGCCTGTTGTTATTCTTGCCATGGGGGGACGATCACGCATGTTAAATGTACCTGGTGAAATTGAATTTAAAGGAAAAGGTATTTCGTATTGTGCAACCTGCGATGGCGATTTTTTTCAGGATAAAGAAATTATTGTTGTCGGGGGAGGAAATTCAGCGCTGGAAGAAGCGGTATCGCTAACAAAATATGCTAGCAAAGTTACCATACTTCACGAGTTCGATCATTTTCAGGCATTTCAGCATGCGGTAAAGGAAGCAAAGGAAAATCCAAAAATTGACTTCATTATGGATTCTCACATCACTGCTTTCGCGGGTACCGAAACACTGGAAAAAGTAAGCTTTAAAAACCTGAAAACAGGAATTGTATCTGAGAAGAAGATTGATGGCGTCTTTATTTTAATCGGATATGAGCCAAATACAGAGACACTTAAAAACACTTCGGTAAAATTGAATCACAGAAACGAGATTATTGCAGGAGATGATCTTCAAACTAACGTTGAAGGTGTTTTCGTTGCCGGCGATTCACGCGAGAAAAAATACCGTCAGGTAACCACCGCAGTTGCAGATGGAACGATAGCTGCCTTATCGGCCCTGGAATATATTCATGCCTCCTAAATTAGAAGCTGTCTAGATTCTGCAAAACACTTTTTCATCAAAATAAAAAAATACATTTGCTGCGACATTTTCTTCGGGGCAGCGTGCCCTGCCTATGCTAAAGCTACGGCAGGAATTCCCGACCGGCGGAATAGCCAGTGAGGAGGTTAAATCTCACGCAAAGTCGCAGAGTCGCAAAGAAACTTTTTTAATAAAAAACTCTGCGCCTTAGCGTTTCTGCGTGAACCAATATTAAACTTCCAGATCCGGTTTAATTCCGGAGCCGACAGTAATAACAAAGATTTCATAATTCTTTACTTACAAAAAAAGCCTCAACAGATAGTTGAGGCTTTTTCTTGAAATGTGTACTTCAATTAGAATATATATCTAACACCAATCATAGCTTGCCATCTTGAACTATTAAGTCCTGAATCATCAAGATACCAGGCTTCATCATTTTCCGGTCTTGTAAATGAGAATTCGGGTGTTGTATCATCATCCTGAAATTGTTCAAATTTTATTAATCCAATATTTCCATTTGAAGCGTAATATCTCCTGCCCCAGTCCTTATTCAATAAATTACCAAAATTGAATATATCCATGGTTATCTGGAGTGTATGTCGATGATCGCCTGCTTTAAAGAAAATATCCTGGGCAATCTTCAGGTCAAAAATATTGACCCAGGGTAAACGGGAAGCATTTCTGGTTGCGTACTCACCTCTGTGTTCTGATAAATATTTATCCTGTTTGATAAAAGCATCAAGTTCGGTCCACTGAGATTGTTGTTCGTCAGCAGAGCCTTCAAAGATAATATCTGACTGGTTCGCAGGGATATAAATCAACTGTGGACCCTTATAAGCTTCATTAGTAAAGTTGCCCCTGTAATCATTGTAAATGTATGAAAATGGGCTACCGGTTTGTCCGTTATAAAAAACGGATATGCTTGTTGCCAAATGATTTACATATTCAATTTTATACGATACAAGACCAACGACCCGGTGTCCAAGGTCAAAATTAGAAACTGCAAGTCCAGCTTCATTTCTTGGAATTGGGCTACTTACCAGATAATTCCATTGCGATGAGTTTTGTGAACTTGTTCCATCAAATACAGATTCTGATTTTCCATAAGTATACGCAAGACTGGCAAATAGTCCAAAATTGAACTGTTTTTGCAATTGGGCTGTTATATTGTATGAGTATCCTTCATTTGTATTATCTCCCAGCATAATCTGCCCATATTCTGATTCGATGCCATTCTTATATGTTGTATAAAGCTTTCTGTCATCAGGAGTACCGGTAGCATTTCCCCAGGCCGGTTTGAGATTGACATCTTTCCACGATACATTATTTATAGTTTTTGTATAAATAAATTCTACTGTTGATACAATATCTCCCGGTAATTTATAATCAACAGCCAAGTTAGATCTCCAAACTTGTGGAAACTTAAAATCTTCAGCATAAAGGTCAATCTGGCTTCCGGAAGGAGCATCCGAACCACCAACGGGTTGAGTTTGCCAATCAGGATTAAAAGGTTCTCCATAATTTTTATAATCACCAATCACCATTCCATTATTGGTATATGATCCTGCCGGCCAAACAAAAGGAATCCTGGAAGTAAATATTCCTGTTCCACCTCGAAGTTGTAAGGATGCATCGCCTAATATATCCCAGTTAAATCCTATTCGTGGTGACCATAAAAATTGAGATTTTGGCATAGAGCCTGATCTCGCACCTTTCAAATCATAATACTGTTCCAGTTTGGGGACAGTTGTATCATTAAATCCTGGTCTTTCAAGAGGATCGTCCAGGAACATTGGAACATCTACCCTTATTCCGGCCGTGATCTTCAGATTGGAATTAACCTGAAATTCATCCTGTATATACAATCCAAATTGAAATGCATTAAAATCTGCTGCTGCCGCCGATCCATCTCCTCTCACATCATCAACCAGCGAATACCCAATGCGGTAATATGACGAAGGATCGCCTTGCATGAAACCACTTACACTATCAAAAGAATAATCACCGTAAGCTCTTCTCATAAAGAGGTTATAAATGTCATAGAATTCATTATGCGTACCGATAGTAATCGTGTGCTTTCCTTTATAAATCTGGAAATTATCGGTTAGTGTAAATATATTCTGTTTAAGAATGTTACCGGTAGAATATATTTCACCTCCAAGATGAATCGTTCCATTACCATCATCAATTGTCATCCCTGGGAATTTGCTGCCCATAACATTCCTGTCATCATTAACAGCTGTTAATCCAAACTTTAGATTATTGGAGTATTGTGACCCAAAAACACTTTTGAGTTCAATTGCCGCTGTATGGGTTTTTGATGGGAAAAGAACACCGGAATTAGCAAAATAGATGTTATCATTATTTGACCGTCCTGGCCCGGTTGATTCACCATAAACATACTGATACCTAACCATTAACTTATGATTCTTGTTAATATTATAATCAATTCGTGCTAATATTTTTGTACCTTTTAGTTCACGTGTAGTGGTTCCAAACCCACCCGGATCGTATCCATATTCATCCCTGAGGAAATTGGAAAGATCGTTTAATCCAGCTTCTGTTGAGTTTCCTGTATAGTCAGCAAAATCAAATGGTTGGGGAGTCTCATCTTTTTGGAATTCTGCATTCACGAAAAAGAACAATTTATTCTTAATAATAGGTCCTCCTAATGTTATACCATAAGTCATGGCAGTAAAATCGTCTAACTTTTCTCTTTCTTCACCTTCTTCTATATCGCCGGGTGTTTTACCGGCAAGGCCTTGATTACGGAATCTAAAATAGCCAGACCCGTGGAACACATTTGCACCTCTTTTTGTAACTGCATTGATTCCGCCACCGGCAAACCCACTCATTCTCACATCGTAAGGGGCAATAACAACCTGAAACTGATCAATGGCTTCAAAACTAATAGCTGATATACCGGTTTGACCACCATTCATTCCGTTTGCAGCAAGTCCGAAAACATCATTATTAATGGTACCATCAACTATAAAAGAATTATATCTGTTGTTGCTACCCGCAATGGATATACCTGCACCAACTACATTGGCCTGTGGGGTAAGCTTGGTAAAATCATTAAGATCACCACCTATTGATGGAATTGCATTAATTCTATCCTGATCAATGACTGTTTCGGCCCCTGTGCGGTTTCCATCAAACATATCATTTTTAACTGCTACAATTTCAACTCCGGCCAAATCGGTAGCTGTCTCGCTTAACTTTACATTAATCTTTAAGGTTTGACCAAGCGTAAGGTAGATTTCGCTTTTTGCAAAAGATTCAAATCCAACATAGGAAACTGTAATGGTATAGGGTCCTCCAGGATTCATATTGGGTAAATAGTAAAACCCCTTATCATCCGATATTGTAGCATACTGGGAACCGGTTTCTGTTTCCAGAGCAATAATGGTGGCGCCGAGTAAAGCTTCACCATTTACATCTGTGACTTTTCCGTTTATCCCAGATGTTGTTACTTGTGCATAATTCATCGTCGAAATAAGCACGAATATTACCATCGTAATAAAACTTAATAAAACATTTTTCATAAAATTTAATTTTGAGTTTAATCTGCTTTTTTTTAATTTCAATGCAATTTTACTCAAATATGATTTTCTATGCAAAAAAAAAATTTAACACTTATTAACAAAGTGTCCAGTTATTAACAATACGTAGGGGAAAAAAGTATTTTTAACTTTCTTTTTACCTTTGAATCGAAATTAGTAAGACATGAATAAATCACTCTACCTTGCATTATTGCCACTTCTGTTTGTATTTTCATGCGATGAGAACAATAAGTCTAAGCAAATACAAACCGAACAACCCTACCTTGTCATGCTTTCACTGGATGGGTTCAGGTGGGATTATCCTGAATTTGCAAATACTCCTGTTTTGGATTCATTAAAAGAAGTGGGAGTTGTTGCCGAATCATTAAAACCGGCTTTCCCTACCAAAACTTTCCCCAACCATTACACAATGGCTACCGGGCTTTACCCTGATCATCATGGCATTGTATTAAATAGTTTTTATGCAGGCGATTTGGAAAAATTATATTCAGTTAGGGACCGTGATGCAGTCAATGACGGTTCCTTTTATGGTGGCGAACCTATTTGGGTAACTGCTGAAAAGCAGGATATCAAAACAGCAACCCTCTTCTGGGTGGGTTCATCAGCTGAGATTAAAGGTATCAGGCCATCTTACTACAGCCCCGATTATATACAGGAACTCCCTTTTGAAGCACGGATAGATTCTGTTTACAACTGGCTGAGCCTCACTGAAGCGAAACGGCCAGGGTTGATCATGTGGTATTATCATGAGCCTGACTACATTGGCCATGGCGATGGGCCATACGGAGATACAACTAAACTGGTTGTTGAAAAACTGGACGCTTACCTGGGTCAATTTTTTACCCGAATGAGGAAACTGCCAATATATGATCAAATCAATTTTATTATCACCTCCGACCATGGTATGGCCGAAACTACTGAGGAGCGGGTCGTACTGCTGGATCAATACATTGATACTGCCGATATTGATTTTCATGACGGCCTTGATCCTGTAATGAATATTAAAGTTAAACCCGGTAAATTGGAGAAAGTATATCAACAGCTAAAAAAAACGCCACACCTTTTTGCATGGAAGCACGACAGCTTACCTGAACGCCTGCATTACGGAAACAATATCCGTACACAGGAGATTACTGTAGTTGCTTATCCCGGCTGGGCCATCTCCACAACCTGGAGAAAAATGAAATACAAAGGCTCACATGGTTACGATAATGATTTTAAAGATATGCACGCCATATTTTATGCGGCAGGCCCTGCATTCAAAAAAGGATTTGCACATCCTACCTTTGAAAATGTAAATATTTATTCTTTGATCGCTGAAGTTTTAACGCTTACACCTGTAAAAACCGATGGTGAACTTGAAAATGTTAAATCAATGCTCAAATTAATAAATGTAACTAAACCGTCAGAATAATTTTTTAACTATGTTGATTAACCGTAATGGACACAAAGAATTACTGTTTCAAGCATCCGCTTGGAACAGTAAGTTCAAAAGTGTTGTTTCATGCGAAGGCGGTCCAAGTGGACACTTGGACCAGGAGCTTGAACCAGATGTAGTAAAAATAGGCCGATCATTTACCAATAATTTGAATTGAAAAAAACATAAAAGATGAACACAAAAAAAACCCTGTCATTTTTAATCTTATTATTCCCATTATGGTCTTTTGCCCAGCATGAATTGTTACAAGCCGGGCCCATGCCGGGATACAGTGAAATAAGGGAGGCTGCCATATGGGTTCAAACAACAAAACCAGCAAAGGTTTACATCAAATACTGGAATTCAAAAGATACAGCCGAAATCTTCAAAACGGAAAGTATTACTACGACCAAAGAAGAAGCTTTTACAGCTGTTTTAATTGCGGAGATGTTGGAACCTGGACAAACATATTTTTATGATTTATTTATCAATGACTTAAAAATTGATCTTCCTTATCCTACCAAATTTACAACACAACAAGTATGGAGATGGCGAACGGAAACTCCTGAGTTTTCATTTCTGTTCGGTAGTGGGGCCTATATCAACGATACGGCTTATGACAGGCCGGGAAAGCCTTATGGTGGAGGTTATGAGATTTATAACAACATGGCTGATAAAGATGCGGATTTTATGATCTGGATGGGCGACAATGTTTACCTGAGGCAACAGGAATGGAACACATGGTCGGGCCTGACTCATCGTTATACCCATGACAGGTCAATCCCCGAACTGCAAAAATTTCTTGCTTCAACCCATCATTATGCAATATTGGATGACCATGACTTCGGCCCCAACGACAGCGATATCGGCTTCTGGAATAAAAACATGACTCTCAAAGCTTTTGAATTGTTCTGGGCTAATCCATCCTATGGTGTGGGCGACATAAAAGGTGCGATTACTTACTTTCAATGGGGTGATGCCGATTTTTTCCTGCTGGATAATCGCAGCTACCGTTCACCCAACAGGCTTAAGGCTGAAAACAAAACCCAGTTGGGGAAACAACAAATTGATTGGTTGTTCAACAACCTGGCATACAGCCGGTCTACCTTTAAATTTGTTGTGCTTGGTGGACAATTGCTATCAAACTCTGAAGTTTACGAATCGTATGCAAACTATGGTTTTAATGATGAACGTGAAAAGATCATTGAATTTATCCAGCAGCAAAATATTAAAAATGTGATCTTTCTTTCAGGCGATGTTCATTTTTCGGAGGTTACCGTATTGCGGGAAGAGGGAATGCCGACAATTTGGGATTTGACTTCATCGCCCCTGAACAGCGGTTTTAACGACAATGCCATTAATCAAAACAATTCATTAAGGATTCCTGAGTCGGTAATCATGGAACGCAATTTTGCTGAAGTCACACTATCAGGGTCCAGATATGAACGAAAAGTAAAAATCACCTACTTCAACACAAAAGGGGAAAAAATCTGGGATTACGAGTTTAATGCTGAATATAAACCCAGGCAGTATTAATTCAATTAAACACCTTTGTTGTGTGTTGCGCTTTATTATAAATGATAACTTTTCAATTAGTTAGCCAATTTAATCTCAATAAGTTTTTTAATGTCAGGAATTCTTGAGTTGTTAATTATGTCTATCCTAATTCCACGTCCTTCAGCATATTTCCTTGCTTGCATTAATTCAGTTTTAATCTCAGGAATAATATCACTGGCCAATACGATGTCTATCGCTTTTTGTCCAAAAACAAATGCAACTTTGAAATATTTATCTCTTGGCAGAAAGTAAATAATTGCTCTTTTTTTATCTTTAATTCTAAAACTCCAACCATATTTTTTTCCTGGATAATTCCATTCAGATAATCCATCAGGGTACTTACTCAATACAAAATTCTGAAGCTGAATCCATAAATTATAAGTTGAGTCCAATTTTTCGACTAAATCATTATCAGTCGGTGTTATCGTTTTGTCTTGAAAAATGCTGATGTCATCCATTTTATATTATCCAAAAGGTAGCTGTATTTTATCTGAATATTTTTCTAACGGTGAGTATAAGAATAGTAGCCGACTGCGTTGTAATTCACTTTCAATTTATGATGAAGTTGAAGCGGGCTATAACCCTTGATTTTACTACTGTCTCGGCTATTATTTTTATACATTGTTAGCCACTTTATTTTCTTTAAGTTACTCTTGGTTGCTTTAATTATCAGTGTGTTTTTTAGCTAATTCGTCAGTGATAAATGGCAAGCTAACATGAAAAGAAAAATAACTGCCCCTATTTACTTTTGTGCTAAAAGCATTTTTAAAAACGTCTGTAAACCCTTGATAATACCTTAATTGCAAATAAAGCCCTTTTCCTTTGCGGGCCTCCCCTAAAGAATAGCCAATACTGGCCATTAAACCATAGTCTATATTATTAGTTTCAGACTTATAATCTTGTTTAAAGCTTCCATAATCTCCAAAAACCTCAATGTCAGATTTTCTTAAAAAAGATATCTGAGGGGCAATTCCAAACCTAAACTTTTTATTGTTTGTTTGATAAGCTAATAATATGGGCACATCAATATAACTCAAAAAAATGTCTGCATTTTTATCAATGAATTCTTGATCTAAATTTGGGTCTCCTGAGTTTAATGAAAATGATTCAGCTTTTAGCTTTCTTTTTGAAACAAAATAAACAGTTGGGCTTAGATACCAATTTTCTGATAACATCAAATTACCAGCTATTCCAAAATTTAAGCCTGGTTGAAATTGCTTTGTGTTTGAAAGATTGGAGAATTGAGAAAAATTTAAACCAAGCTCCATACTAATATTAAATTTCTCTGATGCTACTTTATCTCCAAAAATTAATGCAACAATTGCAGCCTGAGCGTTAACTTTTTGAATACTACCGAATACTAAAACAAGTAGAATTAACGAAAGTGTAATTTTTTTTTAAAAACATAATAATTGATTTAAAAAGGTTATTTTAAGGAGGTTGTCGTTTTATTGCAACAACCTCCAATGTTTTTTACGGCTCTACAATATTGAACCAAAATTCAAATTCATCTAATTTTGATAAAAAGTTGAAGTAGGCCTCTTGGTCACCATCAATTTTAAGAGACCCATCTTTAATTAAATCTTCAAAGCTGATTTGTTTAAGGGTAACTCTATCCAGGTCACTTCTTTTTATGTGGATTGTTGCTGTAACATTATCAGCAATGAACATTCCAATTCTTGGCATTACCGCACCGTTACTAACTATAAGGCCTACCTTTTCATTAACATCTGTTAAATCAATGTTGAAATTATATTTTAAGTCAGCGTTTTCTGTTCCTTTAAATTGCATTCCAAGGTAATTAAAATACAATTCGGTTGTCATTCCTTTAATCATATCAGCTGAGACACTACTTGACATATCTACTTTCTGTGTGCCTACTCTTAATTCCTGCGCACCTGACAGATAGAAGTTTCTCCATGGCCCGGATTCTGCTTGATATCCTAATTGCTCATAAGCATCGGCTAATAAATTTCTCGCGTCTTGATTATTATGCAAATTCCGGTCAAATAGACCACCCCAGACCGGAGTAAATTGACCACCCTGAAGTTTATCTAAAAAAGAACGTTTTCATTGGCTATTATATTGATACAAATTTAACGATTTATTTCATTTCCATTTATTGATTCTGATG
>JAUVKF010000078.1 GCA_030596395.1 Chlorobiota bacterium | reverse complement strand
TTGCATGGCTTTCCATCTGCCGTAATAATCGATACCCGACCAGGAAGCCACCGGCCAGCAATCGTTGAGCTGCCAGTATAATGTTCCCATGCAATATGGTTTTTCAGCACGGTGAGCCTCGATAGCAGTTTTTATTCCCTCTGCCTGCAGCAACTGACTGACATAAAGAAATTCCTCAAAACCTTCTGGAATAATATAGTCTTCTTCCATATACTGCCTGATGCGCAAATTACCGATGCCACTGCGCTGGTGTGCGGCCATTACTTCCGACTCAATATTCCATTCGTCGGGTAAGGCATAGGTTTTTACTGTGTTCAGTTCAGGGAAGGATTGAAACCCGTATTCACTCATAAAACGAGCACGGTATTTTCGAAAATCACTGAAAGGTTCCTGTCCGTGCCAGACTCCCCAGTAATGCATATCGCCCGATGTATTGGTATGACTAGCCAGTTTTCCCATTCCTCCCGAAGGTGAGGAATGCCAGTAATCGGTTTGCGGGTTGAATTGCTTAACTGCTTCAGGTAAAATATGATGGAACAGGGTATCGTAATCGTGCCAGATTTGTTGGCGTTGTTCTTCAATGTAACGCTCTTTCCAGTTCCAACCCCGGCCTGCTTCATATTCGCCCCAGGCTGCTTCAATTTCGTTGTTGCCACACCAGAGTACAAGAGAGGGATGGTTCCTCAATCTTTTTATGTTTTCTTCGGCTTCCAAACGTGCATTGTTTAAAAAATCATCATCACCAGGATACATACTGCAGGCATACATAAAATCCTGCCACACCATAATGCCGTATTGATCGCAGAGATCATAAAAAATATCATTCTCATAAATACCACCACCCCAAACCCTCAGCATGTTCATATTGGCTTCGGCTGCATCTTTTATGATACGTTCATAATCAGCAGGTTGAAAACGCGGAAGGAAAACATCGTTGGGAATGTAGTTAGCTCCTTTTGCAAAAACCGGTTGTCCGTTGATCTCAAAATAGAAGCTCTTTCCATCGGCATCAGGCTCCTGAACAAGTTTAGCAGTTCGTAAACCTATTTTGAAATGCATTTTATCAACTAAGGCTACTCCTGTTTTTTCTACCCGAACTTCAACATCATACAAATGCTGATCGCCCATGCCATTGGGCCACCAAAATTTTGGATCCTTAATCTCAAATGGTAAACTAAGCTGATTAGTTCCTTTTGAGACTGCCATTTTTTTGCCTGCATGTTCTTCGCCGTCAACATAAATTGAAACATTGAACTCATCATCCATCATGGAATTAATCTCCAAAACTGCCTCCATAGATGCCAGGCCATCAGTCAGTTTATTTTGGATGATGTGAACGTTCTCAACTTTTCCATAATCGTATGCCAATAGTTGAACCGGTCGCCAGATACCTGAAGTAACCAGTCGTGGGCCCCAATCCCAACCAAAATGGTAACCGGCCTTACGTGTAAAAATACTTACCTTTTTATCACCCAATTCCCCGTTCTCTGATTGATCGTTTGAGGCGGGCAGGGAATAGCCGTTTGCTTCCAGTTTTTCCAATCCGATATTTATTGGTGAGTACAACACTACCCGAAGTTCATTCTCACCCAAATGCAAGAATTCTTTACACGAAACTTCCCAGCTTCTGAACATATTATCTGTCTGAAGTATCTCGTTTTCATTAAGATAAACTGTGGCGTAGGTGTCCAGCCCTTCAAACACTAGTTTGATTTCGTTTTTCTCAAAAATGTCTTTTTCAATAATAAATTTCGATCTGTATTCCCAGTCTGCTTTGTCGATCCATTGGAGGTCGCGTTCGTTTGTCCGGTAAAAAGGGTCATCAATCATCCCGTTGTTTAACAGGTCGGTATGAACGGTTCCGGGTACGGTAGCCTGCATCCAAGACTTTTTTCCGGTTCCCTTGAATTTCCAGTTATCAGCTATTTCCTGTTGAATTATATTGTTTTGGAATTCTTCTTTTTGCTGGCATGATGTCATAATAAAAATGGATAAAACCAATAAGTAGTTAATACGTTTCATTGATTACGGGTTGGTTTTCAAAGGTAGGAAATGCAGCAATCTATTAAATAATAGTGTTACTAACCTTATTAGATCAACATTCCATAAAAATTAATAATGGCCGCTTGTATTTTGTCTTTTTACATATACCAAAACTGCAGTTGCCATCAATCCGACAATTGAAAATGCAGTCAGCAGCATATAAAAATGCTGATAACCCTTTAAGCCCGGTGAAGAATCAAGGATGCGGCCTGCTAATGAGTTAAAGAAAGCATCGGGTGTGTACCCGATTATTGAGATTAAACCCACTGCTGTTCCTGTTAGCTTACCCGATATTTTTGTTTCCTCAAGAAGGGCAAAATACACACCTCGTAAAGCATAAACTGCAACAAAGCTTATAATGATATTTGCGTAAATAATTGTCAAAAATTTATTTGCCGGATCAATAAGGGAGAGTAAAATGTAGCTGACAACTAGCAACCCAAAAGTCCAGGTGATTACTTTTGAGGCCGAAAGCCTGTCAACAATAAAACCGGCCCCAATCGCTCCTGCAGCACGCAAATATGAAGCATTGGTAACGAGTTGGGCTGCTGATACTTCATTCATGCCCAGCACATCAACGCCATACAACGAATAATAATCAAGGCCTTTGTATCCACTGTAAGCACAAACAACAATTATTGCCTGCAACCAAACAGCCCGGTTGCGAATGACTTTAATAATTCCTTTCAGCAGGTTTTTATCCTGGTTTGATTTACTTCCATTTGTATCGGGGATAACAAACCATACCAGCACAGAAGCCAGGAAGGTCAAAGCAGTATAATAATAAATGATTAACCGGAAGGCATTCAATCGCTGCACATCAGTTGCGTTTTCCGGAGTGTCAGGTAGCATTTCTCCAAGAAAGATAACAGCAAGCGTAGCAGCACCGGCTGCAACCAATCCACGTCCTCCATCCAGAATGCCAAATGCCTTTCCCTGAGATAACTCACCTCCCCAGTTACGGGTGGTTTTGATCATAGCAGCCCAAAAAAGGAAAATAGTTGTAACTCCCCAATACCCAAATAATATGGCCAGTCCGAACTGACCTGGGATTTGCGCGAGAAAAAGCCCCCCAACGGCAGTTGCAAAAAGCGAAATTGACATGAGTTTTTTGGCGGAGAACCGGTCAGCCATTGTTCCACCCGGGAAATAAACCAGTATGGCCATGATGCCGTATATAGCAATGGCATCACCCAGTTCAGCATTCGTCAGGTTAAATACATCCAAAAATGTGGGTCGGAAAAACCTGGCTACATGAAACGGAAGGCTAAATATCATTTCACCGGCAAAGACAAGGCTGAATATGATCAGCCATTTTGAAGCTGTCTTCTTATTCTTTTCAGAAAGTGTTATAGTTGTCATTGGCTCACAAATATCAAAATAAATTATTTACTACTCATAATTAACTTATGATATTCGATCTGAAAAACTGCAAGTCAGACCCTCATAAATAGCCAAGTAATTTTCATAATCATTCATTGCATTTTAAACATTTCCTTAATTTTGTCAGCTCAATAAATACCAAGTTAAAAGAATTAATAAACATACAATGAAAAAACTAGTCATACTCTTCATCCTAGCATCATTTATAACAAGCCCTTTATTTTCGCAAGATACTGACCTTGAAAAGTATTTGCGTAGAAGGGAAGGGATTAAATACCCCAATATCATTAAGATCAACACGCTGGCGATTCCTTTTAATAATATATCGCTGATTTACGAACGAGGTTTAATACCCAGATTGTCGTTTCTGATAGGTGCTGGTTATAAATATTCAGGTGATGCCCCTAAAATTTTTGGCACCGAAGATGAAAAACTAAAAATTAAGTTGGGCAAAATCAAGGGGTATGCTATAACACCGGAATTAAGGTATTATTTAAAGACATGCAATGCAAGGTTTTTGGATGGGTTCTATTTGGGTGTTTACTTCAGGCACACTCATTATTCTACAACTGCAGAGTTTGATTATTTTCCTGAAGGTTATGAAATGCAATTTCATAAAGCAAATATTGTGATGAATGAATACGGTGCAGGTCTTTCAATAGGTTACCAGTTAATGTTGTGGGAAAGATTAAGTATTGATTTTATGTTTTTTGGTCCGCGGTATTCAAATTACCATATGGGTTATGAATTCGACAAGAATGTGAGCCAGGAATTTTTAGATGACCTCTCAGGATATATTAATGAAGTTATTGATCGCTTTGGCTTCGATTATGAAGTGGATCTCAAGCAGGACGGCGAAAGCAGGGCAAGTACTTCATTTTCGTTTACCAATACACGATTTGGGTTGTCAATCGGATTTGCTTTCTAACAGGCTTTGATTGGCACCGGGTTGCCTTTGTCATCAATCCTAACAAACACCATTTTTGTCGAGCATACTACTTTCTCTGTTTCTTCTTTTAAATTGGCGCGTCTTGCTTCGAGGTATAATGAAACAGAAGTTTTCCCCATTTTATTTATTTTTCCGTAAACCCTTATCTGCTCCTTTACCTTTACCGGCAATTTAAAAAGAACCTCATCCATTTTTAAAGTGATCACATTATGATCGCAACAAACATTGGCGGCCATAATTCCGCCAGCTTCGTCAAGCCAGGCCAGCATAATTCCACCGAAAAGATTATCGTTTACACCGATATCGCCGGTTTTGCAGATTTTTGTTGAGATGAGTTTCATGTTTTGTCTTTCTTACAAAGTTAGTTTATTAAGTAAAAAGATGTTCTCAATTTATTTCATCAAGAAAACTACCTTCTTTGAGGGTGGATATTTACCATAGGTACCTGTAAGCAGAGAATTACTACAAGCATTATCAAATATCAATCAGCTCTTCTTCAGTAATTTGTTCTGGTTCCAGATGGAAATTTGTAAGCTGGTCAACAACTTCATAATCGTATTCAGGATAATTAAAAATAGAAGCTCTTTTTTCGGTTTCGCTGGCCGAATAACCCCAGAGGGTTTTGTAGTCGTCAATATCCTCTCCCATGTCGTCCATCTGGTTTAAAAAGCTTTTTATGGATTTGGATTCAACGATCATCACATTTCCCATCGAATTAATAATTGGACTGTGTTTTCGGGTTTGATCATGTTCAAATTCAAGGATTCTCCGGCCATCATCGGTAATGCCTGTGGTTCGGTACGACAGGCTTTTGCCCACACCAGGCAAATTCATTACAGAGCGATCGGTAGCCAAAAAAGGGATTCCATTCTTTTTGGTAATGTTTTCCAGCTTGTATTTAATGCCCTTCGCATTTTCAATACATTGTTGTAAATCAAGCTTAGCCTCTTTTGAAAGCTGACCGACATATTTTTCTTCGACCCTTTCCTGCGCAATGCGTTCGTTGGTAGCAAAATTGTGATAGTTTTCCATATACCCTTTTACCGAAAATGTGTAGTATGGAATAACACCAATTTGATTTAATACCTGCCTGAGTTTGGCAGTATGTCCCCTCCGGGCTGAGGCAGCTGTAAATACAAGTTGATTAGTTACAATCCACCCTGCTGATAACAAATAATCAACCGCACGTTTTAGCTCAGGTGTGATTTCCATTGCTGACTGTATATGTGTTTGAATCACAAATTGTTTTATTCCAATCTTAGAAGCTTTTTCCTTAAAATCAGACAGTATTTGTACAAACTCAGGAGTGATTCGTTGAGGCAGGTAAACCGGAAGTCTGGTGCCAAGCCTGACCCTGACTATTTCAGCATATTTCTGTTTTTCAGGCCGGTAATGATTTGCATCCTTTTTTCGCAATGCCATTTCATAAACTTCATCAAGAATTTGTTTCAACGATGTATCGGTATTCATGAAGGCATCTCCACCGGTAATTAAAATATCTTTTAGTTGAGTGTCGTTTTCCCAATACTGAAGCAAGGTTTTCATTTTTTCGGGCCATGTCATCTTAGGTGCCAGTTTAGTCAGGTTAAAGTTTAAGTGGCCACTTTGAAAATCATACATTCGCTGGCACGATACACACAGTCCTCCGCAAGCCCTTCCGGCGGTATCAGGTATAAAAATGGCGACTTCCGGGTATCTGCGATGCACATTTCGATAGGGGGGGAGTAACCAGCCTGCTGCATTGGGCTCACCCGGTATAACCACGTCTTCTTTTTCCCAGGCCGATATCTGTCCAAATTCATTAACCAGTTCTCTGCTCGGAAAAATATAATCACGAAGCGGACGGTCGGCACCGGTTTTATAAGGCCTTATATCCACACTAATATTCGAAAGGTAAAACGGGTTTACAAAGAGTGGAATATTTTTATTTTTTGCCTTTTTCAAGGTCTTTAAAGTTTTTTCCCTGAGTGAAAAATCGAGCATTTCGTTTAACAATTCAGAAGTACGGATAGCGAATACAAGATGAAACCTGTGATCTTCCCACCATGCCAGGGCTTTTTGGTATTTTTCGGTATCAGATAGTCCATGTTCAAACACAAACCGGTGGCTTGTTAACTCCCCTGAGTCTATTTTGTTAATGATCTTCCTCAATATCCGTTCTTTGTTCTTCTGTCGCATGGCAATAATATCTTCGTTAAGGCCTGATGGATGGCGTTCCATCCATTCTAATACGTGGTCTTTCGATTGGATACGTCTTTTTAGTTTGCCGTTTAATTGTCGAAACAGGTAATACATATCAAGGAAAAAATCCTCAGTAGCAGATCCTTTTCCCTGTTTTATCGCTAGCCATAAATTCTTTATCGGACTACTTATTGCTTCCTCGTTATTCCGGTTTGGGTCTGCGAATGTCCGGCCTTCGTTATCCAGGTAATCCATCAACCGGATGGCGGCGTAGTCGCGAAATGAGATTATTTTTAGGGCAGAATGTCCTTTTACTTTTTTCAGGTAGTAATTTTTTGTGTGCGGGTTTTTGTTCAGATAAACCAGTACCCACTCCCTTAATTTTAATCTTGCTTCGAGAACAGTTTCTGATGATTCAAATATTTCCCTGATATCAGGATTTTCAATCAGTAACCTGTTAACAATTCTAAGTGTCTTAACATCCAGACCGGTTTTATCTCTGTAATATAAACTCCTCATAACGACACATTTACCGCCCCAAATTCTTTTAATACGCTGATATTTAAAAGTTTGCGTAAACAAAAAATGGGATTACAAAGGTACAAAAATTAAGGGATTTTTCCAAAGAAGTGCCTCTTGCATTTTGTGAAGTTATCCATAAAAAATAATTGTTAATTTATTAACAGAATATAATAATTATTTGATTATTTTTGCCCGTCAAAATTTGTTTAACAGTTTAAAATCAATTGGTTATGTATAAAGAGCTGCAAAGCGTGCCAAAAGCATATAATGAGCCGGTTTTAGGTTATGCCCCCGGAACACCGGAGAGAGCATCTTTAAAAGCCATGCTGGCAAAAATGAAAGCTGAAGTTATTGAAGTTCCTATGGTAATTGGAGGGAAACGTATTGAATCGGATAACCGTGTTGCAATACATCCTCCGCATGATCACCAACATGTATTGGGACATTTTTATAAAAGTGGTGCAGAGCATGTTACAATGGCGATAGAGGCTGCGCTCAAAGCTGCACCGGCATGGGCTGAAATGCCATGGCAGGAGCGTGCTGCAATATTCCTCAAAGCTGCCGACCTGCTTGCAGGACCATATCGTGACAAGATAAATGCCGCAACTATGCTTGGCCAGTCAAAGACTGCTTTTCAGGCAGAGATTGATGCTGCAGCAGAATTGGCTGATTTCTTCCGCTTTAATGTGCAGTATATGACTGAGATATATGCGCAACAACCGGAATCAGATAAAACTACCTGGAACAGGCTCGAGTATCGTCCGCTTGAAGGCTTTGTTTATGCTTTAACACCTTTTAATTTTACATCGATTGCTGGTAACCTTCCTACGGCCCCAGCCATGATGGGTAACGTGATTGTATGGAAATGTTCGAATACACAAACGTATTCTGCAAAAGTTCTGATGGATCTGTTTGAAGAAGCCGGTGTACCTGATGGTGTTATCAACCTGATATACCCTTCCGGGCCGGTTGGTGGAAAAGTTGTAATGGAGCATCCTGATTTTGCAGGCTTCCATTTTACTGGATCAACGGGCGTATTTCAGCAAATCTGGAAAACAATCGGTACCAATATTGCTACCTACAAAACATACCCGCGAATAGTGGGGGAAACAGGAGGAAAAGACTTTGTACTTGCTCACAAATCAGCCAATGTCGACCAGGTGGTTACTGCATTGGTGAGAGGCGCTTTCGAATTCCAGGGACAAAAATGTTCGGCAGCTTCACGTGCTTATATCCCTGATAATATGTGGGACGAAGTAAGAGAAAAACTGGTAGCCCAGGTTGAAGGAATCAAGATGGGTGATCCTGAGGATTTCACGAATTTCATGTGTGCTGTAATTGATGAACCATCGTTTGATAAACTGGCTATGTTTATTGACAATGCTAAAAAGGATACTGATGCGGAGGTTATTGCCGGTGGACAACATGATAAGTCAAAAGGTTATTTCATCAGGCCTACAGTTATTGTTACCACTGATCCGAGATACATCACTATGGAAGAAGAATTGTTTGGCCCGGTATTAACTATTTATGTTTATAATGCAGATGAATGGGAAGTAGCACTTGAATTGGTTGATACAACTTCAATTTATGCATTAACCGGAGCAATCTTTGCACAGGATCGTTATGTAGTTGAGCAGGGTACAAAATACCTTTCTCAGGCAGCCGGTAATTTCTATATCAACGACAAGCCAACCGGGGCCGTTGTAGGTCAGCAACCATTTGGCGGTGCCAGGGCATCAGGTACCAATGACAAAGCCGGTTCATACCTGAATATGATCAGATGGACATCTCCTAGAACCATCAAAGAAAACTTCCTTACACCAACCGATTACCGGTATCCATTTATGGAAGAAGAATAAAATTAAAACTCCTGATAATCAAAGAAACCGCTTCGGAAAGGGAGCGGTTTCTTTATTTTAAGAACCCTGTTTCAAGCGTCTCCGCTTGAAATATCGCGTGCGATTTTATCGCGTGACATTGTTGTAGCACGCGAAATATTCGCGCGCTAGTTTTGGGTCCAGCTGGAGTAAAAATAAAAACCCCGGCCTGCTGTACCAGACCGGGGAAACAAACTAAAAACTAAATGTACGAATACATCCCGAACAAATATGTACAGAGTTGCTCAGGTTGCACTCTAAAAAACCCGGTTCAAGAGATTCACTTCCCACTACAAATACCTTCCACACATTTCAACAATCAACCAAACACACTGGTCCTTCATCTTACGCAGCGCAAAGAAAAGATGAGTTTTTGGACAGTTGAAATAATCAGTATATACTTTAAATATACACATACAAAAAACCACCTTACATGAAATATACAAGGTGACATAAGTTGCAGAGAACTAAAACTATAACATTAATAAAATGGAAAACACTTTTGAGGTTTACATGGATTATTCAAGTTCTTGAAGGCCATTTTTAAATTCATGGCTATCTGGTTTCTAATTTTTCTTTTTAAAAGCTTGCTTTGCCTGTTCAGTCAGATCATCGAGTTTGTCTTTCAATTCACTTATTTCATCCTTAAATGCTTTTTCAATATTTGAAATCTTTACAGGGACACCCCAATAAAATTAAATGTTAAATATCGAATAAAAAATAAGAAATGAGAAAGCGGGTACACTTACCTTTTTTATTCGATATTCCTTATTCTGTATTTCTTATTTTTTGAAAAAGAGTTAAACCCCACCTTCGTTGGTATCCGTACCAACGAGTAAAGATGTGATAATAATGTTTTATGGATGGTATTTTTCCAGTTGGTGAGTACACCAACCGGGGTGAAAACAAAAACCCCGGCCTGCTGTACCAAACCGGGGACACAAACTAAAAACTAAATGTACGAATACATCCCGAACAAATATGTACAGAGTTGCTCAGGTTGCATTCACGAAAACCAGCGTTTTCCCTACTCTCTCACGACAAAGCAATCTGCTCATTTTCTTTCTTACTACAACTTAATCCGTCCCAAAAGATGAAAGTGACGCAAAGAAAAACAGAATTTTGTAATGACATGAAAAGAAGATATATACATTAAATATACAGCCATAAAAAACCACCTTACATAAAATATACAAGGTGGTTTAAGTTACAGAAAACTAAAACTATAACATTAATGAAATGGAAAGCTCTTTTAGGGTTTACATGAATTATTCTGGTTTATAAAGGTCATTTTTAAATTCATTGCCACCTGATTTTTAATGTTTTTTCTTAAAAGTTTGCTTTGCCTGCTCTGTCAGGTCATCGAGTTTATCTTTTAATTCACTCATCTCTTCTTTGAATGCTTTTTCAATATTTGAGATGGTTACCGGGTCACCCTGCATTTCAAGTCTTTCGCTAACTGTTATTGCCGGGGGGGTTATTATCCATAAAACAAGATAAACCAATGCACCGGCTCCGCCAATAAAAATTGAAACGATAAAAGCGATACGGAACCACAACATATCCACGTTAAAATATGCACCAAGTCCCGAACATACACCGCCGATTGTCCTGTTTTCGATGTCCCGGAAAAGTCTCTTCGGTCCTTTCTTTTTTGTGTCGCTGTATAGATTGGCTTCCTCTTCTGAATCCTGGTCAAAATCAGACGGGTGGCCCATTATGCCAATTACTTCTTCAACATCAACAAGATTTATAACCTGTTTTTTGTCGGTTAACTTTTGCTGAAATAGTTCGACGATACGATTTTCAATATCATTAATAATATCCTCGTGCCCCTTTTTCGATTTGAAATGCCGGCTTATTTCATTCAGATATTTATTCAGTTTTTCGTAAGCATCCTCATCAATATGGAATACAGTGCCTCTAATATTTATATCCAGTGTTTTTTTCATTGTGTTGATTATTTTAAAAGTTTTTTTACCGATTTACTGAGTTTTTCCCAATGTTCGGTAAGGTTTTTCAAAACTGTTGTTCCTGTTTCAGTCAGACTGTAATATTTCCTGGGTGGACCGGAAGTGGATTCTTCCCACCTGTATTTTAAAATGCCATCATTTTTTAATCTTGTTAGCAAAGGATAAACAGTCCCTTCAACCACCAACAGTTCTGCTTCTTTTAGTGAAGAAAGAATGTCAGACGTGTAAACTTCTTTGTCGGAAATGACAGATAGAACACACAATTCCAACAAGCCTTTCCTCATCTGGGCGTTTGTTTTATCTAAATTCATGATGCAAACATAATAATAAATATAATACTATGCAATACAAAGTACTAAAATATACCTACTATTATGTAATTTAGAATAGTTCTAACAAAACAATGGCTCGTAAATGACAGAGATGCAGTGTTTTACTCAAGTTAGGCTAAATTAACGGTAAACAGAATATTTTGCCATTAGCCACATAAATATACCTCTGCTTAGCATAAATAGGTTCAAAGCAAGCCATAAACTATGATTCCCGAAATGGCCAACGCTAAGAAAATAGGAGGGAAGAAAGATCAATAATGCAGAAACAATCATTGTATTCCGCATTGCCTTTGAAGCGGTAACACCCACGTATATTCCATCCCAGATAAAAGCAGCACCACTGGCAACAGGCATGATGATAATCCACCATCTGTATTGCATAGCCAGTTGGATCAGGTTTTCGTTATCGGTCATTATCCATAACAATGGTTTTAATGTGAAAGCATACACCAAGCTGAACAATATAGAGGCTCCCCATCCCCAATAGAAAAGGTATTTAATTGTTTGGTGCAGAAGCATCTTGTTGCTGCCTCCTTTTGCTTTTCCGGTAAGGGCTTCGCCTGCAAATGCAAAACCATCAGCGAAATATGAAAAAATGAAAAACATTTGAAACAACAATGTATTAACTGCCAGTATTTCGTTACCCAAACGGGCGGAGCGACTTGTAAAAAAGGTTAATGTCAGGATGAGCAGGATGGTGCGGATAAAGATATCGGAATTTACACGGAAAAACTTTTCAAGTGATCTGGCCTGAAAAATAACAGCGGCTTTGAAAGTAATGAGAAATGACTTGTATTTCGAAAAAACGAACACAACTGCCACCAATAAACCGGAATATTGTGCAATTACACTGGCAAAAGCAACACCATCCGAAGTCATGTTTAACCCAATGATAAAAATAAAATTGAAAATGATATTCAACGAGTTAATGAGTATGGCCAGCACCATCGGGATCTTTGCATTTTGCATACCCAGAAACCAGCCATGCAGGGCGTAAAGTCCGAGAGTGGCAGGGGCAGCTAATATTCGGATATAGAAGTATTCTCTGGCCAGAACTTTTACTTCCTGGCTTCCGTCAAGTAACTTAAAAGCAGCCCATTGAATTGGATATTGAAGTGCAATTAATATCAATGCCAACACAAGTGCCACAATAACCGACCGGTATAAGATAAGTGTAATCTCGCTTTTTAACCTGGCGCCCAGAGCCTGGGCTGTAAAGCCTGTAGTTCCCATCCTTAAAAATCCAAAACTTAGGTAGATCATGTTGAAGATGGCACTTCCGAGTGCTATAGCGCCAATGTAAATCGGGTCATCCAGATGTCCCATCATGGCCAGGTCAACCAATCCAAGTAAGGGAACCGTTATGTTACTAACAATATTGGGGATTGAAAGACGTAGTATCTGACGATTCAGAGAAATCACAAGCATCAATTTTCAAACAGCAAATAAATTACAAAATTCAATGCCGAATCACTAAATCTGTTTGAATATTTGGGATTTGGAAGTTGATTATTATTTAAGTTTTGAATTTTGAGATTTGGTGCTTAACGCTTATGTAATCCACATTCCTTTGTTTCAGGATTTTCCCACCACCATCTTCCGGCTCTTACGTCTTCGCCGGGTTCGATGGCCCTTGTGCAGGGCTGACAGCCGATACTGGCATATCCTTTTTTATGCAATTGGTTATAGGGGATGTTGTGCGCCTCAATGTATTCATTTACCTCCTCTTCTGACCAATCAATTAACGGGTTAATTTTTACCAGTTTATTAATTTCGTCCCATTGAACGAGTTGTAAATTATTGCGCGTTACAGATTGGTGTCGCCTGATACCTGTAACCCAGGCATCCAGTCCTTCCTTTGCCCTTTCAAGTGGCCTTAGTTTCCTTACATAACAGCAAAGTTGCCTGTTGGCAATACTATTGTAAAACAGGTTGATTCCTTTTTCTGATACCATGTGTTCAACTTCAGCAGCATCCGGAAAAAAGACCTGGATATTGATCCCGTATTTATTACTGGTTGTGCTAATCAGATCATAAGTCTCAGGAAATAACCTGCCCGTATCGAGTGTGAAAATTTTGGTTTCCGGTTTAATTGAGGCGATCATCTGTGTGATAACCTGGTCCTCAAGACTTAAACTTGTGGAGAATGCAATTTTATCTTTAAAGTGATTCAGAAAAAAGCGCAAAACATCAACAGGTGATTTACCTTCGAGTTCTTCATTCCATTGTTCAATTACACCCTTACTGGTCATTCCAAAATGATTAGTGCAATCACAAAAGTAAGAATTAATAATTATTCGGTAACATTTAAAAACCTGCCAATATCCCAATCAGCCCGACAACCAATCCCACCGCTACATTAATTGCTTTTATTACAATAAAGTTTTTTTGCGATTCGGCCAGTAGCGGCAGGCTGCCATGCCCATCCTGTACTATTGAACTGGCAAGCAATATACTGAAGGGCAAATTACCCGAAGCAAAAAGGATGATAAAAATAAAATGCGGCCCGGATTCGGGTATGATCCCTACAAGTACTGCGATGATAAGCACAATGAATAAATTCTGTCCAATGAGGTTTTCAACATCAACATATTGTGAGGCAAAGTGAATAGCAAGCAGTGTGAGGAACGTCCATAACAAAATTCGCACAAAGTGTTTTTTTACGATATGGTTCCACAAATGTTCATCCAGAAAATGAGTGTTTGCCGTTAATACGATAAACAATGATGCTGCAAGAACAACTATAAATGTGATACTTATCCATTCAGGGTGCAGGTGCAGATGCGAATCGTGGTCATGATCCATGCTTCCAAATCCTTCCAGTATATGATTGAAATTAAGCGCAACAAGAACAATGGCCGCTGAAAAGATGATGATTAGAAAGAGCCTGATAAAAGTAATATCCCTTAACTGACCCAAAAGGTATTTAATATTGAGTTGTATCTTTTCGTAAGCTTCCTCATGAATTTCAAAATGTTTTATGGGAATCTGAGTTTGTTTACGTATTACGAAATAATTCACAATAAAACCGCTTGCTATCGCGATGATAAACAGTAGCAAATGAATGATCAATGCTGTTTTTGGAATGATGGAGAACATGAAGAAAGCCTCATCGCCCGAAGTGGCAATCATTGCTGCAACAAGTGCTCCTTTACCTACAATATTGTGCACATATAGCGAAACTGCTGTATAAACTCCAAGACAGCCCGGTATAATACCCAATAATGCACCTATAAAAATCTGTGCTACCGGCTTTTTTTGGATGCTTTCGCTCCAGAGCCCTTTTGAAAAAACATTCAGGTAATCGATGATCAACATCATGGAAAGCACAAAAAGTGTGATTGTCAGGCTCTGCCATAAAATTGATAAAATGCTCATTTACGTTCCGGCTGGAAAAAAATCAAAATTAGGAATTAATGCGAATCAAGAGTTATAACACATTAACCCGCAACCCGCATCTCGTACCAATGAGGCTGTCTCATAAGTCAGGTTTTCTTTATTGGTTCACGCAAAGTCGCAATGATTGCAGCGTTAATGTACTGAACTTCAATATGGTTTTTCCCTGCGTTCTCTGCGGCGCTGCGTGAAATAAGAATTATGAGACAGCCTCATCTTTTTGTTTTTCTTTTCGGGTAAATCATGGGATACTGGGCTTCTGCCTTTCCTGTGGAGATATCTTTCAGCTTTCCTTTAAGCAACAAGCGTTTAAAATGGGGCAGTCGCTCGATAAAAACAATGCCCTGGTTATGATCGTATTCGTGTTGTATGATACGTGCAATAAGTCCGTCAAAACGTACATTTTTATGGAAAGTAAAATTTTCATCGTGATAGCTAATGTGGATAACGGGTTTGCGACGGACGAACTCATTGATACCGGGCACGCTTAAACAACCTTCTTCAAAGTCCCATTCATCTCCTTCTTCTTTATGGATTTGAGCGTTAATAAGCACCTTCTTAACATCTGTCAATTCAGGGTGTTCATCAGCATAAGGCGAAGCGTCAATGATAAACAGCTTTATAGATTTGTTTACCTGTTGAGCTGCCAGACCAACGCCATTTGCTTCGTGCATCGACTCAAACATATCTTCAATTAATTTATCGAGTTCGGGGTAGTCAGGTGAAATTTCTTCACCAACTTTTTTCAGAGTAGGATGACCGTATACAGTTATTGGTAACATCTTATTTTTTTTTTGTATTCATGAATGATTGCAGGAGTATCGTTGCGCTGATCTTATCAACCAATGCTTTGTCCTGTCGCTTTTGTTTTCGTATCCCGCTTTCGATCATGGTATTGTGTGCCATTTTTGATGTAAATCGTTCATCAAAACGTTCAACAGGAATTTCCGGAAAAGTTTTTTTCAGTTTGTTTACAAAAGGCTCAATAAACCGGCTCGCATCCGATGGCCTGTTTTTCAAGTCCCTTGGTTCTCCAACAACAATACAATCTACCTTTTGTTCTGATAAATAATCCGTTAAAAAACTCCAGATATCCTTGACGTGAACGGTT
>JAUVKF010000095.1 GCA_030596395.1 Chlorobiota bacterium | reverse complement strand
GTGCCCACGATAGGCCTCACCATGTAAACCCCGCGCAGTAACACTTGCATCCAAATCAATATTGTGTGGTGAAGCAGAAACAATCAGGTGATAATTGTGTAACCTGAGCAACTTTTGAGAAAGCCTGTCCCCTTCAAGTTTGATGTCTATTTTATCCCAGATTTTACTCCAGGCTTTCTCACTTTTATTGAGTAAATCATCAAAAGAAGAAGCTTGCTCAACTTCCTTCAGTGCCAGGAACTCAATGTCCTTTTCGCCTGATTGTGACATTTGTATGCTCACAATTTTCTCCAATTCGATGATTTCACCCTGTTTTGCCTTATGATCAATAATGGTGTAAACAATTCCCTCATCTGCTGAAACACCATATTCAACTTGTCGGGCAGTTCCATTTACATGGAATTGAAGTCTTGCAGCCTCAGCAATTTCAACTTTCGATTGAGTGGTTCTGACTTTCAGGAAAGTGGTATCTCCCTTACCACCCTGGTCAATGGTTTCGAGATGCTGCTGGTTTAAAGTACTGTAACGCTTTACGCCTTCGTTTTTGTGGGTTCCATCCAGTGAACTGCATAAACTCATCGCAGCTGAATAATTTAAGGGGGTAATGCGGTATTTAGTAGCAGCAAGATGTCTGTTTGCCATGCTCGCCATGCGGAACGACTCTATTTTGGTTTGTCTGCCTTCATGATCAGTAACCTCCAGTGACCTGCTTAACAAACCATTTCTAAAATCCAATTGACGATTCATTGAGTTGATGGTAACATCATTGGGATCGAACCAATTGTCATCCTCTATCTTGAAATTGATCTTCAGCCAATTAGGAACATTCACAAAATCTTCGTTTTCGATATCCCTGTTGGCAACTGTTGTTTTCAGCCTGTTGTACATTCCGGCAATGTAAGTTCCCGGATAGTTGGTTTCTCCGGATTTGGTTTCCTCCATCGCACCGCGTGTTCCAAAAAAACCATTACCAACCGTCAGCAATGCTTCTCTCGATTTTTCCTTATTCGGATCGTAATCATTGTAAGTCAGTTTCCAGTTGTCTTCATCAATCCCATTGAGAAACCAATTGTTGATATCGTCCAATGTAATTTCTTCAAGGTCTTCAACAACAATATCGGCACCATTGGCTTTTAATGCTTCAATATTGTTTTCTCTTGCCAAGCCGAGCACCAATCCGAAATTCCCATTCTTTCCGGCCTGGACACCTGATGAAGCATCTTCTACTACGATGGCATTATCAGGTTCAACTCCCAGGTTTTTTGCTGCTGTAACAAATATATCCGGCGCAGGTTTTCCGTTTAATCCAAGTTCGGCAGACACAACGCCATCAACACGGGTTTCGATAAAGTGCATCAAACCTGCTGCTGTCAAAACGCCCTCTGCATTTTTACTTGAGGATGCTACGCCAATTCGTACACCGTCTTTCTTTAGTTGTTCAAGAAGTTTAACTGTTGATGGATAGGCTTCAACGCCTTCGTTTTTCAGTACTTCGTTAAAGGCATTGTTTTTCCTGTTTCCCAGGCCACACACTGTTTCCAGTTCAGGTTTATCTTCAGGTGCGCCAAATGGAAGTTCGATATTTCTGGAAGTCAAAAACGACTTTACGCCATCGTAGCGTGGTTTGCCATCAACGTAATGCAGGTAGTCGTTAGAAGTAAATTCACTAAATGGTTCGTTAAACTTTTTTGCGCGGTAGCGAAGGTATTCATCGAACATTTTTTTCCAGGCACGACTATGAACATTAGCGGTTTTGGTAATAACCCCGTCGAGGTCGAAAATTACGGCTTCAAACTGGTGTTTTGACATTGTATTTTCATTTCTTAAGTAATGATGCAAAAGTCGTAATTATAAGGGCTTCTGTGATGTTTTCTGGTTAAAGGAATTGCAATTTTACAACAAACGATAAAGGTATGATTAAAATGATTGGATACAATCGTTTGCGGGGCGTATCCAATTGTCATCCTGAACGTAACGAAGTGGAGTGAAGGATCTTTGATATGGTTTAACAAATATTCTTAACTACGTTTAGGATGATAGGGGACAAGGTGATAGCATTAATCAATTACTCCAAACCACCCAAAACCATGTGGTTCGAATATCATGTCCTGATTTGTATCATCCATCAGGAAGCCTTCGGAATGTAAAATGACCAGGGTACTATCAGGCATTGGATAAGTATATGTTTGAGGTTTTGATGATAAATTATTCACCACCAGCACTTTCTCTTCAGGAAGGTGACGGGTATAGGACAATATTTGTTTTGGTGATTCAAGGAAATTGGTTTTCCCACGTCCAAAAACTTTCATCGATTTTCTGGCTGTGAGCATATCAGATATCATCTTAAAAACCCTCGAATGAAAACCCTCTGTATTTTTCAATTCATTTTCAAGTTTTTGCCAGTCGATTCGGCCTCGCACAAGGAAACGGGTATCATTTTTACCGTTCAGTTTGATCTGCTCGGCATAGTATTTTTCATCATTCCACTTTCCGAATTCATCACCATAATAAACCACCGGAGTTCCGGTTAAAGTAAGCATCAGTGAATAAGCCAGGCCGATTTTTGATACCTCTCTTTGCATTAATTCAGAAAGACGAGCGGATACACCTTCCCCCAATCTGAAGTCCCATTCCGGTTGATGACAATAATTATCATGGATGAATTTTCGATCCTCTTCAGAAACATACACCAATTCAAGGCTCAATTCATCGTGCACACGAAGAAAGGTAAACCACTGTGCATTCTCAGGAATTTCAGGCGTAACAGCCGGGCTCAATGTTTCTTTTATTGCTGTACCGTCCTCAGCAGCAATGGCTTTAAACATCATCGGCATCAATGGAAAATGATAAGATGCATGACATTCATCCCCATCTCCCAGGTATTTTACAACTTCGTTTGGTTTCTGGCAGGCTTCGGCCAGCAATAAGGATCCTGGTTTTACATAATCCAGCATCGCTCTGAAAAACTTTACAACAATATGGGTATTGTCAAGATTTTCGCAATCGGTTCCTTCTTCCTTCCATAGATACGGAATGGCATCAGCCCTGAAACCATCCACACCCATTTTTTGCCAGTATAAAATGCTTTCGCTCATACTAAGTAAAACATCTGGGTTACGATAATTTAAATCGGGTTGAAAATTGAAGAAACGATGGAAAAAGTTCCAACCGTCTCCATTAGGTTCCCAATTACTATCTTCAATGCCTTTAAAAAGCAAGCGGGCATCATTGTAAAGGCTGGTGTCTTTGCTCCAAATGTAATAATCACGGTAAGGATTGTCTTCTGATTTCCTTGCCTCAACAAACCATGGATGCTCATCCGAGCAGTGATTAATGGCAATATCAAATATCACTTTTATCCCTCGCTGATGGGCTTCCTGAAGAAAGCTACCAAATACATTCTCTTGTTCCTCTTTTGTAAAATGTTCGCTTAACTCAAGCAAATCAGCTCTTATGCGATCATAATTTCGAATATCAAATCCTGCATCACGCATTGGCGAATCAAGGATGGGCAACAGCCACAGGCAATTCACACCAAGATGTTGTAAATAATCCAGTTTGTCAATCAGGCCGTTAAAATCGGTGTTAAACAGGTCAACATAAAGCGAATATACAATGGCATCTTTGTACCAATCCTGTAAGTGGCTGGTATTTTCGGAATGGTCGGGTTGAATTTTTGATAAGAAATCCGTTAACTTCCGGTTATCCCTGGCAGGATACAATATTTCCCAGTATTTATAAAGCAATTCTCTGTTAGGCATGCAATGAAAAGTTGATTTTTGAAAGACAAACAAAGATAGCGAAATCGAAGCCCTTAAGTTACTGTATCAGTGTAAACAATCGCACTAATCATGGTAATTCTTAATCATCATAGTTGGATTGTCATGTTTCAAACGATTGCATCAGCCTACACCATTTTGTAAAATATCCGAGTAGGTATTTATTCGCTCACTTATCGCATATTCAAACAAATAGCACCATTTTTGTGTTACTTTTGACAGATTCACAATTCGAAATTTTAAAATTCTCTGATATGATAAGCAGGCCTTTTTTAACAATTGTTCTTTCGATGCTTTACATGTTGAGCCTAAATGCCCAAATCAGGGTGGAGCCACCCTCGTGGTGGACTGGCATGAAACATCCAAAACTTCAATTAATGGTTCACGGTGCTAATATTTCAGTAACAACACCCCAAATTGATTATCAAGGTGTTCAAATTGAATCGGTTGTAAAAGCTGAAAGCCCAAATTACCTCTTCGTTAATTTGCTTATAACAGATGAGGCTAAAGCGGGTACTTTTAAAATCGAGTTCAAAAACAAGAAAAAAACAATTGCCTCTTATGATTATATATTGAATGAGCGGGTTTCCGATCCTTCGTTGTACCAAGGTTTTGATAATTCCGATGTTATCTATTTACTAATGCCCGATCGGTTTGCCAATGGCGACCCGAACAACGATGATATGGTTGGCATGCTTGAAAAAGCTGACCGGTCAAATTCGCTTGGTCGTCATGGTGGAGATATCAAAGGCATTATTGATCATTTGGATTACCTGGAAGAATTGGGAGTAACAGTTATCTGGATCAACCCACTGCTTGAAAACAACATGCCCAAACAATCCTATCATGGTTATGCCATAACCGACTATTACAAAGTTGATCCCCGTTTTGGCACCAATGAAGACTATAAAAACCTGGTTAAGAAAGCCCATGAAAAAGGTTTAAAAATCATTATGGATATGGTGGCCAATCACGCAGGAACAGAATATTACTGGAATGATGATTTGCCGATGAAGGACTGGTATAACCAATGGGATGAGTTTACCCGTTCAAATTACCGCGGTATTACACAGGCCGATCCTTATGCATCAGAATATGATTATGAGAAAATGGTGAAAGGCTGGTTCGATATGAGCATGGCCGATCTGAACCAGCATAATGAATTTATGGCGGAATTTTTAATTCAAAATACCATCTGGTGGATTGAATACCTTGGACTGGATGGTATTCGTCAGGATACGTACCCATATCCCTACAAAGACTTTATGGCTGATTGGATGAAGCGCATTTTATTGGAATATCCTGATTATAATGTAGTGGGTGAAGTCTGGTTGGATTACCCTTCAATGGTGGCGTACTGGCTTGACAATAAAACCAACCATGATGGCTACCGTTCCTATCTTACCAATGTTTTTGATTTCCCGTTGATGTATGCGCTCAACAGGGCCTTTAACGAGCAGGATGGCTGGGATAAAGGAACACTCGCTTTATATGAAATTCTGGCACAAGATTTTTTATACAGCAATCCAATGAATGTTGTTGTCATGACTGACAACCATGATGGCGACAGGCTTTTTACCAAAATGCAAGAAGATATCCGAAAATTTAAAATGGGAATGGTGTTCACAATGACAGTTAGAGGAATACCACAGATTTATTACGGTGGTGAAATATTAATGGCTGGTAAAGAACATGATGGACATGGTCATATTCGTGAAGATTTTCCGGGAGGATGGCCAGGTGATGAAGCCAATGCTTTTACCAAAGAAGGTAGAACACCCGGGCAACAAGAAGCATTTGCCTTTACACGAAGATTGCTTCAGTGGCGAAAGACCAATGAAGTGGTTCAGTATGGGGAGTTTACACAATATATTCCTGAGAATGGGGTATATGTTTACTTCAGGCATAATGACGATGCTTCAGTAATGGTGATGTTTAACAATACTGAAGAGAATAGGGAAGTTGACTTTTCCCGCTTCTCGGATAACCTGGAAGGTTATAAAAAAGGGAGGAGTATCCTTACCCGAAGACTGGTTGAAAATTTTGATAAATTGGTCATTCCGGCAAAGTCGCCCATGATAGTGGAGTTGATGAAATGAATCCCCCCTACACCCTTTGAAAGGGGGAATTGGGACAAAGAACTATAAAAATATGTACCAGAGAATAATCACATTATTAACAATTATTTTTTGCGTAACGGTACTTCCTGCCCAGGTTGCATGGCTAACACCTATTGACCCAACTCCTACTGATACAGTTACCGTAACTTATAATTCGAGCGAGGGCAACAAAGGACTTGTCGATTGGGGTGGTACAGTTTACCTGCACACAGGAGCGATCACTGAAAAAAGCATCGACGGCGGCGACTGGAAACATGTAACAGGCAATTGGGGCGAAGATGATGAAAGTGTTAAAATGACATCAACCGGAGATGGATTGCACCAATTTACTTTTGTTATTAATGACTTTTACCTGTTGCGCGAAGACGAGGTTGTTCAACAGCTTGCTTTTGTGTTCCGGAATCAGGATGGATCGAAAGTGGGGAAAACTGAAAAGAATGAAGACATTTTCCTTCTGGTGAATGGATACGTGTCTCCGGTTATAGAACCTCCGAAATATCTTTTCGATAAACGCACTTACCTGTCGCATAAACAAAGTGGCAGCACACTGTTTATCCAAACTGATCACGGCCAGGTAAAGATTATTCCATACACACATAAAATAATTGAGGTAAAACACTATGAATCGAAACCTCCTGAAAAAGATTCTTCAGATGCTGTAATCCTTGATCCTGTTGCCATAGCAACCAGCCTCGAACAAACAGAAAACTGGCTTACATTTTCAACCGATAGCCTTGCCATCCTTGCACACAAATCTCCTTTCTATATTGCATTTGTATACAGAGGAGATACTTTGCTAAAAGAATCCAACGGATATTATCAACGATCTGACAACAACGGGCTGCGTTTCAAAATTGATGAGAACGAAAAATTATATGGATTGGGTGAAAGAGCCATTGACTTTTCGCTTGTCGGAAACAGGTATAATCTTTACAACCGGCCAAAATACGGTTACGAATTACCGGCGCTAAACCTGAATTATTCGGTTCCTTTGGTTATGTCATCCAAAAAGTACTTGCTCTATTTTGATAACCCTCAGAAAGGCTATGCTGATATAGGTGAACTTGAACCTAAGGTGCTTGAATGGGGCGCCATTGGTGGATTAATGAAATATTTTGTTATCGCAGGTTACGACCACTACGACATTATGCGTCAATGGGGCAAGCTAACCGGAACCCAACCCTTACCCCCAAGGTGGGCGCTTGGAAACCTTCAATCCAGAATGGGCTATCGCACACAATATGAAACAGATTCCATTGTCAGTTTGATGCAGGAGAAAAATTTTCCAATTGATGCCATCATCCTGGATTTTTACTGGTTTGGCGATAGCATCCATGGAACAATGGGCCGGTTGAAATGGTACAAACCAAACTGGTCTGAGCCTGAAAAGATGGTCAGCGAATTCAAAAGCAAAGGGGTTAAAACCATTCTGATTACGGAACCCTATATTCTTGATTCACTAAAAAACTTCGACATTGCTGATGAACTTGAAATATTGGCTACTGACAGTCTTGGCAACTCATACGTAAACAAAGGGTTTTACTTTGGACATGGCGCTTTGATCGACATTTTCAAGCCCGAGGCACAGGAATGGTTTTGGAAACAATATCAGAAGCAAATCAAAAAAGGTATTGCAGGTTGGTGGGGCGATCTGGGAGAACCGGAAAACCATCCTTCCGACCAAATCCATGTAAATGGGATGGCTGATGAAGTGCACAATATTTACGGCCACTATTGGCACAAAATGCTTTTTGAAAATTACCGCAAATATTATCCCGCTGAACGGCTTTTCAATCTCAACAGGGCAGGGTATGCCGGATCGCAGCGGTATTCCATTTACCCTTGGACAGGTGATGTTTCGAGGAGCTGGGGAGGCTTGCAGGCGCAAATTCCAACCATGTTGCACATGAGCATGAGTGGGTTGCCCTTCATCCATTCCGATGCAGGTGGATTTGCCCAGGGTAGCAAGGATGAAGAATTATATACACGTTGGTTACAAATGTCTTGCTTTTCCCCTATTCTACGCCCACATGGTTCAGGAATACCCTCCGAACCGGTCTACTTCAGTGAGCAAACTCAGGACATTGTTCGTCATTTTATGCAATTGCGATACAGCCTGATACCTTACATCTATAATACGGCTGTAGAATCTAACCTGCGGGGTTATCCAATAATACGACCGCTCTTTTTCGATTACCCAGATGACACAACAACTTACCAATTTGGAAATCAATATATGTTCGGAAGTTCGATATTGGTCGCCCCTGTCATTCAAAAAGGTCAGGGAATAATTGATGTTTATCTTCCGGGAGGAAGATGGTATCAATTCTGGGATGATCAACCATTTAATGGTGAAAAATGGTATTCACTGGAAACAAATCTGGAAACTATTCCCATCTTTGTTAAGGAAGGATCATTTATACCATTGGTTAAGCCGGTTAACAGTACTGATGACTATTCCTCAAAAGAGTTGACAATAAGATATTATCCAGGAGAGATTGGTGATAGTTCTTTGTACAATATGTATGAAGATGATGGTAAAACCTTTGGAACAATTGGCAGGGGTGAATTTGAACTGCTTCGCATTTCAGGCAGGGTTCAGTCCGAAAAAAACATATCGATCAAGATGATCCGTGATGGATGGGATTACAATGGTATGCCCCGAAAAAGACAGATCAAATTTGAGATTGTTGGGAAGTATGAAGATGATATTGATCAAATCACTTTAAATAGCAAAAAAATAAAAAAGAAAAAGAAAGATAATATACCCGGATTCTATTTTGACAACAATAACAGGCTCGTTATTGAATTTGAATGGGATGGGTCAATGACCACAATTAAAATATCAAAAAACAATTAAAAATATTAACGCATTTATTGATTTAATTATGAATTCAAAAATTTTATCTTCGCTCGCATTAATCATGCTGTTGACCGGCCTGTTTTTAACTTCATGCGATCAGCAATCAAAACAATTAAAGAACAAACAACCCGATAAAATGAAACATGTAGAGTGGAGTATGAACGCAAATATCTACGAAGTCAACATCAGACAATACACACCCGAAGGAACCATTAATGCCTTCAGGAAACATTTGCCGCGCCTGAAAGAAATGGAAGTGGATATATTGTGGCTAATGCCGATTCAACCTATTGGCGAGTTAAACCGTAAGGGTTCATTGGGAAGCTATTATTCGGTGAAAGATTACAAAGCCGTTAACCCTGAGTTTGGCACATTGGAGGAATTCAAAGCACTGGTAAACGAAGCCCACGAACTGGGTATGTATGTCATTCTCGACTGGGTTGCCAACCATTCTTCATGGGACAATGTGTGGGCAACCTCACATCCCGAATATTACCAAAAAGATTCAGCAGGCAATTTTGTTTCACCTTTCGATTGGTCAGATGTAATTGCGTTTGATTACAACCAGCCAGCCATGCGCGACAGCATGGTCAATTCGTTGAAATTCTGGGTTGAAGAAACAAATATTGACGGTTATCGCTGTGATGTAGCCGGTATGGTTCCGACTGATTTTTGGAACGATGCTGTGGCTCAACTAAAACAGGTTAAACCTATTTTTATGCTTGCTGAAGATGAAGATAATATAGAATTGCTGCAACAGGCATTCGACATGAATTATACATGGGAGATGCACCACCTGATGAACGACATCGCAAAAGGCGAAAAGAAAGCATCGGAATTGTGGGACAAACTGGCATGGAACAATAATAAGTTTTCGCCAGAGGATTACAGGATGTATTTTACAAGCAACCATGATGAAAACTCGTGGAACGGCACCACTAAAGAACGCATGGGCGATGCATCACAGGCTTTCGCAGTGCTGACTTATACCATTCCGGGTATGCCACTTATCTACAGCGGCCAGGAGGCAGGCAACGACAAAAGACTTCGTTTTTTCGAAAAAGACACCATTGACTGGGCACAGATACCTCTGGCTGATTTTTACAAGACACTCAACCTGCTGAAGAAAAACAACAAAGCCCTCTGGAACGGAACTTATGGTGGTGAAATCATTGAAATTACCAAAGGACAAAATGAAAATGTATTCGCTTTTGAACGTCGAAAAGATGACAATAGAGTAATGGTAATACTCAATTTCAGTACTGAAGACCAACTGTTTACCATTGACCGCGAAATGTTTGCAGGTGAATTTACTAATGTTTTCAATGGCGATAAAGTGACAATCGCAAACGGGCATCAATTCAACTTAAAACCTTGGGAATATATTGTCCTAACAACTTCAATTGAGAAGTAATAACCGGAAGCACATTGTAAAGGCAACTTCAGTCGCCGTTAATAACCCTGGGAACCCAATGTGTAAGCAATCTCAGGCATCCATTAATAACAACCATTTATCGGCGAATAAATTCGCCGGTACGTAGAATTCTGCATATTCTAATTAAAATAGCTAACTTTGGGCTTCTAAAATACACTCAAATACACATTATTACGGAATGAAAAGACAGGTAACGATAAAGGATATCGGCCGAAAATTAGGCATCTCAACTTCTACCGTGTCACGAGCTTTGAAGGACCACCCTGATATCAGTTTAAAAACCAGGGAAGCAGTGCAGGAACTGGCAAAACTATTGGGTTACAAACCCAACCTTATTGCACTCAACCTTAAGCACAGCCGGACCAACACCATAGGGGTAGTCATGCCCGAAGTACAACATTATTTCTTTTCAACCATCCTAAACGGTATCGAAGAGGTAGCATATAAAGGTAATTTTAGTGTGATGGTTTTCCAATCCAACGAATCGTATATGCGTGAGGTATTGAATACGCAAACAATGCTGGCCAACCGGGTAGATGGTGTGTTGGCTTCCATTTCAAAAAATACCCGCGATTTTGCCCATTTTAAACAACTGGTCGACAACGAGATCCCTCTGGTGCTTTTCGACAGGGAAATAGAGGAATTGCATGCCGACAGTGTAATTGTGGATGATTATTCAGG
>JAUVKF010000092.1 GCA_030596395.1 Chlorobiota bacterium | reverse complement strand
TGGGTCGAATGACTGCCCTTTTTAATAATCCTCAGCAACTCAGCCTTTTCAGCTTCTGTTAATGTTACTCTGTATCTTACCATAGTTTTTTTGGTAAAGATAGTAAATATATACGTCATATTACATATGACTTGACACTAGGCACAACCGGATTTATTAAATGTGTATTTGATTCCTGCTATTTTCTTCATGTTGATATAGGCGAAGTTCATTTTATTAATTGCGAATTTAAGAATTGCCATTTCGGACATATACATTTTAACTCAACGCATATTTTAGTATCTCAGTTTGAATCTTGTGTTTTTAGGGGAGGAAAAGTAATCAATATCCATACAATGGATGTAAGGATTAATAATTGCAAATTTATTCAGTCGAGTAGAGAAAAAATGGTAGCCATGCCCTTTAATCTGATCGAAATTCCTGACAAGACTATTAACGAAGGTACTGGGACTACAAAAAGTCTCGAAGAACTACTATTCAAAGATGATTGGTTTAAAAAGAAATAGCAATGGAGGTTACGATAATATTGATTACCTGGGACAATTATCAGAAATTATCAAGGATCAAAAGGCAAAACAATATTTATTGAAACAACTGGTAAGATAATAAATGTAACTCTGCATGATGAATTTTGTAACAATCAATAGTTAGAGCAGACAAACAGCTTATTGAAATTTACGAGCAGAAGATAAGGGATAGGATTGGGAAGGTTTGGGGGGAGAAGGAATGAGTGAATGAGTGAATGTGTGAATGTGTGAATGGATGAAGGGGTGAATGGTTTAATGAGTGAATGTGTGAATGATTAAATGCTTAAATGATTGAATGTGTGAATGATTAAATGCATGAATGGTGGTTGGCAAAGTATATAAAAGCAAATCGTATTTTGCAGGCTGGGGGGAGTGAAAGCTATAAAAAGGTAAACGTGTTAAATAAACGTAAAAACCTTGACAATGTTAAAAATGTATATATATTTGCAACTTAACTTATAAGTGAATCGTACAATAAGCATAGAATTATTTGAAGAACACGAACGAGTTAACTTCTATACCCTGCGTTTCGATGGTGAAGAAACAGAAATCGATAAATTTCTCGACTGCTTTCCTGAAGGCTGTCCATATGATGAAGACATTGATGTCATTATTAAATGGATCGATAAAATTGGCGAAAAAGGTGCATTGCCTCGTTATTTCAGGCCGGAAAGCAAACAGCATGACGACATTTATGCAATTCCCATCGAAACAAGTAACCTTCGTGTTTATGTGATACGAATCAGTGACGACATCGTCATATTAGGTAATGGAGGAATTAAATCAACACCTACATACAATGAAGACCCACAATTAAATGCAATCGTTGAATTATTACAAAAGATTAACAAGTATTTAAATTCAAGATTAAGAAATTCAAAAATCACTTGCTATCAAAAAACTTTGTACGGTGAATTGAATTTCTATCTGAAAGATCAAGAGCAATGAAAAACAAAAGACTGGAAGAACGCAGAAAGCGAATCTCCAAAGATATCGACATCTATGTGGACAGGTCATTTCAAATCGTTGACCGCATCTACCAAATCCTCTCGGATCAGGGAAAAGACCAGAAAACCCTGGCAAAAGCACTTGGCAAGAGTGAATCCGAAATCAGCAAATGGATGTCTGGAACCCATAATTTCACCTTAAAATCTTTGTCAAAAATTGAGGCTGTTCTGGGGCAACCTATTCTTGAAGTTACCGGTAAATCTATCGCTCAGGAAAAATTCATCACTATTGATCAATTCTATTATACATGGCAAAAAACGCCGGAACGAAAAAAAACCAACTATCCAACTGACAAAGAATATTCATCTGTACCAATGTTTCATGAACCATCCGAAATTCTTTCATAATGGCATCTGATCAAAAAGAAATACGAATGCGTATCAGTAAGATCAGGGAACTTGAGTTTTCATGCAAGGATATCCCTGACGATGTTGAAAATATAGAGTTCGGCAAAAACCTGTTATTTGCGCTTCATTTTGCATACGCTCCTAAACCTGAAAAGAACGTATTTGCATTAAAAACATTTGTAAAATATACACTGAAAGACCAACAGGAACCGATATTGATTTTTGTAAATGAAATCTTATTTGATGTGATTGGAATGGGTGAAGTGATAAAAATTAAGAAAGGTTCAAATGAATTTGAAATAAATAACAACTTCCTGATCCCTTTGATAAGTGTTGCTATTGGTACTACCCGTGGAATGCTGGCTGCAAAAACAACCGGTAAAAAGATTAATGAGTTTCCTATCCCCATGCTGAACCCAAAAGAAGTATTGGAAAAAACAAGTAAAAAGTAAACCTGAATTTTAATGCTCGGTAAATCACATCAACTGGTAGCCAACTTATCAATGGCTAATCTTATTCAAAAAGAACGGCATATTCTATACCCACGATGGGGCAGCATTGAAAGTGGTGCAACATTATCAGATGAGTTCAGGATTATGTGGGAAATTATTGAAGTCGGATCTAAAGAAAAACAGCTCGTACACCGGTGTTATGTGGATAGCGATAACCCAAAAGATCATGGCTGCATTACAAGATCGTTAAATCATGCTGAAGGAAGTATTTCTTATATACAGGATTACCTAACCGGAAAAGATGAAACATATACTGAAGATGAATTTCTTGAAAACCTGGGCATGTTTTTAGGTATTATCAGCCATCATGTTGCCGATTTATGCACACCGGTTCATGTTGGCCATAAAATTGATTTTAAGGGATTGGGATTCTCGACACTATCACGTTTTCACAACCGGCTTGAAAGAGATATTTTTAAATATCAGAATCGAATCAATATAACATTGCCCAAGCCAATAATTGTCGAGTTTTCACAGGATTATTTTTGGTCCATTGCTAATGACACCTACAACAATAGTTTTTTAAAACTGGAAGGTATCTATTCCACTAAAGTTGAATCTGAAATAATGGATATGGCTTCCAGAGTCATCAGCCGGGCAGTTTACCACACCAGCAACTGTTGGCACACAATCCTTACTAAAACTGGTATGACCAAAAGGAAATGGTCGATGATGCCGTTACTTTAAGCACAAAATCCTAAATCCCCTCAATCACCTCTGTCCAGCCATGTGTATCTTCAACTGTACCTTCCTGGATACCACGGAGTTGTTCGTAAAGTTTTGTAGAGACGGGACCTGCCACATCGCCATATTCATAAACTTTACCATTTGAGCGGTCAACGATTTTTTTGATAGGGGAAATAATTGCTGCTGTTCCGCAGGCACCTGCTTCTTCAAATGTTTCCAGTTCGTCAACCGATACTTGTCGTCTTTCAACTTTCAAACCAATATCTTTCGCTATCTGCTCCAGACTCATATTGGTAATAGAGGGCAAAATGCTTTTCGATTGCGGGGTGATATAAGTATTGTCTTTTATTCCATAAAAATTGGCGGGGCCAGCTTCGTCAATATATTTTTTTTCCAGTGCATCCAAAAAGAGTACTGAAGCAAATCCTTCTTTATGTGCTCTGTCGGCCGGACGCATACTCGCAGCATAATTTCCACCTACTTTGATATGTCCGGTACCTAATGGCGCTGCCCTGTCATAATCATGCACAATTTCAATAGGAACCGGTTTAAAACCTTCTTTAAAGTAAGGGCCGACCGGTGAAACAAAAACCATGAATGTATATTCCATTGCAGGCTTAACACCTACCTGGGGGCCGCTTCCAAATAACAAGGGCCTTACATAAAGTGTTGCCCCCGTACCATAAGGCGGAATATATTTAGCATTAAGCTTTACGGCTTTTTTAATTACCTCGCCAAACAATTCTTCCGGCACCTCCGCCATCATTATTCCCTCTGCAGATCTACGCATTCGTTTTGCATTTTCCTGCCAACGGAATAATCGCACCTTACCGTCGATACCTCTATACGCTTTCAATCCTTCAAATGCCTCCTGCCCGTAATGCAATGCAGTTGCAGCCATATGGATAGGTATATATTCCGAGTCGGAAACCTCGGGTTCCAGCCACTTTCCGTTTTTGTAGGTTACACGAACATTAAAATCTGTTGGGAAATACGCAAATGGCAATGTGCCCCATTCTATATTCATCGTTTTTTCTTGTGTTAACATATCTTATTGAATTGTTGCTTGCTAATTTACAAAAAATACTAACATCCGCTTAAGGCAGGATAGTATTGAAGAAACTATATATTATTGACTGTCTGTTACTTATGTTATTTAAACAGAATAAAAATACGTAAATCACGTACTTGACTGCTAAAGGATACCGACAGAAAGTATCTGATTAAAACCTAGATAAACCAGACATTAATCCCGGCAACCACCACCAGAAATAAAAGGAACAAGAGTCCGTAGAAGAATAGGAACACAAGAATTTTCCAGATGGATTTAAACCATTTTAATCCATAGAATTTCTTAATCCAAATAAGCAGCAGGAACAAAAACAACAATACATTTATTCCATCTACCCAATCATTGTCGATGCCCAGCTCAACCAGGTTAAACACAATAAATAAAATAAACATGGCAGATTGCAGGTGAAGCACAAACACAAGATGCTGAATGTAAAAAGTATTTTTGAAGAACATTAAGTAAAAGATCAGCGCCGTTAACGGCATTAACACAAACATGCCGACTGAAATATATTTTGGAAGCCTTTCATTGAATTCTGCACGGCCTTCCTTTGTGCTCATTCTTTTCAATATTTTTTTTATTTGGGAGTTGACTTGTGTGCTGTCACTACCTGCTATCATCAAAGTATCCATCACTCCTGGCACATCCACTTTTACTGTATCCTGTTCGTCAAACCCAAATACAACCTGCTGATCATTGCTTTTTTCCGGCGAATCGGTAAATTTAAAGTACCCATAACTCAGAAAGGAGAGCAGTGTAAAATAAACCAGACTGATAATCAGGTATAGCCTGACCGGCGGTATATAGGCCATCCGTTTTCCGGCAATAAACTCTTCAGTAAGTTTTCCAGGATGAAGGATTAGCAATTCTAAAGTTCTGAAAATCTTTGAATCAAGGTTGAAACTACCGGAAAGAAATTCGTTGATAAAGTACTTAAAATGAAGACTCAGCGGTTTGTTTTTCTGTCCGCAATGCGGGCAAAAGTCGAAGTTCCCATCAAACTTTTCTCCACAATTCGGGCAAATAATATGTTCTGAATTTTCAGATATCATCTTTTTGTTTCTTTAATTACGAATATTGTCACGCGGCAGCGCTGCGGCGCTGCGTGAGAAAAAAGATCATTGATTTTACTTGCATATAAATAACCTTCCTCAAATACCAAAATCCGGCAACAACCATAATAATATCACAATCATCAGCAGGGCCGGCAGCATATTCATAACCTTGATCTTTTTTATTTCAAGGATACTGATTCCCAGGCCAATCAACAGGATTCCTCCTATTGCACTAAGTTCAGTTATATACACCTCAGGTAAAAACTCACCAAAACCCATAGCAAGCAAGGTAATTCCTCCCTGGTAGATCAACAAAGGTATGGCAGAAAAAACAACCCCTATTCCCAATCCTGAAGCTAAAGCAACGGAAGATACGCCATCCATCAACGATTTAATCAGCAACAATTTCGGGCTTCCTCCCATTCCCTCTTCAATAGCACCAAGAATAGTAAGTGAGCCCATGCAATACAGCAAGAAAGCAGTTAAAAGTCCTTCGGTAAATTTTTCATTACCCAGTTTCAACCTCGATTTCAATTTATCGCCCAGGGTTTCCATGCGTTGTTCAAGTTTCAGGGCTTCACCAATAACAGCACCCGTAATTAGTGCCATGATCATGTGCAATACATGCGTAGTTTCCAATGCCATCGAGAAGCCCAGAAAAAGTGTAAACAAACCCACAACCTGGAAAAAGATCTTCACAAAACGGTCGGGTAATTTTTTGTTGAGCAAAAGCCCAATTGAGCCTCCGGCAACAACTGTGATAACATTGACGATGGTTCCAAGCATGAGGGCTAAGATATTGAAAAAAGAATCATTTTTATGGCAAAAAACAATTAAAAAAAATAATTTTGCATATAAATACCGCAACCATGAAAAATATAATTTTGATTTCCATTATTTGCTTGTTATTAGTATTTCCTGCTTTTGGCCAAACAACACAAAATTTGTATATCGGTGATGGCGTTTCCAGGCTATTTCTTCAATCGGCAGTAGCACCCAGTTTTGCAAAATTCGATGCCAAATACCTGAATTCTGATTGGGCATTAGGTAATTTACAAACTATTGATGCCAAGATGCTCACCAATGTAGCTTTTATGTACAATGTAACCAAAGACAAGTTCGAGATGAGGGCCGACGTCAACCCAAAAATAGTTGAACGAATCATCTACGATGGCAAAGTATTTATTTATTCAACATATACCCTGGAAGGATATGAAAGAGCGGGTTATTTTGAACAGCTTTCTGAAGGAACTACGGTTTTGCTTCTTAAATATTCGGTAAATACCGTTTCCGGGAAGAAAGGAGCTTTCGGATACGATGCCTATCAGAATATCGATAAAGATTTTTACATAAAAATTGACGACAGGCCGGCTGTTTATGTGAAAAAGAAAAAGAGCGATATTATTAATGTGCTATCTGATCATAAAGAACAGGTTCAAAAATTCATCAAACATAATAAACTGAACCTGTCGAAAAAGAAAGACATCATTGAGCTACTGCAATATTATTCATACATCAGCTCAGATACTTAAAAACTTTTTTAATATATATCGTTGATTCTCTCCTTTTTCAGTTGTATTTATCCTTCCTTATCGCATAAAGGAATTTGCTGTTTTGGAGGTTTGCGCTAAATTTAAATTATTCTCCACAAAAAATACTAAACCACATCGTAGCAGCTTCCAACCCTATTTGATTTGTGTTTGATTAATATTATCTTTACATACCTATAACCAACTAAATTCACTCCCATGGAATTCCTGTTTCAAACAATCGTTGGCGCAATTGTAGCCATTGTTATTCCCCTGATCCTTGATAATATTCGTAAAAAAAGCGAACCAAAAAATAAACAAATACCCTGGATAAATTGGGTTATTGCCTGTACGGTAGGAGGTGGAGTTGGAGGCATACTCAGCGCTGTTTACAGCCTGGCTGGCGGCGGTGAGTTAGCCGGAGGATTCGGAAACTGGGGTTTGTTTGGTGCTTCATTGGGCGTTATGCAGTGGTTTGTTCTTCGTAAATACATAAAAATATCAAACTACTGGGCACTGCTTACAGTAATCGGGTGGGCCGTATTTGCTTTTTTTCAAGGAATTAAAGCTAATGCTTACTTAAGCTGGTTTCTGGTGGGTTTAATTGTTGGGCTGCTTCAATGGTTATTCCTTCGCAAGAGTGTTGTTAAATCATCGCTCTGGATCATAGCCAATGGTATTGCATGGCTAATTGCCGGAACTGTTAGTTTTCATTTGGGGATAATGATGGTGAATAGCGGAATGGACTTTGGAGTAGCCTGGACCATTGGCTGGACTGTTGTCGGTTTAATTGGCGGGGTAATCCTCCGATTTTTTATGGTAGTTATGCCAGGTATTATAAAGGATGAAGAACCTCGAATGAGCAATGAAGTACAACATTGAAAAAAGAATCGATTTTAATATTTTGCAGCCTAACGATTTGGTTCCCATTTCCAGCCCTGCACACCTGGTGTATCGTAAAATATGATCTGGCATTCTTCCAGGCTGATGTCATCATATACCTGGTCGCCACTGAAGGTCATAATTGTACATTTTCCGACATCTTCTTTTTTGCAGCTTGAAGTATTTAAGGTGAAAAATAAAGCTACAAGAACTGATGCCCTGATCAGGATTGATGACAAAACCCTGAGGACTAATCTGTACGGGAAAGCATTTTGGATAAGAAGTTTCATATTAGTATGTTTAGTTTTTAGTTACAGATCATGTAAAAATGATATTTACAAAGATAAGCACGTTCTAATTTTAATGCTGCTCCACCGGTTCATTTTGATTGAAGGCTAAAAATGATCCGAATAAAGCGTCTTTAGTTGTAGTTGCCAACAATTATTTTATAAATTCGGCATCAGATCAGTACCAGTATAATTAGTGATTAAATCATTTATTAAATACAAACTTTTTATTCTCTTAATTTCAAATTGCTTCTTGTCGATAGCACAAACCGTTGATCTTCCTCCCAGTGATTTTCGAAATAACATTATTAAACTCAATGTCCTTCCTATTGCACCTTTAATTAACGGTCACAATCAAAAGTGGATTGGATTGGAATATGAGCGTTTCCTCCATCAGAATTTAACCATCTCATTAATGGTTGATGCAGGTTTATTCGAAGATTATACATTCATTAAGTACCATGATTATTTTGATGAAACTGTTGGTTTTTCATATACAAGAACAAAAGCTAAAACATGGGGTTATCACCTGACTCCCTCATTAAAGTACTATTTTATCGCAACAAAAAAAAAGAAAGGCCAGGGATTTTACTTAAGTGGAAACTTTGATTTGAGTCAGTATATTAAAAAAACTGAAATCTACCATTCCATATCCAACAATTACGAATACAAAAATGTTTCAACAATAGGAATGTGCATTGGAGCCACAATGGGAGTACAATATGTTGCATTTACCAGGTTTACCGTTGATTTAAACATCTCAATATTTGCTAAATTGATTACCATAAACAGTAGTCAGGATTCAGAAGAAATCAAACCATTGCATGCCATCTGGATATTCAATGATAATACAGGATGGGCGACCATTAACCTGATGATAGGCTATGCTTTTGGCGGAGGAAAACGAAAATGATGAACAGGATCAGAACATCAATTTATTTAATAATTGCGATAAGTATATTATTCAGTCGTTGCGATAAGGAAGAAGATTATAATATTAATAATCTCAACCACAATGTAATTATGATCCTTGGTCATGCCGGGATGGGAGATATGTACAAATACCCAAACAATTCCATTGAATCGATTGAACCGGTAATTCGAATTGGGGCAGATGGAACAGAAATGGATGTTCAAATTACCAAAGACAGTGTGCTTATTTTGTTTCATGATGAAACACTGGACGGCAGAACCCGCTGCGATGGATATAGTTCTCCTTACAAATATAATTGGTCAGAAATTAAAGATTGTTACTATAACACGCTCATTGGTAATATACCTGTTTACACAGTTGATGAAGTGTTTGGCAGATTGCCTGATGTAAACGAATTGTATTTCTCTTTCGATTGCAAACTTGAACCCGATCTCTATTATGATGTAGAATACCGCCGTCAATATCTGCGGTCGATAAAACGAATATGTGATAAGTACAATATCTCTAATAATGTATTCATTGAAGGCGATCTGAATTTTTTATTATTGGGACGTGAACTGGGAATGGAAAACAAAGGTATTGTTATCGGAAGCAGCGTTGATGAAGCTGTGACTAATGGCATTTTCGGTATTGGTACTACAATCGATACTGATCCTTCAGAGATAAAATACGCCCATAGTAAAGGCCTTTATGTGATGATGTGGGGAGCCAAAACAGATTCAGGAAACAAAAAGGCGATCAGGTTAAATCCTGATATATTGCAAACTGACAAGCCAATACCAATCCTAATGCTCTTTGACAGGTTTAATTTTGACTATCCAATTCCTTGAGATCTGTCAATCCGGAATATCAAGTAATTTAGTAGCTTAGATACAAAATGTTTAATCAATGGGCTTTTACACTAGCATATCAAAATATTACCAATATATCTTTCCTTTTAATCCAGTACAGGTTGATTTTATCAGGCGCTCTTTATCGGAAAACAAAAATCAGTCATTACTTGATATCGGATGCGGTACAGGCAGTTTATCTTTTGAATTATCCGGATTATTCCGCAAAGTAACTGCAATAGACCTGGATGAAGCAATGCTAAAGGCTGCAAACAGAAAATTCCATGAATCAATTAAAAAACCATTGTTTCAGCAATTGGATATGCTAAACATCCAAAAGGAGTATGGACCAAATGCATTCGATGCTGTTGTTTGTTTTGGGAACACTCTGGTTCATCTTAAAGGACCTGATCAAATTCTCGATTTTTTTCATCAGTCAAGAAGTGTCTTGAAAAAAGATGGAAAATTATTGTTTCAGATCATCAATTACGACAGGATCATTGATCAGCAAATCAACGGCTTACCAACTATTGAAAATGATAACATCAAATTCATCAGGAACTACCATTATCACGATAATAGAAACATTGTTGATTTTGAAACTATTCTCACCATAAAAGAAACCGACGAAAAGATTGAAAATACCATTCAGCTTTATCCTTTACGAAAATTTGAAATCAATGAATTATTATCAAAAGCAGGATTTTCTAAAAACTTGTTTTATAGGAATTTTAAGCGGGAAGCACTAAACGAAAATAGTATTCCACTTATAGTAGAATCTTGTTAAATGCTTCAATATTATTTGAGCTAACCCATCACTGTTAAAACACAGTGTGTATTCAAAAAGCTACCAATCGCTTTGAGTCACTTATACCACTTAAACTTTGTACATTTTTTCTCTTAATGCCTTTATTTTCTCATCGGCAATGTAATCATCGTAATCTATCAGTTTATCAATAATCCCATTCGGCGTAAGCTCGATAACCCGGTTGCACACAGATTGAATAAACTCGTGGTCATGAGACGACATAAATACATTCCCGGGATACTTAATCAAATTATTATTAAAGGCCTGAATTGACTCCAGGTCGAGATGGTTAGTAGGTGTATCCAACACAAGTGCATTGGCATCTGTAAGCATCATTTTAGAAATCATGCAACGCATTTTTTCTCCACCCGATAATACACTTACCCTTTTATTAACCTCTTCTCCCGCAAACAACATTTTTCCTAAGTATCCACGGATATAAAGATCAGTTGTATCATTTGAATATTGGCAAAGCCAATCAAACAGGCTTAACTCATTCCTGAAAAATGCTGAATTATCTAAAGGCAAATAAGTCGAGGTAATAGTTTGCCCCCAGGAATACGTACCTGAATCAGGCTTTTGCTTATCGTTGATAATCTCAAACAAGGCAGTCATTGCCCGTGGATCTTTCGACAAGAAAATGATTTTGTCGCCCTTATTGGCATAAAACTCAACATCTTTAAATAGCATCTGTCCTTCAACACTTGCACTTAAGCCGGTAACCTCAAGAATTTTATCTCCTGCTTCGCGTTCAGGTTTAAAAATAATGCCGGGATATTTTCTTGTTGATGGCTTAATGTCTTCAATATTAAGCTTCTCGAGCATTTTTTTGCGACTTGTAGTCTGTTTTGATTTGGCAACATTTGCACTAAAACGTGCTATAAATTCTTTTAACTCTTTACTTTTTTCTTCGGCCTTTTTGTTCTGATGTTGCTGCTGT
>JAUVKF010000008.1 GCA_030596395.1 Chlorobiota bacterium | reverse complement strand
ATTTACACTTTTCTCTTCTGAAACATCTGTTTCAATCATTTCTTTATCTCCACCCATGGCTGTCTGATCTTTTGAAATGAGTTCCGGTTTTTCACCCTTTATTTCAATCTCATCCAATCCACCCTCCGCCGGCATAGCTTTTTGCGCCATCATATCAGTCCTTAACATGGGTGGACGAATTGAATAATGCTGGTAGCCAAACCAGTTGATCTCAGGATACATTGTGGCTTTTACATTGATCGGATAAGGCCGGCGGGGGTACAGGTCACGCGCCCATCCTGCATTAAAATATCCTGATGTCCAGGTTGATTTATTGCGTTTGGAATGATACAAACTCAAATTCCACGCATTCGCCCGAAATTGATCCAGCGAAGCATCATACATGCCCGCCATAAGTTCAGTTGCAATTGCTTCACCATCCGGCCCGGAAATTTTTACCCGCCATTCTTCCATTTTACCGGGCGTAAGATGATCGCGATGGGTTTCCAGACTGACGTTCAGTTTTTTATTTGAAAAAGGTACTTCAACCACGAATGATTGGGCATATTGACGGCTATGTCTTATCAAACTTACATTCACCAAAAAATTGCCACGGTAGTTTTCTTTAACCGGAATGCTAATAAATTTTTGTCCGTTACTCACCGTTAACCAATTGCTTTCTACAATATCTTCCCCATTAACAATTTCATAATAGATTCTTGCCTTTTTAGTTGCAGAACCAACTGATAGTTTAAGGGTTTCTCCCGGTTCAGCTTTGTTGTTTGAAATGTGAAACCATGCCGGCGGATTGCCGGGCAATTTCTTCGATTCTGTTGAAAACAGAGTGAAATAGCGTTCAGTTTCTACTGTATCACCTGATGTGGAAATTGCTTTGGCTGTGATTAGGTATTCCCCAATATCAGCGTTTTTGAGTATCTCACTTAAAACAGAAGCAGAACCATTTATTGAAACATCTTGCGAAATAATTTCCTGTTTTGACCATTTGTTTTTATCGTTTTCATTCTTAAATGGCACATTTGGAAATGATAATTTAAATTCTTCCTCATCAATAATGTAGGTATCCGGTTTTGACCAATACCTTTTGATAAAGGTTTTCCCAGGTGAACCAAGTTTATACAATTCCAGTTTAGCACTGGTATTTATTGAAGCTCCCGAAAAGTTTTTTGCATGAATTGTGAACCCTTCAGTTGTTTCTTTTTCAATTTTTTCTTTCATATCGAAGGTCAGCATCATGGCTTCTTTTCCTATCGAAACCTGAGTTGAAGCCGACTGGACTTCGCCTGTTATGTCGGTAACATCTGCATAGATTGTATATCGGTAAGGTGGTACTTCACGAAGGTTAAAAGCATTGCCGGGTTCTGCCAGAAAGTTGATCCTGAAATTACCATCAACATCTGTCATTACTTTACCGTGTGCAATTTCTTTGGGTTGCTCGTACGGAAATGGCCTCTGGTAACTGTAGAAATTATAGTAAGGAACAAATATCAAGGATCTTACAACCCTGTATTTTACTTCGGCGTTCATTACACTGCTACCGGTATAATGTTCAGCGGTTCCTGTTACGGTAACCTCATCGCCAAGTTTGTATTCGCCCTGAATAGTATCGAATAAAACCTGATAGGTGGGCCGTTTATATTCTTCCACTAAAAAATTAACCGACCCGGTTTTGGTTTTAAGCATCATTTGGCCATTGAGGCCTTCTTTCGGGATGACGAATACTCCCTGGTATGAACCGAATTCATTGGTTTTAAGTTCCAGCGTACTTATCTCTTTGCGGTTAACATTTCTGAATTCTACCTTTGTGGAATAAGCAGTTTTTATGAATACATCATTCCCTTCTTTATCTATTACGATACCTTTGAAATATACGGTTTGGCCGGGACGATAAATGGCACGATCAGTAAACAAATAGGTTTTTGTCTTTAGTTTGGTATTGGTTGATTTTTTATAGATGTATGCATCGTTTTCTGAAAACAACAGTTCACAATCTTTTTCAAGCATAAAGCTGATTGAAGTATTTTTTATTTTACCCTCAAAATCGAGCTTTGCATAACCTGATTTATCGGTTGTAAAATCACCAGCATGCAAATATTCATTGCTCCTGATTTTTGGATTATACCGTTTTTCATATGCTGTAATATTTACACCCTCTTCCGGTTTTCCGCTTATGCGATCAACAACATAAAGCTCAATACTACCATCGGTATTGTTGTTCTTGCTTAGGTAACCCAGGCGCGTAACCCAGAGTGTATGATATATAATGTCCTCATTATCAAACGTTGAAGTTGCCGAGGCAAAAACCATGTAAAATCCTGATTCAAGGGCAGGTATGATCGCCTCAGCAGTGTGCTTCTGATGATCACCGCCATCAGGTAATTTCTGTGTCCATTTTTGTATGGTTGGATTTTTAAGATATTCTTTAATAATATCTGACCTTTCCCTGCGTGTTTTGTTTTTGATTAAATCATCAGGACTTAAACTAACTATTTTGAAATGTATTCTCTCAATATTTCTAAAAGAGAGGTAGCTCAATATTGGTTTTTCCGGATAAACGGCATTCTCAACCTGAAAATCAAAATCAGTTTTATTAATTTCATTGATAATACTTTTGCAGGTAGCAACATCTTCCGAATCGGGAAAAGCCGAAACAGCCTCGTTACAAATTTGTTCAGCTTTGTTCAATTCCCAGCGGTATTTATCGCCCAACGTAACCTGATACTTTCTCCCCATTTCCATATGCTTCTGCGCCAGGCTGGCAGAAAGTTTGACAAAAACGGGATTTGCTTTAAATTCTTCCCTGAGTTTCTCTAAAGTTTGAATATATGTTTGGGTTGCACTTTCCGACTGATCAGTATTGTTTAATCCATATTGCAGCCTTTTCAAATCCAGGTCAACCCTTGCCTCAATATTTCCGGCTTGAAGGTGATAGCCAAGCAGATGCTGATATAACTTTAGCACCGTAAAAGCTGTTGATGCCGAGTCGATTTCATCAAAGTTCAGCTTTACAAACTCATCGGCAGGGAGTAGCAGGTCGTTTTTGTTAAGTGGAAAAGAATTTCCAATCTCCGCCAGGCCGACATCGGTTGAAGCAAAGTAATTTAATGCCCGGTTTCCTAACAAGTCAAACAATGAGGGCCACAGCCTGTATGCGGCCGAATCAGCATTGGTTAAAATTGCTTCAAAATCATTGAGCTTAATGTTACTGATGTTTTCCTGGTTTTGAACAGAAGCCAGATAATGGTCGCGAATGGTTTTGTTAAGCATTACCGCATCCCATGTATTCAAATCCTTTGGCTCGAAATCAACCACTACACCCCTGTCGTTGATTTGCCACCTGTTTTGCTGATAATACCACTGGTAAAGTTCTGCCAGCAGTGAATGCAAAATATCTGCTTCAGGTGATTTTGCATTTTCGATTTCGTTTTCAAAGGTTTCAATCGCATTCACAATATGCTCTTCTTCAAACTGGCTTTGCAGACTAATCCGGTAAATAAGACTTTTAATTTTTTGCGGTTCATTACCTTCATTTTTGGATTGAAGGTAAATTTCATCCACAATTTTCAGAGCTGACCGGGGCAGTCCTTCATCAACATATTTTTCAACTTTTTTCCAGTTTTCAGCATAATCTTTTTTATCCTGGGGAAGTAAAAATCCACTGATCGTGATGATTAGCAAGCTGATGATCAGGTATTGCAGTATTCGATTCATGAGTATGTTTTTTGGTTTGGTGTTTTTATCGCAAGCTTAATGCCGTATTGTGTTAATGAATGTTAAGAGACTGTTTGGAATTTATCCTTCAGTTTTCTTATGTGTCTTATTTTACATGTTTTCGTTTAACCGGTTTAATAAATGGGTTTTTCAACCCTTTAAAATCCACAAGAACCATCCTTACCGAGCCGACAATTACTTCAGATTCAGCCATTAATGGGATGTGGTTTTCATCGTCAGTGATCCACACAAACATGGGGTATTTTTTTGAAAATACTTCACCGGTAACCATCATAGGCATTACTTTTAAACAAGGCAGCCATCCCCATTCGGTTTCCAGGTAACCTCTGCCCACATATTTGATATGTGAATGATATGCCGAATCATCAAGAAAGAAATCTATTAAATATGTACTATCCGTTCTAAAATCTTCCAGGTTCAATGTGCGCATAAAATAAACGGCTGAAATAATATCGTGAACGTTTTCAGGAACAGGCTTTTCTGCACGACGGCTAATGGCCAGATTCTCTTCCCTGTTAAAAATAACATCATCATCGTATGTATAATCAGCTTCCCGGGTTCTTCGGATAAATTTTTCAGGCAACAATGTTTCTTTGCTGATCACCGACTCAAACCGGTCGTGTACTTTGTAGAAAATGTTAAAAAAATTGTTGGTTTCACCGATTCCGACAATGTGATAAAAATCCGAACTGTTTGATATGGTAGTATCTTCACATGCTTTTACTTCAACTGTCGCTGTACCTGCCACAAAACCGCCAATAGCCGAGGTGTAACTTACCTTATAAATAAGCTGTTCTTCTTCCTGAAAAGCATTGTTTTCGACTATTTTCTGAGGGAATAGATCTAAATCAACAATGAGGACAATGATAAAAATCAATATGGAAAATCTCCTGTTCATGAATAGATTTTTAAGTCCCAATAAGGATTCTAAGGCGCTGTTTTAGCCCACAACAACATTGATGATTCGATTCGGTACAACAATTATTTTACGGACTGTTTTTCCTTCGATCCATTTTTGTGTTTCCCTAGCTTCAATTGTCCTTTTTTCGATTTCTTCTTTGACCATATCTATCGGCAATTCCAATTTAAAGCGCATCTTACCATTAAACGATACCGGGTAGGCAAAAGTATTTTCAGCCAGGTATTTTTCATCATATTTTGGATTTGATACGTAGCTGATTCCCCCTTCATGGCCGGTTGCTTCCCATAATTCCTCAGCAATATGCGGCGCATAGGGTGCAAGCAAAACCAACAGCGGTTCAAGCACTTCCCGTTTGTGGCATTTGAGGTCAGACAGTTCGTTAACACAGATCATAAAAGCGCTGACCCCTGTGTTGAATGAAAAACGCTTGATATCACTTTGAACTTTTTTAATGGTTTTATGGATTACCTTTTGTTCATCTTCAGTTGGTTTCTTATCTGTAATGATCAAATTATCATTATCGTCAAAATACAGGCGCCAGAGTTTTCGTAAAAATCTGAATACACCTTCAATTCCCTTTGTGTCCCATGGCTTGTGCTGTTCCAAAGGTCCAAGGAACATTTCGTACAACCTCAAAGTATCAGCCCCGTATTTATGGATCAAATCATCAGGACTCTGTGTGTTTAGTTTTGACTTCGACATTTTCTCCACCTCGTGGCCACAGATGTATTTTCCATCCTCCAGTATAAATTCTGCATCAGCAAATTCAGGCCGCCAGTTTTTGAAGGCTTCGATGTCAAGTATATCGTTATTCACCATGTTGATATCCACATGCAAAGCTTGTGTTTCGTAATTTTTTCTCAAACCAAACGATACAAACAGGTTTTTCCCCTGAATGCGGTAGACAAAACTCGACCTGCCCTGTATTTTACCCTGGTTGATCAATTTTTTATAAGGTTCATCTTCGCAAACCAGACCCAGGTCGAACAGGAATTTGTTCCAGAAACGAGAGTAAATCAAATGGCCGGTTGCATGCTCATCACCACCAAGGTAAAGGTCAATACTACGCCAGTATTGATTAGCTTCTTTTGAGAAATATTCCTTGTCGTTCCATGGGTCCATATACCTAAGATAATATCCGCTTGATCCGGCAAAACCGGGCATGGTATTAGTTTCGAGCGGATAACCTTCTTTGGTTTTCCAGTTTTTTGCTCTTGCCAGGGGTGGTTCACCACTTTCAGTCGGGAGATACTTATCAACCAGCGGTAATTTTAAAGGCAATTCGCTTTCGTCCAATGGATAAGGCATACCATTTTTGTAATAGATTGGGAAAGGCTCGCCCCAATACCGCTGGCGGCTGAAAATTGCATCACGTAAACGATAGTTAATTTTTCCGTAGCCAATTCCCAGGACTTCCAATTCATCAATGGTAGCCCTGATGGCTTTGGTCACATCCATGCCATTGATAAAACCAGAATTGATCATAATACCCTCTTTGGAATCGTAGCTGTCGTCCCAGGTTGACGGATCGGTTGGTTCTTCACCTTTTTTGGACACAACCTGGATGATGGGCAGCTTAAAATGACGCGCAAAGGCAAAGTCACGGCTATCGTGACCGGGAACCGCCATGATTGCCCCGGTTCCGTATCCCATCAACACATAATCGGCAGTCCAGATCGGAATTTCTTCTCCATTCAAAGGATTAATAGCATAAGCTCCGGTAAATACGCCTGTGATGTTTTTTACCTCGGTCATTCTTTCGCGTTCTGAGCGGTTTTTTGCCCTCCTTACATATTTTTCTACTTTTTCTTTTTGCTCAAGTGTAGTAATCTGATCAATCAGCTCATGTTCAGGAGCAAGAACCATGAAGGTTGCGCCGAAGAGAGTATCAGGGCGGGTGGTGAAGACTTCTATTGCCCCACCCTGGCCCTCCCCATCAGGGGAGGGAAAAGTCAAGTTTTCATTGTAAGATTCAGAATCAACAATTTTGTTGTCCAGATATTTTTTAATGCTATTTACTACATTTTCAATTTCTTTAAAAACTTCTTCATTCTTGAATCTTATTACACTAAATCCAAGTTCTTCAAGTTTTTTTGTTCGAAAATTATCATATTCTTTTTGATCAGGTTTGTCGTGAATTCCTCCGTCAATTTCAATTACCGTTTTTTTGCTTAAGCAAACAAAATCAGGAATATATGTATCAATAACATGTTGACGCCTGATTTTATAACCAATTCTCTTGTTTCTAAGCTTATCCCAAATCAAGGCTTCTGCTTTAGTTGGGTTGTGTCGTCCTTCAAGCATTGAATTCTTAATGAAGGGCCATGTTTTCTTATCAGCAGTTTGATATCGGGGAACAACTCCCTCTCCTGTGGAGAGGGTTGGGGAGAGGCCAAAAACAACACTCGCCCCCTCGCTCCTGCCAATCCAGTTGCGCTGAATCTCTTTTACATTTTCGGACCAATCAATCTTTTCGAGTCCATCAAGCAGACGCTGAGCATAAGCAGTTATCCTCAACGACCATTGCTTCATCAGTTTCTTTTCTACCGGGTGCCCACCACGTTCAGAAAATCCATCTTTAACTTCATCGTTGGCTAAAACGGTTCCCAATGCCGGACACCAGTTCACCATAGTATCCGAAAGGTAGGCAAGACGGTAATGCATCAATAGCTGTTGTTGTTCGGATTCATTCCAATTATTCCAGTCTTCTGCCGTAAATGGCTCAACTTCATCGCATGCAGCGTTTACCCCAGTATTCCCATTCTTCTCAAATTCTTTGATCAGTCCGTCAACACTTTTGGCTTTGCCTGTATTGTTATCGTACCATGATTTGAATAACTGGATAAAGGTCCATTGTGTCCATTTATAGTAAAACGGATCACTGGTCCTTACTTCACGATCCCAATCGTACGAAAATCCAATGTGGTCGAGCTGTTGGCGGTATTTATCAATGTTCTTGTTGGTGGTGATATCGGGATGTGTTCCGGTTTGGATGGCGTATTGTTCTGCCGGAAGGCCGTATGCATCATAACCCATTGGGTGCAGCACATTAAAACCCTGGTGACGTTTGTAACGCGCATAAATATCGGATGCTATGTAACCAAGCGGGTGACCCACGTGCAGGCCAGCACCTGATGGATAAGGAAACATATCCAGCACATAATATTTTGGTTTGTCGGAATTATTATATGCTTTGAAGGTTTTGTTTTCTTTCCAGAATTTCTGCCACTTTTTTTCGATTTTCCCGAAATCGTATCCCATAATTAATTCGTTGTTAATTGCGCTGATTTCCAGCATTGAAAAACGCTGCGAAATTAATAAAAGATGCCAAAGGTTTTATTGAAACAACGAATCAGCAAATAAAGGAGCTAATTGAAAACTACTTTATGCTGTTTTTTTAATCTACCACCGAATACTTCTTCCTCACAATCAGTCTGATCGCTTTTGGGATTACTTTAAAATCCAGCGGTGAATGTCCCAGGGACTCGCCATCGGTTTCGAGGTACAATTTCTGAGGGGGTTTTGAGGTGATTGAAATTTTTTCACCTCTGTATTGTTCTACTTCCGGCATGCTTACGAATGAACCATCATACAGGTTTTTGATGTTGGTTACAATGCGGTATTTGGTGGTCTTTCGGATAACTGTAATATCGAAAAGTCCGTCATCAGGTATGGCGTTGGGCAACTGCATCATGCCGCCGCCATTGTATTTACAAATGCCAATGCTTATACTGAATACTTTGCCGGAAAATAGCTGCTTCCCATCGGAAACAATTTGCAGGTGTGTATTTTTGTATTGAAACAAGCCCGAGATCAGGTTGATTAAATAAGCCAATGCCCCACCTTTACCCTTTTGTTTCATGAGATTGGTTTTCTTCGCAACCAACGCATCATATCCCATTCCGGCAATATTGATGAAGTAACGCTTTTCTTCATCCACGGCATGACGATACTCAACCTCACCCACATCTTGTAGAATAGTATATCCATTCGTCAAGAGCTTAACCTGCTTTTTGTATGATTCAGGCATTTCATACATCCTGCCCCAGTCGTTTCCGGTTCCAACCGTGATCACTCCAATTGTGATGTCATTTGTCTTAAATCTTTGCTGCTTAAAAATACCATTTACAGTTTCATTCAGCGTGCCATCGCCACCTACAACAAGAATTTTTGTAAATCCCTCTTCTTCAATATGCATTTTTACCAGTTCAATGGCATGAAATTGACGCTCAGTAAAAATACAATGCATACTAAAATCAGCTTTTTCAAGGTGTTTCCTGATATCGGGCCAGTCGCGCTGGCACTTTTTACTGCCGGCATGTGGGTTGACAACCACCAGCCATTGATCTGTATTCTTTTTATTATCAAGCATTTTTTACAATTAAGTTTGCTACTTGTTGTGGTAAGATCTCATTCATGCATCGGCAATTTAAGGATTTCCTGCAATCACTGCATTTTTTATTTGTAACCAGGTAATAAGCGTTCTGTCCGATAGGAGCCCACCTATCGGGATGCATGGGCTGTATCGGAGGATAAAGTCCCACAGCCAGTTTCCCTAAAGCAGCAGCCAAATGAAGCGGACCGGTACTTGCTGCCACCAAACCATCGCATTTTTGAATGAAGTCAATCAATTCAGTCAATGAGAACCGGCCGGTAAGGTCAGTCATTTGATCTTTATTCTCCTGGAGGAAACTTTTAATCAGTTGACCTTCTTCTGTTGTTCCTGTAACAAAAATCTTAAACTTCTCCTTTGGCAATAAGCTGATGAGTTCGCTGTAATGTTCCATTGGCCATTCGCGGGCGCTGCCTTTTGATTTAGGATGTAATATCAGGTTGAACCTTGTCTGGTCGATAAGCTTATCAATCTTTTTATTTGATTTTTTGTCTGGTACAATTCCGTAATAACCGGCTATTTTCTCAATGGATGGTAAAACCAGGCGATCTGAAAAGGGTTTCAGTAATTTGAAATTGAGCTGTGCTTCATGCAAGTCAGAATTTTTTCGGCTTAACGGCACAATTTTATTGCAATTCAGGTAATGATAAAGTCTTCCCGATGCCCCAATCCGTACAGGAATCTTTGCCGACTTACTTATTCTGGCAATATCCGGCCTTGGAAAAACATGGATGATGACATCTGCATTTAAATTTTTTATCCATTTTACCTTTTCCTGAATTGTCAATCCCCTGACATCGTCCCAACTGGCAAATTCATCCACATATTTTGACAATGAAACAACATCCCTGGTGTAATCGCGACCCAGAAAAATGATCTTACAACCCGGGTTGATTTCTTTAAGTGCCCCGGCCATCGGCAATGTTAGTACAACATCGCCAATGCTGTCGGTACGGCTAATGATTATACGTCCGGGATGTTTCAATTTTATTTGTATAATTGTTTTAATTTAATATACTTATGATGAGTAGCTGTAGCTGAAAGACGACAGATCGTAAACCCGGTTTTACCATCCAGAAAACCAAGCCTGATAAAATAACACTGAACAAATTTGACTGTTGGCGCTAACCAAATTTTGTAAAAAGGTGCCTTTTTCCCTTTCTGAAAGTCAGCTTCGGCTCCGAGTGTTGTGAATTTTTCAGATTGTTGTTTGTATTCAATTATCGAGTTAAAAGAGTAATGCAATAAATCTCCTTTCAGGTGTCTGGATTTTCCTCCTTCTGCCAATTTAAACTCCTCATGAATGATCAGGCCTTCCCATTTTCCTTGCCGGCGGTCGAACACGCGTAGCTTTTTATCAGGGTACCAACCGCAATGCCTTACCCATTTTCCAACATAGTTAGTCAGGCGGTTCATGGTATAGCCATCAGCATCAAAATTGGATTTTACTTCTTTTACCGATTCTCTCAATTCATCCGACAAAACCTCATCGGCATCAAGCGACAGGATATGATCAAACTTTGCCTGTGCATTTGCAAAGTTTTTCTGATTAATATATCCGTCAAATCTTTGTGTAATAAACCTGGCTCCAAATGTTTCGGCTATCTCTTTCGTCCTGTCGGTTGAAAAGGAATCAATAATTACCAGATCGTCAGCAATATCCTTTACCGATTCAAGACAACGGCTAATATTACGTTCTTCGTTAAGGGTAATTATGACAACCGACAGTTTGATCATTTCGGGTTTATTGAAGTCAAAAGTATAAAAAGTTGGCTGCAATTGAATTCAAACTTTGTTCTACGATGAATATTAATTATACAAACCAAGAGTTAAAATTAACCACTGATTATTAATTTGTTTTTAACTGGATGAATTTAGGTTACGGGGTGCGTGGATGCGGGTTGCGGGTAAATTGTTTTCATAACTCACTGACCCGCACCACGTACCTCGTGCCAATCAGCATTTTTTGTCAACGTTTGGCGTAATTTAATCCTTGATTGGTATTAATAATCATGATGCTTTTTATTTCCCAAATAATTAAGATAAATTTGGAGTTCCATTATTTAAAATTTCAATGAGGTTACTTTTCATCGTTTTACTTTCTACAGTCCTAACTTCAACTTCCGCCCAAAACCAAATAAATTTTGGTGAATTGAAATTACCTGTTCGGTTGACACGAACCCTTGGTGTGAGTGGTAGTTTGGGATGGAATGGGCTTGTGGGTGTTGGTGCTACTTTGCAATATTATATCACACCTCATTTTGGACTGGATGCAGGCGCCGGAATCGCAATGAGTGGTTTCAAGTTTTCAGGTCGGTTAAGGTATATTATCCTTGAAAAAAACTTTAGTCCAATTGTAGGGGTGGGGTATATCTATTCAACCGGATTAACAGACCAGGCATTAGAAATAACTGATTCAACAAGTGGCACAACTGCAATTGTTGAGGTGCTTCCATCTTCGTTTATTCAAATTGTAGTGGGTGCCGAATTTGTATTAAACAAAGGGTTTTTTGTGATGTTCACAATGGGTTATGCCATCCAGGTTATTGATAACATATCGCTACTTTCCGGTTCAACCAATCAGGCCATTGACACTTTTTTAAAAAGACGGTATGGGAGTGGTATTGTGATGGAGTTCAATGTTGGATATATTTTTGGAAACAAAGGAAGATACAGAGGTAAATTCTGAAATCAGGATTTCCAGAATGCAGGCGAAATAATTATCAATACGGTAAATAATTCCAATCGGCCAAGTAGCATAAGAAATGATAAAAACCATTTTGCAAAAGGGCCGAAAAAAGCATAATTCTCAACCGGACCAACACCACCAATTCCTGGGCCTATATTACCCAGAGTAGCAATAGTGGCTCCCACCGAAGTTTCAAAATCCAATCCAACCATCGACATTACAACCGTCCCCAGGGCAAAAACAATCATGTAAATTAAAAAGAAGGCCATTACATTAAAAATAATATCCTGCGAAACGGCTTTTCCATTAAATTTTACCGGAATGATCGCGCTAGGATGCATGGCTCTTTTTAATTCAATCCATGAATTTTTAAAAAGCAATAAATGCCTGACGATTTTCATGCCTCCCCCGGTAGACCCTGCACTGCCTCCAACAAACATAAGCACAAATAATAACATCCATAAAAAAGATGGCCACAGCAAATAATTGCTGTTTACAAACCCGGTTGTCGTTAGAATTGAAACAACTGAAAACAGAGCATCTCGGAAGGAGTTTTCAATGCCGGTTTCCCGGGATATAATCAGTCCTAAAGAGATAAATAGGGTTACCAATAAGATTATCCAAAAATAAACTTTGAATTCCTGATTGCTCCACGCTTTCCTGAATTTCCGGTGTAAGCCTAAATAGTGTAATGTAAAATTTGTACCGGCAAGGATCATAAAAAACACGATCACATATTGTGTATAAGAAGAGAATCCGGCAATACTATCGTTTTTGGTTGAAAATCCACCTGTGGCCATGGTAGCAAATGCATGGCATATTGCATCGAAAAAATCCATTTCGCCAAGCCAAAGTAAAAGCAATTCTGCTAGTGTAAATATCACATATATTCCCCACAACCTTTTAGCTGTGGCTGTTATCCGTGGATGCAATTTATCAGGTGTGATGCCGGGCATTTCGGCAACCAATAATTGCATACCACCAATCCCTAAAAACGGAAGTACCGCTACGGTTAAAACAATGATTCCCATGCCGCCCATCCATTGTGTCATGGCGCGCCAATACAGGATATTATTCGGCAGCATTTCAATGTCATTCAGAATTGAAGCTCCAGTTGTGGTAAAACCCGAAATGGTTTCAAAATAAGCATTTGTAAAGGATGGAATTGCACCACTGATGATATAAGGTAATGTGCCGAAACCGGAAATGACAATCCAGCTTAAAGTTACGATCAGATAGCCTTCTCGTTTACCAATTCCTTTTTTCTTGATCTTTGGTTTTATAGAAAACCAAATAATGCTACCCGTTGTTCCGGTAATAACCGCTGAGATTAAAAGAGGCCAGAATGATTCGTTATAATACCAGGCAAAAGGCAGGCCAGTCAACATAAAAAGAGCCTCAACAATCATCAGAAAGCTCAGCACCCTGGCAACAATCGAAATATTTATAAATCGCTTTTCAGACATTTACCGGGAGGATTAAAAGGAAAATGATCCTTTCATAAACAACTTTTCTACTTTCCGGGTAGTACCTGGCAGGGCAAATACAACTACCTTATCATTAACTTCTATCTGGAAATTGCCAATCGCAATAAAAGATTCGTCACCCCGAATTATTCCACCAATAATAGCTCCTTCGGGCATATTTAATTCCATAATCAGTTTTTTGGTAACAGGAGATCCCGGACGTGCAACAAGCTCAACAATATCAGCATTTATCCCGCTTAAACATTTCAATGAAGCCACTTCATCACCCATGGAATATTTGAGAATATAGCTGGCTGCAATCAGTTTTTTGTTGATGATGGTATCTATTCCAATATTCTGTGAAATTTCAATATAATTGATGTTCTCAACCAGCGCAATTGTCTTTTTAACACCATATTTTTTAGCATGCAGGCAGGTGAGAATATTTGTTTCGGCACTATTGGTAACTGCTATAAAAGCATCAACATTTTCAATGCCTTCGTCTTCCATCAGGTCAATGTCGCGTGCATCCCCATTGATGATCAGAGATTCATCAAGCAAATCGGTAAGCCGCATACAACGTTCCCTGTCGTTTTCTACAAGTTTGATATTCAGATCATTCTCCATGCGTTTGGCAACCACTTTTCCGACCCGCCCACCACCAACAAGCATGATATTGCTGATGTCCATCTTTTGTTTACCCCCCAACATTAATAATTCGCTCATAGCTTCCGGCTTGGTAATCACATACACCAGGTCGTTCGGAAGAAAAATTGTATCACCAGTTGGTATAAAAGTGTCCATTCCCCTGTGAATAGCAACTGCCCTGAAGTCCAAATAGCCAATTTCAGAAGCAATAGCGCTTAAGGTTTTGTTGAGAACGGGCGCCCCTTCCTCCAGTTTGATCAGGAATACAGAAAGTTTTCCGTCGGATAATTCAAATATTTCTGTGGCTTCCGGCCGGTTGAGGATATTGATTACTTCGTGACCGGCAATATCTTCGGGGGAGATCAAAAAATCAATGCCCAGTTCTTCGTAAATTTTTTTATTTCCTTCGCTGAGGTTTTCCAGGGTGTTTACGCGGGCAATGGTAGATTTTGCGCCGAGTTTTTTTGCCAGGATAGCCGTGAGAATATTGGTTTGCTCATCATGAAGGACTGATATAACCAGATCGGCCTTATCAACATTGGCCTGCTTTAATACACCAACCGAATTCGATTCACCAACAATGGTCATCAAATCGGTATGCGCCTCAACCATTTTAAGCAGTTCCTCATGGGGGTCAACAATGGTAATATTGTGATTTGAATCAACAAGGGCCTGGGCCAGGTAAAATCCCACTTCACCGTCACCGGCGATAATGATATTCATAACTCAATCATTTTGCGTGGCAAAATTAGCATATTTGAAAATCATCCGGTCAGTCATTTACATTTCGTTTGTTTAAATTCGAATTTAGAAAGGAACTAAGGAGTAATTAACACCAAGATGTTTTTAATTTTACCAATATGAACTATGCTTTAACCTTCTCTGGTCACGATTCCTTTCCTTGCAGACAATATTGGCTAAAAAAAGAATATTTATCATGAAACTGCCTAAATCCACAGATTTACCCGTTAATCATTTGTCAGCTGCATTTAACGATATTACAAATTCTTATAAGTTTTACTGGTTGTTGGCCATTTTAGAAAAAGTGAAAATTGGCGTAACGAAAATCAATATTGATGATTTAATAATTGAAATGATTGGAGAAGTATGGTATCCAATTAATTACTTCAAGCTATCTTTTGGGAGGCAAGACCAGTTTGAAAATGCAGTGAAACAGATTCAACAAAAGTTTGGTTACCCTAAGGACATTAAAAAACCAGAATTGATAAAGCAACTCGGTCGAAACAAAGAAAAGTATGAGATAAGTCAACTGACCCATAAGTTATCCAGATGGGTGCCCCAGCGTTTTTTACGGCCTTGGTTTGCGGACGAACTGAGAGGAATGCAAGACCAATTTGTAAATAATGCAATAATGGAACGAGCTGATAGAGATTTTATAAACGTACGCAAGCTCAGTTTGTACCGATTTACTGATGGCAATACGATTGAGATTAGTCCGCTATGGAAGGATTACCTACTGCAACACATGCAGATACTGAAAGGGTTTACCTATTGGCATTTGATAAACTATTTGCAAAAGCGCAATCCAAATGTGGCGAATATACCGACAAAACTGTTTTCACCAAAGCAGCGTCAGTTAACGAATGCCAGAAAGTTCTGGGATATATACATCGCAACCAAAGTCAGCATATTGTGTATCTATTCAGCTCAACCAATACTGAAGGACAGTTATAGCATAGACCACTTCTTGCCTTGGAGTTTTACCGGGCACGACCAGTTATGGAACCTTGTACCAACGCCAAAAGAAGTGAATAGTTCGAAAAGCGATAATCTGCCAGCAGTAAATTACATCAACGACTATGTTGCGTTACAGTACGATGCGTTTCACACAGTACTAATGAAGATGTCTGGACACAGCAAATTGTTGGAGGATTACTCAGTACTTTTTCACCAAACACTTAGCGAGATAAATACAATGAAGCAAGGTGAATTTACAACTCGAATGCAGGATAATTTAAAACCACAATTACAAATAGCTAAGAATATGGGGTTTCAAGAAAATTGGGTTTATCAGAAATGATTTATCAATCAAAAGATAATCCAAATTCTCATCTAACAATTAAAGAGAGGAAGAAACCTTCTTTACCTGTTAAAGCTCTATGGGAACGTGCATTAATCAATGGTTCTGTACTTGATTTCGGCTGTGGTCTAGGGATAGACGTTGCCTTTCTTCAAGAAAAAGACTTTGCAGTTATTGGTTTTGATCCACATTACAAGCCCAACTATCCGAAAGCTAAATTTGATACTATAATCTGCAATTATGTGCTAAACGTATTATTACCAGAAGAACAATCACACGTTTTAATGGCAATTTCAGAATTACTAAAGCCTGGTGGAAAAGCTTTTTTTTCTGTCAGACGTGACATAAAAAGAAACGGGTTTTTATTTAATCCAAAATATAAAGCAAAAACTTATCAATGCAATGTTATATTACCTTACAAGAGCATTTTCCGAACGGAGAACTGCGAAATATATCAATATCAACATTACACTCACTTAAATAAAGGCAATGTCAATATCAGTCCATTTTTTAAAGGAATCGATGAAAAGATTTTAATAACTGAGTCTGCAACTGCATTTGCCATTGTTGAAGAATTTCCTATATCTTCCGGTCATACTTTGGTTATCCCAAAAAGAAAAATAGCGAATTATTTTGAATTATCGCAACATGAACAAACAGCTTGCTGGTTGGTCGTAAATAGAGTTCAAGAAACGCTCAGAAAAAAACTTAATGCTGAAGGGTTTAATATCGGAATGAATATAGGAAAAGCGGGAGGTCAAGCTGTTGAACACGCTTATATTTATGTCATACCAAGATTTAATGTCGATTTGCCTGAGGCTGGTGGTGGAATTCGCAATATCTTTTCTAAATAAGGGTCTAAATAGTTTCCATTAATTCGCGTTGAAGTTGTTTGAGCTTATTGTAAATTATATCTTTTTGATCAGAATTTTGTTTCAATTTTAGTTTATTTCTTTTTATATCTTGCTTGATCTCACTTGAACTCCTGCTTAGAACCAAATCCAATTTCGCAATAGGCGTAGGAATTCCTTTAGCCTGTTCAAGCCAACACAAACCATCATCTGTAAAGTGAATATCACAGACGTACATTAATTGACCGGTAAATAGAACCGGTAAATGCAATGACTCTGCCGATCTTCTATTTTTGGGGAGGTCTTCTCTTCTTAGTTGCCTCGTTTTATATTCCATTCAAATAAATTTAACACTATACGTTTCTAAGACCATATAATAAATTGTTATAATTTCAATAGTGATTAAACTGTATTAAATGCTACAATTCTATTAAGTATTTGTCCAAATATGCTAACAACATATTTTAGAAATAATGCTGAAATAGTTGTAAAGTATTTCATTTTACCTAAATTATTTTGTTCAAATCATTTAAATTAAACCCATCCCAATCCAAACCCACATTGAATTTTTTCCGGAATGCCTGCAACTCCGAATATGATAATATTTCTGTTAGTGCACGCTCTTTACCCTCTTCTGCTTCGGCCAGTATTTTTCCTTTCGGGTCAATGACCATCGAATTGCCACTGTAGAGTTTACCGGTTTTGTCGTAGCCAATTCGGTTTACACCAATCACATAGGCCAGGTTTTCGATGGCGCGGGCAATAAGCAATTGAGTCCAGGGATAGTTTCTTACGGCTGGCCAGTTGGCAATGTAAAGGGCAAGGTCATATTCATAGTTTTTCTGATTGTCAAGTTTATTTTTCGACCATACCGGGAACCGCAGATCATAACAGATCATGGGTTTAATTTTCCAGCCGTTTAATTCTATAATTAACTCTTCTTGCCCGTATTCAATTACCTCATTTTCTCCTGCCATCGAAAAAACGTGGCGCTTATCGTAAGTTGAAAAATTACCATCAGGCGGCATCCATACCAGCGTGTTGGTATATTTTCCATCGTTATTGATTATCAGACTACCGGTAATCACCGCATTGACCTTTTTTGCCACTCCGGCCATCCATTGTACGGTTTCCCCTTCGATGGATTCACTTATAAATGAAGGAAAATCCGGGAATCCTGTCGTAAATGTTTCAGGTAAAATGATCAGGTCGTGCCCATCAACATGGTTTATGATCTTGATTTCAAACAATTCCCGGTTTTTGGCCGGGTCTTCCCAAACCAGGTCCAATTGTAAGCACAATACTTTTAAATCCTGCATAATATTCCTGCTGCCCTGGTTAAGGTTGATTCTTCTTTAGCAAAACAAAATCGCAATGCTTTATTGCTTTTGTTATCATGATAAAACGGTGAAACCGGCACCGATGCGATGCCGTGTTCACTGACCAGTTCTTCAGCAAATTCCATCTCATTCTTCTCGGAGATATTGCTGTAATCAAGCAATTGAAAATAAGTGCCATACGATGGAATCACCTTAAACCTTGATGCCTTAACTGCATTTACAAAAAAGTCTCGTTTTTGTTGAAAGAATTCGCCTAAACCGGAATAGTTTTCCGGATTATTCAGATATTCTCCAATAGCCATTTGGATAGGTGTATTCACGGCAAATACAACAAACTGGTGTACTTTCCTGAATTCCTTCATCAGGTTTTCGGGTGCTAGCACAAACCCGATTTTCCAACCTGTTGCATGAAAAGTTTTTCCGAAAGATCCCACCAGAAGGCTTCGTTGTGACAGGTCGGGAAACCGGCAAACGCTTTGGTGTTGTATCCCGTCAAATATCAGGTGTTCGTAAACTTCATCGCTTAACACAACAATATCAGTGCCTTTCAAAAGATGTTCGAGTGCCTTCAAATCCTCTTCGTACAAAACGCTTCCGGTAGGATTGTGTGGAGAATTTATTATTATCATTTTTGTTTTTTCGTTCACCAGTTTTTTCACTTCATCCCATTTAATTCGATAATCAGGGTAGTGCAATTCGCTATACCTGACTATTCCGCCATTCACAACAACGGCAGGCACATAACTATCGTAAGCCGGTTCAAAAACAATTACCTCATCTCCGTGACTAATAAATGCGGAGATGGCTGTAAACAAAGCCTGGGTAGCCCCGGCGGTTATATTGACTTCCGAGTCAGGATTGTAATTCGCGCCATGGTTTAGCTTAAACATCTTAGAAATGGCCTTCCTCAGACCAGGTGTTCCTGGCATGGGAGCATATTGATTATTACCATCTTGCATATAGAAATACACCTTATCCATTAATTCCTGCGAAACCGGAAAATCAGGAAAACCCTGTGACAAATTAACAGCATTATATTGTTTTGCCAGGCCTGTCATCACAGCAAATATGGAAGTGCCGGTACCCGGAAGCTTTGAATAAATATTTCCTTCAAATAAATTCATCGATACTTGGATTTATGCACAAATGTAAAGAAATACAAAAGAGGAATTTAATCTTAAGAGGGTTGTTGTAAATAATCTCTATTTAAAAACGCTGGTATAGATTCAATACCTAATGAGGTGTAATTGCAAGAAAATAGTTCACATTTCAATTTTTATACGCCTTTGTTTTATAGTTTTGTTCAAACTCAACAATTCAATAACCTAATAATTTTATTGTAATGCAAAATATTGACAACTACGATTTTACAAACAAAAAGGTAATTGTGCGTGTAGATTTTAACGTACCGTTAAACAATAATTTTGAAATTACTGATGATACCCGTATTCGTGCAGCTATTCCAACTATTCAAAAAATCCGTGAGAGCGGCGGAGCTGTTATCCTGATGTCGCACCTCGGCAGGCCAAAAGAAGGGCCCGAAGAAAAATTCTCGCTTAAACACCTGATAACAGACTTGTCTGAAAAATTAGATACAGATGTTCAATTTGCCGATGATTGCATTGGAAACCAAACAACAGAAAAAGCTGCAAATCTTAAACCGGGTGAAGTCTTATTACTTGAAAATCTTCGTTTTTACAAAGAAGAAACAAAGGGCGATGAAGCTTTTGCCAAAAAGCTTGCTGAAATTGCCGATGTTTATATGAATGACGCATTCGGCACTGCCCACCGGGCCCATGCATCCACTGCGATTATCGCCAAATTTTTCCCTGTAAATAAAATGTTCGGCTATGTGATGAGTAATGAATTGAAAAGCATCAACAAAGTACTGAAGGAAGGCGAAAAACCTTTTACTGCAGTACTTGGCGGCGCAAAAGTTTCAGGCAAAATCGAAATCATCAACCATCTGCTGGATAAAGTTGATAACCTGATCATTGGGGGTGGTATGATGTTTACATTCATTAAAGCAATGGGAGGAAATGTTGGCAATTCGCTTGTTGAAGATGATTTAATCGATACCGCAAAAAAAGCCATGAAAAAAGCCGAAAAGCTGGGTGTAAATTTTTACATTCCATCTGATACTGTTGCTGCCGACAAATTTGACAATGATGCGGAAAAGCAACTTTGCCAGGCCGGTGAAATACCAGATGGATGGATGGGCCTGGACATTGGCCCTGAAACCATTCATACTTTTAAACAGGTAATTGAAAACTCAGCCACCATTTTATGGAACGGGCCAATGGGTGTTTTTGAAATGGAAAATTTTGAGAATGGCACAATTGAAATCGCAAAAGCCATTGCCGGTTCAACATCAAAAGGTGCATATTCACTTGTTGGTGGTGGTGACAGTGTGGCGGCAGTAAACAAATACAATATTAAAGTGAGTTATGTCTCAACCGGCGGTGGCGCAATGCTTGAGTTAATTGAGGGGAAGACATTGCCGGGGGTAGCAGCGATTGAAAAGTAAGAAATAGTAAACGATGCTGGAAGATTGTCAAATCCAGTATCAAACATCCCGTAGTCGATTCGGAAATGAAACTTGAAAAGCAGATCAGAGGAAACCGATTGAATTCAAAAAATGTGCAAAAACAAGTTATTATATTCATACTGCTTCTAACCTTCATGCACACCTACGCACAGGATACAACAGTGCAAAAAAAGTTTGTTGATGTATCAATTTCATTGGCCGGATTAGGAGGGGATTATGTTACCAACAGTGTTGGGATTCAGGCAGGCGTTGAGTTCAGGTTAAAAAACAATGTGGGCATGCAGTGCGATTTGAGATACATTTTTGATGATCAAAACCCTTCAAAAAAGGGATATTTTGTTATAGGTGTTGATGATTTGCTTGGTTTTGCTGTCAATACTGAGATTAAGGCTTATATACAGCAATTTGGAAACGAACTGAAAGGAGGATATTTTGGCGGTCAAATTCATTACATGTATAGTATGGCTTCCCAGGATGAATATCAGGTAATAAGAAATAAAATTAGGGTTTGTGGTAATGTTGGCTGGAAATATATTGCTAAGTCGGGCTTCTTATTTGAAACATCCGCCGGTGTTGGAGTGCAGCTGATAAGTAGCTATTCAACTAATAAACCATCTGGTAATTCTTCAACTTCATTCGAATTTCCCTGGTCAAAACCATATGATTCAGGTGCATACTTTTATCCTGACCTATCATTGAATGTTAGGATTGGATGGCGTTTTTAATGAGTTAATAATTAAATGATGAAAAGAAAATTTAATAAACCTCATCCAAAATATCGCCTTTTGAAGGCAATTTAATGTCAAGGTTATCAAGATGTAACCATGAATAAAGGAAGGGGGCAAATGATTCGACCGGTTCGTACAGAATGGAACTTTCTCTGTGTTTTTGTTTGATCAGGTTATGTCCCGGATCGAAATAATTGATCACGAAAAATAAAATGCTCAGGAAAAGGGCTCCTTTTAAAATACCGAATACAGCGCCTGCTGCTTTATTCAAGAACCCAAGCAACAGTACATCGATAAATTTCTGAAGGATATTTCCAACCAATATCACTGCAACAACTACAACTGCAAATGTGACTATAAAGGCAATTATCGCCAGGTATTCGTTGCTGATTGTGAAATATTCTGTTAGTTTACCGGCCGTGAAATCTGAAAAGAAAAAAGCAAAATATAATCCAAGTATCAGCGCTGCCAGCGAGGCAAGGCTAATGATAAAACCCTTTTTATAACCCTGGTATGCCCAGAGTAAAAGTGGAATAAGGATCAGAATATCAAGTAGGTTTATTGTCATATAAAATTATTATGGTTCGAAAAAATAATTTGCTCTATTGCTTTACTAAATTGCTTAAGGAAAATTTTCAATGAACATGGAGTGATGGAGTATTGTTGTACTGTAGGGTAAATAATTAATTACTACTCCATTAATCCAACATTCCATTATTGCAAATCAAAAAGAGGTATATAATGTCGATTTTCTGTTTTAAAAATTATATAATATTGATCTTTGATCTTCTTATTTAGCCCTTCTGGTTAACTCCGTTGAAAACACAAAATCATTTAATTCAGCATTGTCAGTTTTCATGATGCCGTTTTTGTCGCCTTCCCACCACAATTCACCATTGTAAATGAATACTATTGTTTGCCCGATTTGCAAAACCGAGTTCATATCGTGTGTGTTGATGACCGTTGTCATACCAAATTCCTCTGTAAGGTCAGAGATCAACCTGTCAATCACCTCGGCTGTTTTAGGGTCGAGGCCCGAATTGGGTTCATCGCAAAACAGGTATTTAGGGTTTAGTGCTATGGCACGGGCAATAGCAACACGTTTGATCATTCCGCCACTTATTTCGGAAGGAAATTTATGATTGGCCTCGGCTATATTCACACGATCCAGTACATAATTCACTCTGTCTTTTTTTTCATCAAAAGTCATTTTTGTGAACATGTTCAAAGGGAACATTACGTTTTCTTCAACGGTGTATGAATCAAATAAAGCCCCTCCCTGGAACAACATACCCATTTCCTGCCGTGTAATTCTTTGCTCTTTTCCTGACAACCTGGAAAACACTTTACCGTCAAAAATTACATCCCCCTCATCGGCATCAATCAGGCCAATGCAGCATTTCATCAGTACGGTTTTCCCGGAACCACTCTGCCCGATGATGAGGTTGGTTTTTCCCTTTTCAAACCTGGTAGTAATGTCCTTAAGAACCTGCTGGCCATTAAACGACTTGGATATGTTTTTTACCTCGATCACATCAACATCATTTGGGTTAATATCAGGTCGAAAACAACAATTAGAATTGTGCAGGTTACAACCGCGCTGGTACTTGCCTGACCCACCTCAACCGAACCACCCTTTACGGTATATCCTTTGTAACCCGAAACTGAGGCAATGATGAATGCAAAAACCTCAGTTTTGGCAAAGGCATACGTGATGGTAAACGGATCATACCACGCGCGTAGTCCTTCTATATATATTGTTGTGGTAACAATACCGGTAAATACTGATGCAGCCCAACCACCCAGTATACCCAATATGATTGAAAAAGTGATCAACACCGGATTGTACAGCATTGCGGCTGTTATTTTGGGCAGAATCAAATAGTTTGCCGGGTTTATTCCCATCACTTTCAAGGCGTCGATCTGTTCTGAAACCCGCATGGTTCCTATTTCGGAAGCAATACTTGACCCGACTTTGCCCACCAGTATTAAACTGATGATGGTTGGCCCAAACTCGAGGATCATCATTTGCCGTACGCTAAATCCGATGGTTGTAAGCGGGATCATTGGATTATCGATATTTTCAGCTGTTTGTATAGCGATGATGGCGCCAAAAAAGACGGAGATAATTGTAACAACGCCAATTGATGTAGCGCCCATATTCTGGAAATCGATAAACAATTGTCTCCGGAATACTTTTCCTTTGTCAGGCCGTTTAAAAGCCTGAAACATGATCATTATATAATCGCCAACCTGATACAGGAATTTCATAAGCGGCTAATTTACTCAAAAGAAAATAAATTGGTCATAATCGGGTTCATAAAAACCAATTACTTTTGAAAACGAATAATTTGATGAAAAATTGGTGAACAGGTACAAAATATGGCAATTTATGTTTTCGGCAGGTATTGCATTTTGCATTTTAATGACCTCCTGTTCAAGTACTAAATCTTCGTATTTACCAAACAAGCGGGAAAAAAAGAAAAAGTGTAATTGCCCGGAGTGGAGCTTTCAAAATACAGGAACAAACCAATATAAGACAGCCACATTCGTATGACCGAAAAAGAAATCTTAGCCCAATACCTTCCTGATACAGCCGTTGAAAAAGTGTACAATTCGGTTATTAACCACAAAATCCACCTGAAGATCACAAGAAACCGCAAAACCAAACTGGGCGATTATCGTCCGCCAATCAGGCATTCGAATCATCGCATCACCATCAACCACGATCTGAATAAATACTCTTTTCTTATCACGTTTGTACATGAACTGGCGCACCTTAAAGTGTATGAACAATACAAAAACCGGGTTGCGCCTCATGGCAAAGAATGGAAACAGATTTACAAAGAATTAATGATTGATGTTTTAAAGCTCAAGGTGTTCCCGGAAGATATCCAACAGCAGTTGGAAAAATCAATCAAAAATTCTCCCGAAGGGATACCCATGGTAAAAGCCTCAAGCACTTCGGATTTAAAATTAAGTCGTATTCTTCAACGATATGATAAAAGCAATGGACATCCACGTGTTGAGGATTTACCATTCGATGCATTATTTGTAACACAAAACGGCAGACAATTTAAAAAGGGCGAACGGGTAAGGACACGATACAAATGCCTGAATTTACAGAATAAAAGAACTTACCTGTTTCATCCTTTAACACCTGTTAATCTGGTTGATTAGCCCCCAGTATGTTTTAAATCAGCCAGTTGTTTCCAGTCAGCAACCCACAGTCGGCAGTCTCCAGTTGGCGATCACTAATCTTAAATCACAATTCACTAATTCACTTATTAACCGATTCAACCGTTTTTTCCAATCAGCCAACTTTACCAATTCTCCTATAACTATTAACCATTCCCCCTTAACCACTAATCCAATATCGTTTACTATCTTTGCACCCTCAAAATTTAACGCAGCCCAATGGACAATTTAAAGAATAACTATTGCGTAATCATGGCCGGTGGCGTGGGAACCCGTTTCTGGCCAATGAGCAAAACATCCCGCCCAAAACAATTTATCGATGTACTCGGAACAGGCAAAACGCTTATCCAAATGACCTTTGACAGGTTTTTGAAAATCTGTCCTCCCGAAAACATCCTGGTGGTTACTAATGCGATTTACAAAGACCTTGTTCTGGAACATCTTCCTCAAATGAAGGAGAACCAGGTTTTATGTGAACCATCTCGCCGCAATACAGCACCCTGCGTTGCTTATGCCAATTATAAAATAAAAGAAGACAACCCGGAAGCTATTGTTGTAGTTGCTCCATCCGATCACATCATTCTCAAAGAAGATGAGTTTGTCCACGATGTTGCAATGGCGATGAAAGCTGCTTCCGAAAATGAATGGTTGGTAACAATGGGCATTAAACCGAGCAGGCCTGACACGGGTTATGGGTATATTCAATTCATTGAAGAGTCGGTTTATTCAGACGACAACCGTTTGCATAAAGTAAAAACCTTTACCGAAAAACCCAATTTGGAAATCGCAAAATCATTTCTTGAAAGCGGTGATTTCCTGTGGAATTCCGGAATTTTCATCTGGTCGCTTAAAAGCATTATGTCGGCTTTTGAAACCCACCTGGTTGATGTTGATAAACTTTTCCGCCAGGGAAAAGGTATTTATAATACAACTGACGAGGCTGGTTTTATCGAAAAAACTTATGCTGTATGCAGCAATATATCCATTGATTACGGCATTATGGAAAAGGCTGACAATGTGTATACCCTGGCAGTTGATTTTGGTTGGTCGGACCTTGGAACATGGGGTTCGCTGTACAGCATTCGTAGTAAAGATGATTTAGAAAATGCCATTATCGGCAACAATGTAATGCTATACGATACCGAAAACTGTATTGTGAATATGCCTGATGATAAACTCGTTGTTTTGCAGGGTTTAAATGATTATATCGTTGTAGAAGAAGAAAATACATTATTGGTTTGCCGAAAGGAAGATGAGCAGCAAATCAGGCAATTTGTCCATGATGTAAAATCGGAAAAAGGAGAAAAATTTGTTTAATTAATATTAAAATCATTTAGTCTGATTATGAAAAAGTTAGCAGTATTATTAATTGTTTTTGCCATTGGTTTTGGTAACCAGGTAAAGGCTGATGAAGGGATGTGGATTCCCCTGTTAATCAACAAAAACATCGTTAAAATGCAGAAACTTGGGTTGAAACTCAGTACTGAAGATATTTATAGTGTGAACAACTCAAGCCTTAAAGATGCAATTGTCATTTTTGGAAGAGGTTGCACCGGAGAAATAATCTCACCTGAAGGTCTGATCCTAACCAACCATCATTGCGGATATGGCAGCATTCAAAAGGTAAGTTCACCTGAACACAACTACCTTGATGATGGATTCTGGGCCACAAGCAAAGAAGAAGAAATTCCGATAGAAGGCCTCTCGGTTAAATTCCTTGTAAGTATGCAGGATGTCACCAAAGAAACGTTAAACGGTGTAGAAGAAGACATGAGCAAAGAAGACAAGAGTGCTACAAAAAAAGACAACATCAAAGGCTTAATTGAGCAGGCAACAAATGACACACATTACAGTGCAATTGTTGAACCAATGTTCGCCGGAAATGAATATTATTTGTTTGTTTATGAAACCTTTACTGATATCCGACTGGTTGGTACGCCTCCCGAATCAATCGGTAAGTTTGGCGCCGATACAGACAACTGGATGTGGCCACGCCACACAGGCGATTTTTCCATGTTCAGGGTTTATACCGGTGAGGACGGTAAACCGGCTGAATATTCTGCAGAAAATATGCCGCTGAAACCAAAGCATTATCTTCCTATATCTGTTTCGGGTGTTAAAGAGGGTGATTTCTCTATGATACTTGGCAATCCAGGAAGAACACAGCGTTATCTTTCTTCGTTTGGTGTTAATCTGGCAGTGAACCAGAGCAACATGACCATTGTAAAAATTCGTGAAGAAAAGTTACGCATCATGAAAGAGGGTATGGACGCTGACGAAGCCGTTCGTTTGCAATATGCATCAAAATATGCGGGGACAGCCAATTACTGGAAATACTTTATCGGCCAAACCAAAGGTTTGAAAAAGTTAAAAGTAAAAGAAAATAAAGAAGCCGAAGAAGCAGCATTTACCGAGTGGCTTAATAATAATTCGCACGCAAGGGAAAAATACGGCAATGCGTTAGTTTATATTGAGGAAGCATATGATGTACTGGAACAATACAACCTTGCCAACTGGTATTTTAGAGAAGCTGTTTACCGTGGATCTGAAATTCTTAAATATGCTAACTCTTTCAAAAACCTTAGTGCGCTTTTTGCTGAAAAAGAAACACCGGAAGCTGATATTGAAAAGGAAATTTCTAATCTGGATGAAAACATATCTGCACATTTTAAAAATTACAATGTTGATATAGACCGAAATATGTTTGCCTCGATGATATTGATGTATCACCAGAATGTTCCACTCGATCAGCAGCCTGTTTATTTGCTTGAAATGGACAAAAAATTTAAGGGTGATTACGGCGCATATGCTGATTATGTTTTTGATAAATCGATATTTGATAATCCGAATGAGGTTAAAGAATTTCTTTCCAAACCAAAGCATAAAATACTGGAAAAAGATCCGGCATTTGTTGCGGCCAAAACATTTTTTGAATCATACAAGGATCTGAAAGCCAAAACCAAAGATACTTATTCGAAACTGGCCGAAGGCGAAAAGCTTTATATTGCCGGTTTACGCGAAATGAATCCTGATGTGAATTATTATCCTGATGCCAATTTTACCATGCGACTTACTTACGGTACTGTTGAGGGTTATCATCCGTCTGATGCAGTTTACTTTAACTATTTCACCACAATGGATGGTATCATTCAAAAAGAGGATCCGGGCAACTGGGAGTTTACCGTGCCTGAAAAACTAAAACAATTATATAATGAAGAGGATTTTGGGGCTTACGGCGATGATGGTGTGATGAAAGTGTGCTTTCTAACCAACCACGACATAACAGGTGGAAATTCAGGCAGTCCGGTGATCAATGGAAAAGGAGAGTTGATCGGCCTTGCATTTGATGGAAACTGGGAAGCCATGAGCGGGGATATTGCGTTTGAAAACAAAATTCAGCGCACCATCAATGTTGATATCCGTTATGTGCTCTTCGTTATAGATAAATTTGCAGGTGCAAAAAATATCATTGATGAATTAACCCTGGTGAAAACTATTCCTGTAATTAAAGACTATGCTCAACCAGATGAAGCTGAGCTTATGAAAGGGGCGGTAGTTGATTGATGAAAAATTAATACAATCCAGGCCGGGCAGAGATGTCCGGCTTTTTAGTTTTATTAAATAGTCTAATTTTATCATAGTATGACTGCCATATCATTTCCCCGAAATCGTACCGCTGACCTGTTGAAAGGTGTTGCTGTTATCCTGATGATCCAGGTACATTTGATGGAACTGTTTGCCCATCAGGATATTCATGACAGCATTGTCGGTAAGATTTCATTATTCCTGGGGGGCATACCTGCTGCGCCGGTTTTTATGTTGGTTATGGGTTATTATGTGGCGAAGTCTAAGAAAACCTTTGCGCAGTCAATCATTCGTGGTTTGAAAATTATTCTGCTTGGCTTTGCATTAAACATAGGCCTGAACCTTCATTTATTGATTAATATTGCTACAGGCATCATTGATGTTTATCCGTTACCCTATATTTTTGGTGTTGATATTTTGTTTCTCGCCGGCTTGAGTATTATTGGCCTGTCGCTGCTTAAATTGATCCGGTCTTATCAGTTGCTTTTTTACTCTGTTGTCCTTGTTTTAATTTTTATTATTCAATTTGTTTTTAAGAACAGGCTTGATAGCTATTCAGAAAACTATTTGCTGGCTTTTATTTATGGGGAAGGAACCTGGTGGTCATATTTTCCATTTATTCCCTGGTTTGCCTATCCATTAACCGGTTTTGTTTTTTACAAACTAGAACAAAATCTCAGTTACTTCATTCAAAAGAACATTATTTACATTTTCGTAATCTATCTAATTGTTGTCATTTTATTCATTGACTATGGATCCAAAATATCTACCGATCTTGAATTGTATTACCATCATAATTATGTGTTTTTCATTTACACAACTTTCTTTTTAATTGCATGGTCAGCAATGGCTTATTATTTAACAGGAAAATATTCAAATACAATACTTAACTATATTGAATGGTTCGGCAAAAATGTTACAGCAGCATATGTTATTCAATGGCTAATCATCGGAAACATTGCAACAGCCCTTTACAAAACACAGGATCTAATGGCCATAATTTTGTGGTTTGTTAGTATCCTTGGGGCAACCTCAGGAGGAGTGTGGTTATGGACAAAAAAGGATGCATTGATTAGAAAGATCAAACTGTCCTGACAGGAAGACATTGTTGTATCTGGTTTTGATAATACCCTTTGTTTGCTCATTTCATTTATGAATATGTGGTGAGATTTTCATTTTAAAAGATTTATTTTTGCCAGTACGGATTAGCACATATAATTACAGCAATAATTTCTTTAATTTTCAGTTAATTAAGAAATCAAAAACAACGAGATGACCGGAAAATTCAATATAGCTTTTACGTTTTTTATTTTGCTTTTATTTTTTCAATTGCATGCTGATAATGGCGACATTGGAATAGGAGAGTGGCGAACTCATTTACCTTATGATAAAGTAATTGACGTAGCTGTGGCGGGGGATATTGTTTTTGCTGCAACCGAATTCAGCCTGTTTACCTATAACACAAACGACAACCATGTGGCAAGGTTTGACAAGGTAAAAGGATTAAGTGATGTGGGGATTAGCAAGATTGGTTATAATGCCAACAGGAATGCAGTTTTAGTAGCTTATTCCAACACCAATATAGATATCATACATGCTAACGGACAAATTAGCAATATCCCAGATATTAAAGACAAAGACATTCTTGGTAACAAAACCATCAATAATATTTTATTCAAAGATGAATATGCTTACTTATCCTGTGGTTTTGGCATTGTAGTGCTTGATATGGCGAGGGAAGAAATTCGCGACACTTATTACATTGGTCCTGACGGAAATGCAATTGATGTTTTATGCATGACTTTTAATGACACTTCATTTTTTGCTTCGACAGAAAGTGGTATTTACTATGCAGATGTTAATGCCAATAATCTTGCTGATTACAATCAGTGGACAAAAGATAACCGCTTAATCCATCCAAACCTTGTCTATAACTTTGTCCAGAATTATGCTGGAAAAATATATGCAAATTTCTATACTGGCAATTTTGATGGGGACACCTTATTTGTATTCGATGGAATTAACTGGGATTATTTTCTAAAAGAAAATAATCAAAGGCACTTTCAATCACTGATCAATGGTGATAAGATGTATATTGTAAATAGGTATTATATAGGCGTTTTTGATGAAATGGGTGTTGAAACAAATAAAATATGGCAAATTGATGGTCAAACGTTTCGTCCGTTAGCCATCGATAAAGGAGGTGATAAATACCTGTGGATTGGAGATAAAAACAAAGGCTTAATTAAAAATTGGGACAACTGGTACGGAGAATTTATTAAGCCCAATGGTCCAAAAACAAAAAATGTATTCGCTCTGGATGCTGAAGGAAAAAACGTTTGGGTTGCGCCTGGTGGCAGACAGGCAAACTGGGCAAAACTTTATCTTACAGACGGTGTGTTTTCATTTGTTGAAGGAGTATGGCAATCACACAACAGCTCAAATACTGAAGTTTTTGATACTGTTTCGGATATGGTGGATGTCAAGGTTGATCCTATAAACCCAAATATTGTTTATGTTGCAACATTCCAGGAAGGAATATTGAAATTCGAGAACAATGAATTCAGTGGTCTGTTTAATCATGAAAACAGCACGCTTCAGCCGTGGATTGCAGACCCGAGCCTCATTAACGTAAGCGGATTAGATTTTGACAGTCAAAACAACCTCTGGGTGGCCAACACCGGAGCTCCCAATATCTTATCTGTATTAAAAAATAACGGCCAGTGGCAATCATACAGTCTGGGAGGATCTTTAAGTGGCATTGATGTTGGGTTTTTGATGGTTGATGGTTTCAACCAAAAATGGATGATTAAACGTACCGATGGCTATGTCATTGTTTACAACGATGGAAATACAATAGACGATTCTACCGACGATCAGGTAAGAGTTTTAAGTTCTGCATCTGGAAATGGCGCTATACCCGGAAGCAAGGTGCATTCTTTTGCAACCGACCTTGATGGGGAGGTATGGGTTGGATCTGACAAAGGGATAAGTGTATTTTATTCCCCTGACCGAATATTTGAACAGGGAGCTAATTTCGACGCACAACAAATACTTGTTCCCCGAAATGACGGATCAGGACTGGCCGACATATTGCTTGAAACTGAAGTTGTTACGGCTATTGCAATTGATGGGGCAAACCGAAAATGGATTGGAACCGAGCGTGCCGGTATTTTTTATTTATCAGATGACGGTATTGAACAACTGGCTCATTTTACAACCTCTAACAGTCCTTTGTTGTCAAACAATATTTCGGGTATTACTATTGATAGCGATGGAGAAGTTTTTATTGGAACAGCCAATGGCATAATCTCTTACAAAAGCACATCCATTCCTCCGCCACCTCCGGGCTCACCGGTATATGCTTATCCAAATCCTGTCAGGGAAAATTATAACGGTGTAATTGCTATAAAAGGGGTTCCTGTCAATTCAACGGTAAAAATTACCGATACTTATGGGAACCTTGCATACGAAACAAAATCAGAAGGTGCGCAAGCCATCTGGGACGGTTATAATTTTGATGGCCGCCGGGCTGCAACCGGTGTCTACCTAGTTTTTGTATCCAATGAGGATGGTTCTGAAAAACTGGTTACCAAGATACTTGTGATCAGATAAGATGACACTGTCAACACGAGGCATAGTCCTTCGATATTATCCCTATTCCGAGTCCAGCATAATTGTTAAAATATTTACAGAAAATTTTGGATTGCAATCTTATATCGTTAAAGGATTGCATGCCAGGAAATCAAAAACCAAAATTGCCATTTTTCAGCCCCTAACTTTGATAGAATTTGTAGCCTATCACAAGGAAAATAAAACCCTCCATTATTTAAAAGAACCCCGGGTTGAGTACCATTATCAAAGTTTCTCTGTTGATATCAACAAACGGTCGATCCTGTTTTTTTTAGCCGAGTTACTTTACAAAACAATGCGCATGGAAGTTCCTGACAAACCCTTGTTCCAATGGATGTACAATGCATTAACCTGGTTTGATCTGAGCGATAAAAACATCCTTAATTACCACCTGGTTTTTATGATCCAATTAAGCCGTTTTCTTGGATTTTATCCGAAATATGAGGCAACGGAAAAAGCAATATTTTTTGATATGCAGGAAGGGCGGTTTTGCCTGAATCAACCATCTCATCCACAATGTATCAGTGGAAATACTGTTGGTCAGCTGATTGAACTTAGCACCTGCACTTTTGAGAACAGTAATTCGATCAAATTAAATACTGACGAAAGGCGCTACCTTCTCGATAACCTGATCACTTACTATCAATTGCATTTGCCAGGATTTGGAAAGATGAAATCGGTGGATGTATTGAAGACAATTATTTGATTTTCATTCCAAAAACATTGGAAAACCCATTTTGTAATACCTGGTAAACCTCTTCAACTAATATTGTTTTACCAAGCTCTTTAGCTATTGATGTAACACTTTTTCCCTGTATTCCGCACGGAACAATATAATCAAAGTAGGAAAGGTCTGTATTCACGTTCAATGCAAATCCGTGCATGCTTACCCAATGGCTGGTCCTGACTCCCATTGCACATATTTTCCGGGCTTTTATGGCATCACTTGCATCAAGCCACACACCGGTTGCCCCTTCCGACCTGGAAGAATCTATCCCAAAATGCTTCAGCGTTTGGATAATTACTTCTTCAAGGTTGTGGATGTAACTTTTGATGGAAAGACCAAAATTATCGAGGTCAAGAATCGGATAACCTACCACCTGCCCGGGTCCATGATAGGTAATATCTCCTCCGCGATTGATTTTATAAAGGCTGGCTCCTTTTCTTTTCAGGAATTCTTCATTAATAAGCAAATTTGACTCTTTCCCACTTTTACCCAAGGTGTAAACATGGGGATGTTCGCAGAATAAAAGAAAATTGGGTGAGGCCTGGTTAATCTTCGACTTTCTGTTTTCCTGTTTAACCGATACGACCTTCTGGAAAAGTTCTTCCTGGTAATCCCAGGCATTTTTATAATCGATCAGCCCCAGGTTTTGGAATTCAACAGTTTGATTGATCATGGTAAGCTATCTTTTAACATGCCTTTCAGCCCGGTACGATGACCTGACCAACGGGCTGCTTTCAACATGTCTAAAACCTTTATCTAAACCAATTCGCTTATACTCATCAAATTGTTCTGGAGTAATGAATTCTTTTACTTCCAGGTGTTTTTTTGTGGGCTGTAAGTATTGGCCTATCGTGATTACCTCAACACCCACCTTGCGTAAATCATTCATGGTTTCTACGACCTCATCAGGTGTTTCACCGAGGCCAACCATAATCCCCGACTTTGGTACCACATCCAGTTGAGAAATGATTTCAAGAGTTTTTAAGCTGACATCATATTTGGCCCTGCTCCTTGCCCATGGAGTAATGCGCCTGACGGTTTCCAGATTATGCGAAACAACATCCTGCCCGGCATTTGATGCCAGTTTTACCAATTTTTCTTTCCCATCAAAATCAGGTATTAAGGTTTCAATAGTTGTTTCAGGACTTAATTTTTTAATCTCTTGTACGGTTAATGCCCATATTGCAGCACCTCCGTCATTGAGGTCATCCCGGTCAACCGAAGTAAGCACGCAATGTTTTAGCTTCATTAGCCTGACTGACTCAGCCACTCTTTTTGGTTCTTCCAGGTCTGCCGGCAAAGGGCGTCCTGTTTTAACATTGCAAAACCCACAGGCACGTGTACAGATATCGCCTAATATCATTAGTGTGGCAGTTCCCCTGCCCCAGCATTCATTCATGTTGGGGCAATGACCGCTGGTACAAATAGTATTTAAATTATGTTGTTCAACAATCTCCTTAATGTCTATGTATTGCTTTCCGGATGGGATTTTGATCTTCAGCCAATCAGGTTTTCTTAATATTGTTTGTGTATGTTTTTCGGTCATGATTGATAATCAGGCTACAAAATTAGCCAAATTTAAACTGTTGTGTAATTTTAGAACTCAATCATTTACAAGTCTGTAACCACCTAATTTAGAATGGTTTTTAATGATAAATACAATATTTTTGTGCCATTAAATTTTCGTAGTTAAAAGATAAAGTAAAATGCAATCAATTTACCGTTATTCAATTCATGTGCTTTGGAGTATTCTTATCGTAGCACAATCCCAGTTATTATTCGCACAAAACCAGTCATTCAGCTATAACGATAGTTGGGCTGAACAAGGCGTCAAAGTACTTTCTGAAGACCAACAGGGTTTACGTATCAATATTTCCTTGAACCAGTTTCAGCTTGTTGATAAAACAATTGAAAGGGAAGTAATGCAATCTGTAAAATTAAAAGATGTCTTGCTTCAGGGAGACGAAGGTGCACCCGATTTGCCAATTTACAGCCAGTATGTCGCCATTCCGCAGGGTGCTACGGTTAAGGTGAGCGTTCTAAAAAAACGAACAGATATACAAAAAGACATGACAATCGCGCCAGCTCCAATCATCCCATTGGATACTGACCAGGGTCCATTGCATTATGAAAAAAACAATGCCATTTATTCAAAAAATGCTTTGTATCCTGAAAATATTACCGTCATTTCCGACTTAAAAAAAATTAGGGGAGTAGATGTAGTTTTACTTGGTATCAGCCCTTTTCAATATAATCCTGTTACAAAAGACCTTCTGATACATCGCGATATTGAAATTGAAGTCGTATTCGAAGGAGGAAATGGACAATTTGGCGAAGACAGGCTTAGAAGCAGGTGGTGGGATCCTATAGTAAAAGACATGGTACTTAATGATGCATCCATTCCTGAAAAAGATTACCAAAAAATAAATACAAGGGCTGAAACAGAATGCGAATACTTGATTATTACACCAGATGATAATGCTTTTAAATCATGGGCTGATTCGATTAAAAAATTCAGAGTGCGACAAGGTATTTCAACAATGGTTGTGTCAACAACAGATATCGGCGGCAATACAACTTCTGCTATTGAAGCATATATAGATGACGCTTATTACAATTGGACAATCCCGCCTGTTGCCGTTCTGCTTATGGCAGATCATGGAACATCAGGTAATACAGTTGTTTCACCTGTTTACAATAATTATTGCGTTTCGGACAATATTTATGCTGACGTTGATAATGATCACCTTCCGGATATCATTTTCGCAAGGATGACCGCACAGAATGAAGGTCACCTTGAAACTATGGTGATGAAATTCCTTGATTATGAGCGCACACCACCTACAAACCCTGACTTTTATGCAAATCCAATTACCGCAATGGGCTGGCAAACTGAACGCTGGTTCCAGTTGTGTTCTGAAATAATTGCAGGATTTTTCGAACATGAATTAGGAAAATCTCCGGTTCGGGAAAACGCTATCTACAGCGGTAATCCTGGCGGAGGAGTTTGGTCAACAGCTACCAATACAAATACCATTTTAGATGTTTTTGGAGAAGACGGATTAGAGTACATTCCCAACACTCCGAATTATCTTAATGATTGGGGTGGCAACGCCAGCCGTATTAATGATGATATTAACAGTGGTGCTTTTGTGTTACAACACCGCGACCATGGTAGCACCAATGGCTGGGGTGAACCGGCTTACAGCTCTGCTGACATTAATGGTCTCAACAACGAAGACCTGACATTTGTGTTCTCAGTAAATTGTCTCACAGGTAAGTTTAATGAAGGTGGCGAATGTTTTGCAGAAAAATTTCATCGTCATGAGTATGGCGCTTTGGGTATAATTGCCGCAAGTGAAGTATCATATTCATTTGTTAACGATACCTATGTTTGGGGTTTATATGATAATTTATGGCCTGATTTCATGCCCCAATTCGAAACGGAACCCGAATCAAGGGATGTGCTTCCTGCATTCGGAAACGCAGCCGGGAAATATTTCCTTGAGCAGTCAAGCTGGCCATTTAATACAAATAACAAAGAAGTTACTTATAATCTTTTCCACCACCATGGCGATGCTTTTTCAACCGTTTATTACGAAATTCCTCAATATTTAACTGTTGACCTTGATGAAATACTACTAAGCGGGTTAGATTTTTTTGATATTTCCGTAAATGAAGGGGCTTTCATCTGTTTATCAATTGACGGACAGATTATTGCAACAGCAGAAGGATCCGGATCAGAAATTGAGATTGCAATCCCTCCGCAGGAGCCGGGTACAATAATCGATATTGTAATTACCAAACAAAACTATTATCGTTACGAGAATCAAATTGAGGTGATTCCGCCTGAAGGGCCTTATTGTATGTACGATGATCATTCGCTGAATGATACCTGCGGCAATGGTAATAACAAACCTGAGTTCGATGAAGTTATCCTGGTGAGTTTAATAATGAAAAACCTGGGTAATGAAGATGCAAATAAAGTTGATGTCAGCATCTCGACAACTGACAATTTTATCGAATTTATCGATTCTTCCGAAAATTTTGATACAATTCATACAGGAAGTTACGTTAACCGTGATCTCGCCTATAAATTTCACATTAGCGATGGAATACCTGACCAACACAGGGTTCAATTTGATGTAACTGCAAAAGATGAAAACGACTCAACCTGGACCAGTAAATATTTTATGGTTGTTCGCGCACCAAAAGTTGAAGCCAGGGAGTTTATTGTTGATGACTCGGAATTTGGAAATGACAATGGGCGTCTTGATCCTGGTGAAACGGCTAATATAAAAATCAAAATGCTTAACCAGGGCCATTGTTTTGCCGAAAATGTTGTCTGCACATTAGTTCCTTATAACCAGTTTGTTACTGTTGAAGAGCAAGAGCAGGTTATTCCTGTTTTAACTTTTTTCGAAGCCAAATACCCTACTTATACAGTAACTGTAGCCGATGATGCACCGGAGGCGGCAATTGCACAGATGAATTATTATGTAACCACGGCAGGATACTCCATTAATAAAATTTATTATCCAAAAATTGGTATTTTTCTGGAAGATTTTGAAACCGGTAATTTTGAAAAATACAATTGGACCTCCGGTGGAAATCTACCCTGGGGAATAAGCACACAAAATAAATATGAAGGTTACTTTAGCGCACAGTCTGGTGCTATCGGAAACAATCAAACTTCATCATTTTCTATTACTTATCGGGTAATGAACGAAGACAACATTAATTTCTATAAAAAGGTTTCCAGTGAACTTGACAGTGACAAGCTAAACTTTTATATCGATGGTCAATTGAGGGGTAGCTGGTCGGGTACTTCTCAGGGATGGACGCAGGCGAGTTTTCCGGTTTCAGCAGGAGTCCACACTTTTGAATGGTCATATAAGAAAGATGGCAGCGGGGAATCAGGTGACGATTGCGCCTGGGTTGATTACATTGAACTACCTACAGAGTTGTATTCCACTGTTTTTGCCGGACCCGATTCAGAATCCTGCATTGATGGTTCATTCCAGTGTTTTGGACTTGCAAGCAACCAGGAATCGGTTTTATGGAGCACTTCCGGTGATGGCAGCTTCAACAACCCTGAAATACTATCGCCAGTTTACACATCTGGTGAGGATGACCTCTTAAACGGATTTGTTTACTTAACCCTTGAAAATAATGATATTGACGGGGAGGTCTTAACTGATGAGATGATGCTGACTTTCATTGATACTCCTGGCGCTCCTGATATGCCAGAGGGACCTGAATTTGTTGATGTTTATAAAGATCCTGAAACAAATTATTCCATTTTGTCAGTACCTGGCGCTGATGAATACAATTGGGTATTGACTCCAGCGGAAGCAGGAAACTTATTTGCAGATGACACAGTGGTCACAGTATACTGGAATATTGAATTCCTTGGCGAGGTAAGCCTGAAAGCACAATCTATTGGTTATTGCGGTGAGAGTGAATTTTCTGATGAATTAGTTATAAATATTGATAATACTGTTGGTTTAACAAAAATAAATGATAATGTCAGTATTGGTATTATACCAAACCCAAATAATGGTTATTTCAGGCTCCTTATTAAATCATTAACCGAAGAAAAATTAAACATTAAGTTTTTCAATTCTGTTGGTGTTGAGGTGTATTCGCAGCATAATGTTTCGGCAGTAAATGGATTTGTGAAAGAGTTTAATTATCAAAATCTAGCACAGGGTATTTATCTGGTAATAATAAAACAGGGAGATGCGTATTATACTAAAAAAGTGCTGATTGTTAATTAAATAAAAGAGTATCTTATTCCTGAAAACATAAATTATTGTTAAGCCGGTTCTAGTAAAAGTCTGAACCGGCTTTTTCTTTACTTTTATCTCCACATTAACAATACTGCGTATGAAATCTATTGTAGTAACATTTTTAACTTTTACATTGCTTTTTATTTCGGTCGATGTTATTGGCCAGAATGAAAATAAACGATTCGTAGATGGTGAATTACTTGTGCAGTTAAATGATCCATCAGGAATCGACAGGATTTTATTAGACTATAGAACTTTTGGCTTAGTAAAAAAGCATACAGTTTCGAAAAGGTTCAACATTTTCCTGCTTGGTTTCGATGAATCATTAACCTCAACCCAATCAATTGTTCAAGCCATTCATCAAGAGCGCTCAGTGGTCCATGTTCAATATAATCATTACATCAAATTAAGAGATGGAAATGAAACCTCACCCAACGATTCGTTGTTTGGCTACCAATGGTCAATGGATAATTTTGGGCAGGGCGGAGGCCAGTTGGACGCCGACATTGATGCTACAGATGCATGGGATATCACAACCGGTGGCCTCACTGCCAATGGGGACACAATTGTAGTTGCGATAATAGACGGAGGATCTGATATTTATCATGAAGATCTTGACCACTGGGTCAACTATCATGAAATTCCCGGAAATGGTATTGATGATGATTCAAATGGTTACATTGATGACAGGCATGGATGGAATGTTTATGACCACAACGGAATTATTCCTTTTCACAACCATGGAACACATGTAGCCGGTATTGTTGGTGCAAAAGGAAATAACGAAATCGGAGTAAGCGGAGTAAACTGGAATGTAAAAATACTGCCTGTTGCCGGTAGTTCCACGTTCGAATCAACCGTAGTTGAAGCATTATCTTATGTATATGTTGTGCGCGAAAGATATGATCAGACCAACGGCCAGGAAGGTGCTTTTGTAGTGGCCGATAATTGTTCGTTTGGTGTTGATGGTGGACAGCCTGAAGACTTCCCGATTTGGGAAGCCATGTATGATTCGTTAGGTAGGTTGGGTATTTTGAGTATTGGCGCTACAGCAAACAAAAATTGGGATATTGATGAAGTAGGTGATGTACCAACCGCATTTACTACGCCTTATATGATCTCTGTTACCAACACTACCAATAAGGATAGAAGAAATACCGGTGCTGCATATGGTGATACAACTATTGATCTGGGATCTCCCGGTACATTAATTATATCAACATTAATCAACAACAACTATGGCAATAAATCTGGCACCTCAATGGCTACTCCACATGTGGCAGGTTCTGTTGCATTGTTAATGTCTGCTGCTGATTCAGCTTTTATTTCGGCTTATAAGAACAATCCCGGAGAATCAATTTTACAGATACGTGATTATATTTTAAATGGTGTTGACTCGCTGGAAGATTTGCAGGGGAAAACTGTAACAGGCGGAAGATTAAACGTGTTTACTGCAATTAATTTACTACTTGATGCCCCTGCCCTTTCAGTAGATAAGGATTCCGTTTATGTGGAATTACCACTTAATTCGGAAACTTTTGACAGTTTGGTTCTTTCAAATACCGGAGGCGATACAATCAATTACACTATCTCAATTGAAGGCGATCCTGATTGGCTGGAACTCAGTCAATATGAAGGCAGCCTTCCCTCATTGCAATGGGATGAAATAACATTGACATTTTACTCTGATGGCCTGGATACTGGAATTTATCAAACTAACCTTGAAATATCGGCTGATAATATTGCCACTCGATATGTTCCGGTAACTATGTATGTGTATGATAATGTAGGTCTGGATGATCGTCTGGAGTATAATACCAAAGTAAGTGTTTTTCCAAACCCGTTTTCATCGCAGGTGAGTATTACCATTGAAGGTGAAATGGGCGGTCAATACATGGTTGAGATTTTTGATCAATATGGTAAACGGGCTTATGCGAAACAGGTTAAACTCAATAAATTAAGCTATTCAATAATTTGGCAAGGCGCCAGACCCGGGATTTATTTTTATAGAGTTTCAGAAAATAATACGGCTGTATCATCAGGAAAGCTTGTCAGGTTTTAAAACCAACTTATCTTCTAATAATCCAGTTGGCAGGGTTCTGCAAATCTTTGCCCTTCCACACCTGAAAATGCAACTCGGTTTTGCCCTTTAAGTTTGTGTGTACTTTGCCAATCATTTGCTTAATATCAACCTGATCTCCAGGTTTTATATACACTACATCAAGGTTGGAATAAACTGTAAAAAACTCACCATGTTTAATAATTACAGCAATATTTGAACTACTTATTGTAGTTACGCTAACCACTTTTCCGCTAAAAATAGTTCTGACTTCTTCATCTTTGGAAGTCAAAAAGTTAAGCCCGTTATTTTTTGTTTTTACATTTTTCAGAACCGGGTGCCTATGAACGCCAAAGGATTCCGAAATCATTCCGCGGTCGATAGGCCAGGGGAGTTTACCTTTATTACTTGCAAATGATGCTGACAGTTGTTTTTCTTCGGGACTTAATGCATATTCAGTACCAGTTCCTGTCTTTTTAGGCTTGGTTTCCTTGGCAATTATCTCCTCAATTTTTTTGTCCAGTTTCCGTGATTCTTTTTCTTTTTTCCGAAGGTCGGCTTTCAATTGTTTTTCTGCTCCGGTTAATTTTCTTTTTAGGTTATCTTTCTGTATTTGCTCTCTTTCAAGTTTTGAAACCTGGGTGTTTTCGGAATCCAGCAGTTTCTTTTTTTCATTTACCTGTTTATTGTACTGTTTCAACTCGGTTTCCTTGTTTTTCTCCTTCTGCCTGATAGTGTCGGCTTCATTTCTTATGTATTCGCCAATTTGATCAAGGTATCTCAAACGCTGGTAGGCCTGATTCATATTCTCAGCAGAAAAAAGATAGATCAGTTTGTTGTAATCCGTCTGGTGCCTGTAAGCAAACGAGATGATTTTGGCATATTCACTTTTTAATTCTTTCAATTCATTATTTAAGCGCTTTATGCTAATTTCTGCAGATTCTATTTTGGTATCCAGTACTACAATTTCTTTCTTAAGTGTAGCGATTAATTCATTCCTCTGTGAAATTCGACTGCCTATGAGTTTCAGTTCATTAAGTGTGACTTGTTTACTTTTCCTTGTTTGCTCAATGAGCAGGTTGGTGTATTCGATTTCTTTTTCTATTTTTTTCCTTTTTGCCTCCAGTTCTTTTGAAGTTTCCTGCGCATAACCAAACACAACAATACAACTAATAAAGAAAGCAAATAATATGTGAAAATGGCGAATCACCTAAACCTCGTTTATTAAAACATTGTTTCGTATTTCCTTGGCACTTTAAAAGGAAAACGTAGAGTTTCGTTTAACTCCATTTTTATAAAATTAATATTAATCTTTATGGCTTTTTGAGAAACTATATTGATATGAATTTTTGAAGGGAACAATTGTCCATCAACCTGAATGAATTTATCATAAACAACAGTTAGTTTTTTTGAATCATCACCCAATTCTTTAATGTCAATTTTCCTGATTCTGAAATTATCGGGATCGATCCAGATATTCTGAACTAAAACTTTTGAATCAATATCCCCAAATTTCAATGACCTTTTAATTTTGTGTCTTTCCTGTATTGTAATACGGTACAAACCACCATCAATTGAAGCCCTGTATTTGTTAACATCATACTGTGTGATATCATTACCGATGATCATAGCCTGAAGGATTGCATAATCAATTGTTGTATTCAGCAAACTATCAAGCACTTTATATTCACCCAAAAAATATGTTTTATTGAGCCTGTTTATAAACTTAACCGAATCATCAGATAAGGAGATGCGCGCTGCTTCGATTCCAAGCGCGGGGGAGAAGGATAACCAGGTAAGGCTATCATACTTAATTCGAAATTGCCCTCTAAGCACAGTTTTTTTCCGGTTTTCGAAATACTCAATGTCGAATTTACCATTCAGGTAATCAAAGGATACATGGTTATCGAGCATTTTAGCGTACAGGTAATTGAAACCGTATTCCTTCAACGGTTTTTTCAAGGTTGATCGGGTAGATTTACAAGAAGAAACTACAAGCAAAATAGCTGGTAATAAGACTAATAATGCACGAAACGACTTATTCATATAAAACTCCGTCTTTTATTTTTTTATCAAGGAAATCAGAGTGGTCTTTCTTTTCTTTGGCTTGTTTCCAATAATTTATTGCTTCATCTTTTTTATCCATTTTGTAATAGATATCACCAAAATGTTCCAGAACGATACCGCTTGTATCCCCGCCATTATTATAGGCTTTATTAATCCATTCAAGTGCTTCTTCGTATTTTCCCTGCTTGTAAAGTACCCAGGCATAGGTGTCGAGGTTGTTATGGTTGTAAGGGTCAATTTCAACTGAACTCTTTGCCATTTTAGCCGCTTTATCCAGGTTTACCGATCGTAACGATAAATAATAAGCATAATTATTCAGCACAACTGAATTTTCAGGGTTTAAAACCAGGGCCTTATCGTAAGCATCATAGGAAGCATCATAATTCTCAAGTTCGTTATAGGTGTCGCCCAGGGTAGAATAAAACTGTTCGAGCAAGGCATTATTATTTACAACAAACTCTTTACCCGATTCAAGGAATGCTTTTGATTTGACAAAATCTTTCAACCGGAAATTCGCTATTCCAGCAAAAAAATAAGGCAATGGATAGGATGGAAACAGATCAACCGCATCTTCCGAGTCTTTAGACAAGGCTTTAAAGTCCTCAAGATACAAGTCACAAAATAGGAGTTGCTCCCACAATCCGTAATTGGCTACGTCCTCCTTTAAAATTTTCTGAATAAGGACACGTGACTTTTCATACTCTTTATTTTCATAAAGCATAGAAGCATAAAAAGCTTCTGATAGTGCTTCGTTTGGATGTGTTTGACGAAGAATCTCAGAAAGTTCAAGCGCCTCCTTGCGTTGTTCGTCAGTTAATTGACCTGAATAAAAGGTGATTAAAAGATTAACTTTTGTTTTAAGATCCAGTTCGGGATTGGCTAATCCTATTTTTAATTCTTCAAATGAACGCTCGTTGTTACCTGCTTTTTTGTAATAATCGGCCAACGATATGTGCACATACGGATCATCAGGATTAATCTCAACAATTTTTTCGTACGCCCATATGGCCTTCTCGCTCATTTGATTCTTAGCACAATATTCTGCCAGCAAGGCATAATACCTTGACTCGTCAGGAAATATGTTGATGAGCCGTTCATATTCAGCTACAGCTTCATCTTTCTTCCCAATATTCGTGTAAAGCTGTACTTTCTGTGTAGTTAACGACTCATTAATTCCAACCTGCTTTTCAATTTTATCATATACTTCAACGGCCTCTTCATATTCACCGGTAAAATAATAGGAGAATGCAAGTTCGTTAAGAAAAGTAAGGTCTGTTGGGTAATCATTCACTAACTGTTCATAAACATATACATAATCGGTATATTTGCCTGTTGCTTTTAAAACGCTGGCATAAAGAACTTTATACCATTTGTTTTCGGTATCAAGCCGTGTTGCTGACTTTGCTGCTACCAGGGCTTCGTCATTTCTACCCAATGCCTGTAGTAGTCGGGCTTTTTCGTAATGTGCTGCAGGATCTTCCGGATTAATTACGATTGCTTGATCAAACAATTCCAGGGCATTCTTAAGGTTTCCCAGTTCCCGTTCGGAAATTGCTTTTACGAATATGTCAGATTCCTGATATCGCTGTTTTTCAGTAAGTTCAGTTGCTCCGTTACTATCAATAGAAGTCTTTTTTGTTCCCGCACAGGACAACAAAAACACCGATAGAAACAATATATACAGCGCTTTTATAATATATTTCATGTAAATTATTCGGTTTATTTTACTGATGGCCAGTATGTCCAAATCCACCAGCGCCTCTTTCAGTTTTATTCAGTTCTTTCACCTGCAACCAGTTTGCTTTGGCATGTGCAGCTATAATCATTTGTGCTACTCGCTCACTGTCATTAATCTCATAGTTCTTATTTGAAAGGTTTACGATGACTACTTTTATTTCGCCACGATAATCCGCATCAATAGTCCCCGGTGTGTTCAGAACTGTAATTCCATGTTTAATTGCCATGCCGCTTCTGGGCCTCACCTGGGCTTCAAATCCTAAAGGCAATTCAATAAATAGTCCGGTTGGGATCAAAGTTCTTTCAAGTGGTTTTAACAGTATAGGCTGATCCAGATTAGCCCGCAAATCCATACCCGCCGAAGCCTCTGTTTCATATTTTGGTAAATCGTGTTTCGACTTGTTTACTATCCTGATTTCCATGAATAACTCTTTATATCAACGTAAATTTTAGAATTGGCAAAAATAATCATTTTTAACAGCCAGCCTATTCAGTCGTTTTCCAACAAAACAACGTATTGCAACGTGTTTATATCTTAAGATCAGAAATTATTTCTCAGGGTGTTAGTTTTTTCAGTGAATGCCTTTCTACAATAAACACAACAACTAAAAATGATAATAGCAAAAAAGTATTCAGCAAAAGATGAATTGAGCCCAATTTCTCTTTCAATGCAATGGATATTGCAAAAAGGACAATCGTAAAAAAGGAATACAACATAATCTTTTTCAAATTATAATGCACTTTAAAAATACGCCTTCCCCAAATAAAGGAGATCATCATCATTGAAAAATAGCAGGCAAAATTAGCCCAGGCAGATCCTACATACCCGATTTTGGGGATTAAAATGATGTTTAAAACAATGGTAATAGCAGCCCCAACAAGACTGATAACAGCGCCATATAAAGTTTTGTTAGTTAATTTATACCACACCGAAAGGTTATAAAAAACGCCGAGAAACATTTTGGCCGCCAAAACAATCGGTACAATTTGCAATCCAACCCAAAACGCCGGCCCGATAAAATATTTCAATACATCAATATAAAGTGTAACACCAAGGAAAATAAGTAATGTGAATATGACAAAATACGTCATTACATTACTGTATATAGCTTTTGAATCTTTCTTGCCCGACTCCCTGAAAAAGAACGGTTCTGCCGCATACCTGAACATTTGGATAAATAGCATCATTAAAATGGCAAGCTTATAATTTGCGCCATAAATCCCAATTTGCGCCTCAGCATCGTAATGCTCAGGTAAAAAATACCTTAACAATATCTTATCCGACACCTCATTGATCATACCTGCTATTCCAATTATAAGAATTGGGAGGCCATATTCAAGCATTTTCCTGAGTAACGCTTTATCTATCGTAATTCTAAAGCTTTTTAATTCTGGTATTAACAATACAAGCGAAACAGCAGAGCTAAAAAGATTAGCAATAAAAACAAAGACAATCAGGCTCGAATGACCGTAAATGGAAAAATCAGTGTAATTGGTCTTGAAAACATTCGGGATCAACAATATAAATACCAGGTTTAAAGCTATATTAATTGCTACACTAATTATTTTTATTAACGAAAATCTTTTGGCTTTGTTCTGGTATCTTAAATAAGCAAAAGGAATGGCTGTAAAAGCATCAATTGCTACAATAATGGCAAGAAGCAAAATATATTCCTTATAGTCTGCATATTGTATGGCCTCAGAAATAGGATTTAAAAGGGTAATAACGAATATTATAAAAACAATTGAAGTAAAAAGGATGGAGCTTGTTGCGGTATTAAAAACTTTTTTTACATCCTTCTCCAATTCGGCATAACGAAAAAAAGAGGTTTCCATTCCATAGGTCAGTACCACCATAACAATGGCAACCCACGCATACAACTCGGTAATGCGGCCGTATTCCTGCTGGCTGAATATCCAGGTGTAAAGCGGAACTAAAAAATAATTGAGCAGGCGAGGTACAATAGTGCCTAAACCATAGATTGCAGTTTCTCCTGCCAGCCTTTTTATGGGATTTGATGTCATTGAATGATTTAGCCAAAAATAGAGATTTACTCTGTAAAAACAGGAAATTTTAATTTAAAGCTTGTACCAATTCCTGATGATGATTCGAAAGTGATCTCTCCTCCTATTTCATTCATAATATTTTTTACAATGGCAAGGCCTAATCCTGTACCTTTTGATTTTGTGGTGAAATAAGGCTGGAAAATATTGGCTTTGGCCTGATCGGGGATCCCTTTTCCATTATCAGAAAAATCTATCTGGTGGTAATTTTCTATAGTTGTAATACTAATCGCTATCCTGCCATCTTGCCGGTCCTCAATAGAATGAATTGCATTTTTTACAAGATTGTTAAACACACGCAACAAATCTTTTTCAAATGCTTTTGTAAAATACTGATTTTCTTTTTCTTTTCTAACTTCAAATTTGACATTAGAGTGGCTTTTATATAATTGACTGGCTTCACTGACTACCTTGATCAAGTCAACTTTTTCAAATTTTCTACCCTTTGTTTTGGCAAAGTCAGAAAACATTTCTGCCACCTTATTAAGTGTTTCTATCTGGTTTATTAAAAGTTTACTGATATTTTTAACCTTCTCGTCCAATGCAGGATCCTTTTCCAGATAAGCCTTTTCCAGATACTGAATATTAAGCTTCATAGGTGTTAGCGGGTTTTTTATTTCATGGGCTATTTGCTGTGCAACTTCACGCCATGCGCTTTCCCGTTCTGATTGTTTCAGTAATTCTGTACTTTGCTCAAGTTTTTCAATCATATCATTATAGGCAGCAATGAGCTGGCCAATTTCATCATTGCTTTTCCACACAATCATTTCATTTCGCTTATCAATTTGAATTGCAGAAAGGTTTTGCTGCAAAACAGCCAGCGGCCTGGTAATAAATCTCGATAAGAAAATTGCTATAATTGACCCGATAATCCCCAGAATAACAAATAAATTGATAAATGTAAATATCATTAAATAATACGATCGGCTTACTTCTGATTGCTTTGCAAAGTAGGGTAAGTTTATCATTCCGGCAGGCTGACTACCACTTAACATTATTGGAGCATATGCTGAATAATATGATGTTTTACCAATTTTTTCTTGCGTAATAAAAAACAATTCATTTTTGATAAACAATTCTTCGTATGCCATTGGATTTACCATTTCTGATAATAATCCCCGTTTAAATATTTCGGGCCGTGAAGTGGAAATTAGCTCTCCTGACGGACTGTAAAGATTGATATCCGAAAAAAACACTAGTGAAAACTTTTGAAGTAAATACTCCAGTTCAGTTGGGTCAATTTGATAAAAATCTATCTCTTCGCTAAGCTTATGCTGTAACTCAATAATTACTGAATTTGTTTTTTCCGATAATTGATTTACAAGCCGGTTTTTGTTATCAATATCGGCGTAAAACAAAGTTATCGCTGTTAGCACAATGATTATTAACGATATAGTGGACAGGAATATCATTTGCAGCCTTGCCTGAAAACTCAATCGGATTAAGTTGATTGTCTGTCTTCCGAACAACACCAAAACCACCACAAATACTATTGAAATATAAATAACAAAAAGTACTGAAAAAGTTACAAGTTGTACCGAAATATTTTCATTTGTCCTGCTAATTATCAGATAGTTATCATCGGATAATTTATGTTTAATATGCCTGAATTTATGCAAACTAAACAGCTCATTATCTGCGAACTTTTCCATATTAATAAAACTTGTTAAGTATGGATAATCTCCGAACTTATTTACAAGTTGATTATTTTCATAGCGAGCAAATGAATACCCCGTCAAATCAATATCTAAAGCTGCATTATTTACCAACAACTCAGGGTAGCCCAATCCTTCTGGTATATACGTAAAGAAAAACTCAATAAATAATGTTATCGTTTCACCATCAACACTCAACGTGTTTCGACCCACATAATATGTACTTCCCGGTTCTCCGTATATTAAATATAGATCACTATTAATCCTGTCGCTTTCATAATCACGGATTAATCCTTCAAAGTAACTTGAACAATTAATAATAATTCCTTCGGGTTTTATTTCCAGCATTTCATCAGCCTTACAAATTGTTATCTGAATATTGTATTTATCAGATATCGAAGAGAAATATTCTGTCTGTAAATAGTTCTCGATACCGGCCTTGTTATTGGTAGTACTGTTCGTTAATAGCTCAATAACAAGAGTGTCCTTTTTAATCAAACCTCCAAAATCAGCAAATGTATTTTCCAGCAATGGATCGTGAGAATCCGAAAGAGCATCAAGTGTGAAATATTGATGGTTATTTTTAATTGTTTCTCTGGCGATATTTATTACATATGTTGTGCTTGAAGCATATATAATTATCAGGAGAAGGTATTTGTAAAAACTGTGTTTTTCATTATCTGATAAATAATAATAAACCATGAGTACCAGAAAAAGAAAAATTATTGAAATAACTACTATTTCCAGACTTATAGCAAAAAGATAATGAGCAAAAAAGGCAATTAATAATATCCCAATTAACTGTTTATAAAGCGGTTGCCTAAAGGCTATTAGATATCTTACAAAAGAATGATTAATAAGGAACAATGAGGAGACAAGAATGAGTAATGATAACAAACTTATAAAAACTCCTACCCCATTAAGATCAAAACCATAAAAGGAATTGTAGGGTTGCTTTTCAATTACCAGACAAACAACATACAAAAGGCCAATTGTAATAATAATTTGAAAGCTATTTATTAATAGTGTATATATAAACGGTTTATTTTTAACTTTTTGCACAAACCGAAAATCAAATACCCTATAAAATTGGATAGAGACGAGAAGGATAAATATTGAATTAATCAAAAGATCTCCCACTGAATTAAATGAAAACAATATTTCGAACTGATCGGTAAACAGATATGAATCCTTGAGAATTGCAGGAAATTCAATAAAATATTCAATACTACGAATGAGTATTAAGTCAATGAAGAAGAATATGAAAACGAGAAATTCATTCTTCAAATAATTCTTAAAAATATTATAAAGGCTTGCAATCCATACAATGATAAAAATATATGCAGCTAAAAACAATCCAAACAAGTACAGAATCATTTGATCACTGACAGAGCTTTTACCAATGAAATAAACTCCTATCAAGAAACTTCCATCTATAGCGCTAACAAGATATTCACTTTTTGATTGATCTTTTGTGAACATGATGCTATCACAGTTTACATTGCCCGCTGTTATGAAGTTGTTTAGAAATTTATTATTAGCAGGGCAATTGGATTTTATTCTTTCATAAATGATTATTTTAAACTTGTTGCTCTCTTTGTAATATACGGTGTACCAGCCTTTATGATCTTCAATAAGGTTGTAGTTGGCCAATTCAATATTGGAAAGGTTTGTTAAAATTTGATTGCTGTTCCAAAATATAAGAGAATCATTCAGGTAAACCTGAATAAACAATCCATTTTTATCAACCACTCTTTCAAGTTTTGGCCAATAATTAGTATCTGTACTTTCTAATATTGAAACTATATCATTTCCCTTAATATCAAACATTTTCAGCTCGCCCGCTAGTGATTTTTCCAGGTTTCCAACTATTCTTTCGTTCCTGGTCAGTGTATTAGAATAATAATAGACAATTGTAAATAGTAAAACAAAAATGATTGCTATTACAAAATAAGTACGGGGTAAATTTAGTATTGAGGGTTTACGTCCTAATGACATTTTATGAAACTAGTTGAGTAATATTTCTTAACTAAAAGTAACTATTATTCAGATATAACAAATATCATACTAGAATAATTATTCTTCGTTTTTGCTTCTTTGTTTGATTTAAAACCATTTATTAATGCGGAAAAATAAGGTAAGTGGTTACCTAAATACTTTTCGCTTAGCAAGGAAACATAATAGGCATCAAACTTCATTGGATATTTAGCAATAATATTTAATGAATAACGATTTACCAACTTACTTATTGAGCTTTCGGTAAAATGATATAAATGCCTTGGAACATCCAAACCAGCCCAATATTCTTTGTACCTTTTAAAATCTGGTGCGTCCAGATTTGGTACTGCAATAAAAACAAATCCGTTTTTTTTGAGTAATTTTTTTATTTGTTGCATCCTTTCATGAAGATCATATACATGCTCCATTACATGCCACAACATGATAACATCAAAGCTGTTTTCAGGTAGATCAGTTAGTTTGCTTTCTTCAAAAACATCCAACTTATAATTGTTTATTGCATATTTTCTTGCTGATTCATTTGGCTCAATTCCTGTGGTTTCCCATCCATTTTGATTAAAATGATTTAGCAATTCTCCGGTTCCTATTCCAATCTCCAGCAGACTTCCTGATGCTTGATAACCTGAAACCAAGCGATATTTTCGGTTTATGTTAATTTTTCTTACCAATCGATAAACAAAATTCCGGAGGCTTTTCTGCTCAGGTTTGTGCGATAAATATTCATTTGATTCATAATAAGAACCGAGGTGATCTCTGGTTGGTATTGGGTTTGTAAAGACAAGGCTGCATTGATTGCATTTTACAAGGTCAAACTTTTCGTTTGTAAGAAAATGATCTGCGGTATTTATAACAAGTGAAAGATCCTGATTTCTACATATCGGACATTCCTTTAATTGTACTTTCTTGTTGCTTTGTTCCACGTGAAACGGTTTTTGCTATTTTCCAATATACACTGCCAATACGTTAATGTCAGATGGCGAAACTCCACTGATCCTTGAAGCCTGTCCTATTGTTCGCGGTCGTATTTTTTCTAACTTTTCACGCGCTTCAAATGAAAGTGATTTTAATTTTTGATAATCAAAATCTTCCTTTAACGGGATGTCTTCAAGCCTGGCGAGTTTATTTGCCATTTCCTTTTCTTTCGTGATATAACCATCATATTTAATGCTTATTTCGGCTTCTTCCAATACATCTTCCTCAAACTCATTAATAGAAACAAAATTCTGTAGTGCTGTATTTGCTTTAATCATCATATTGAGGCCAATTTGTGGTCTTAACAGTAACGTAGCCATTTTGACTTTTTGTTTGAGGGGAGAGGTTCCATTCGCAATCAAAAAAGAGTTGATATCATCGGGGGCAATGCTTTCCGATATTAAATATTTTATAAGCCTGGAAACATTAGCAGTCTTATTGCGAACCATTGCATATCGCTCGGCAGATGCCAGCCCTAATTCGAATGACCTTGGTGTCAATCGTGCATCAGCATTGTCTTGCCTGAGTAAAATGCGGTATTCTGCCCGGGAAGTAAACATTCTATATGGTTCATCTACCCCCTTTGTAACCAGGTCATCAATTAAAACACCAATATACGCCTCTCGACGTTTTAATATAAACTCTTCTCTTTCATTAATTTTGAGATGTGCGTTCACTCCTGCCATTAATCCCTGGGCTGCAGCCTCTTCATATCCTGTTGTTCCATTTATTTGGCCGGCAAAATATAATCCTTCAATTGTTTTTGTCTCTAAAGTGTGCTTCAGCTGGGTAGGAGAGAAGTAATCATATTCAATGGCATAACCAGGCCGGAATATTTTTGCCTTTTCGAAACCGGCAATTTTGCGCAGCGCTTTTAACTGTATATGATCAGGAAGAGAAGAAGAGAATCCGTTCACATAATACTCAACAGTATTCCAGCCTTCGGGTTCAACAAATAATTGGTGGCCACTCTTATCAGAAAAACGTTCTATTTTATCTTCGATAGAAGGGCAATATCGCGGGCCTGTTCCTTCAATTGTGCCAGAAAACATAGGTGAGTCATTAAACCCAAGTTTTAAAACGTCATGCACCTTTGGGGAGGTATAAGTAATCCAGCAGCTCCTTTGTTTAGTTAGTTTGGTTTTCTTCAGGAAGGAAAAATTACCAGGTTTATCATCACCTACCTGCTCTTCCATTTTTGAAAAATCTATCGTTCTACCGTCCACCCTGACCGGTGTTCCTGTTTTTAAACGAGCCGTTTCAAATCCCAGACTCTTTATTTCCTCAGTTAATCCATAGCTGGCCGGATCTCCAATACGCCCTCCTCCAAAATTTTTCTTTCCAACATGAATTTTACCATTAAGAAAAGTGCCGTTTGTTAAAATAACTGCTTTAGTGAATATTTCATGCCCCATTTCCGTACGGACACCCAAAACCCTCCGGTCTTTTACAATTAGGCCGACTACCATATCCTGCCAAAAATCAAGGTTGGAGGTGCGCTCAAGCATATCTCTCCACTCTGTCGAAAAAAGCATCCTGTCGCTTTGAGCTCTTGGGCTCCACATTGCCGGGCCTTTTGATTTATTCAGCATCCGGAACTGTATCATTGTTTTATCGGTAACCAATCCTGAATAGCCTCCCAATGCATCTATTTCCCGAACGATTTGTCCTTTAGCAATTCCACCCATGGCTGGATTACATGACATTTGGGCAATAGTATTCATGTTCATGGTGACCAACAGAACCCTGGAGCCTAAATTAGCGGCGGCGGCAGCAGCCTCAGAGCCACTATGACCGGCACCGACAATGATGATGTCGTATTTTTCAAACATTGGTGTTTGTTTCACGTGAAACAATCAAGATATTTTTTAGGGCTGCAAATTTAGGTAATAATCCTCTTTTTTTTGCATTATTGTTTTTTCATCTGGTGTGCTATCATTATAACCTAATAAATGCAGCAAACCATGGACAAGCACTCGTGAGAATTCTGTTTGAAAGTTACTTCTGTATAATTTCATGTTTTCTTCTATCCGCTCAATACTAATATAAATTTCGCCGGATATAATGCTTTTTGAATTTGCTGAGGACGAAAATGTAATAATATCTGTTAATGTATCATGTTTTAAAAACTTCTTATTAATTAATAACAAATACTTATCATCACAAAAAATATATTGTATTTCGCCTAATTTTCTTTTTGCTTCTATTTTTATGACCACCTTTAGCCAGCTCCTAAAAAAAGCCGGATCTTTTAATTCAAAGCCGGCTTTTATACTTTTAAAGCTAATCATTACTATCAGCTATTGTTTTCTTTTCTTTCTTTCGATAAAACGCCTGTAGTTTTTTCTTTCTATCATCATACACAATGCTATGTAATGCGCTTATATCGAACACCAGTGAAACAGAGCTGTCGTCACTAATTATAATGCTGTCTGCCAGTTTATTAAGAATAAATATCCTTTTATTTACCTCAGAATCAATGACATTCGTTAGATCTACCTCGCTTTCAAGAGCCTCAACTATCTCTTTATCAATAGGTTGGAATTTTACCGTAAGTCGTTGGTAATCTGTTATATATGAAATCTTTACGTTCTTCTGCGTCTGCAAGTCAATCAACAGGCTAAAAAATTCATTCAGGGACATCAATATATTCCCAAAATATGCATCATTGATCATTAATTTGTCGCAGAGATGATCAACAAAATGTTCGATTTGTGTTAGCGATTGATCCTCGATTTGTAATTCTAACGCTTGTTCTTTAGCTACCATTATCAGTTTCTAGTTTGTACAAATACTTTTTTAGCAAGTCATTATAATAAGGCGTTAATTCAATTGGAATGGTTTGTAAAAAGTCCTCTTTGTTTGTTTTTTTGTTTTGTAATTTTAAATCTGTTTCTGAGCCAGTTCGTTTTCTGTTAATTCCTTCAATTGATTCTCGCTTTTCTTTTTTTTCCCGTTCCAGTTTCGCCTTTTCAGATTTTAACAGCCTTACTTCTATATGTTTTTGCCTTTCCAGCGTTTCCTTCGTAATTTTTCTGTTGACGATGTCTTCCTCTGTTTTTCTCATTTCGTCAAGCAGTTTGCTCAAATCTCCGCTACTCCCTTCACTTCCTTCGAGCTCTTTAAGGTACTCACCCAACTTCTTTCTTATTTCGTTCTGTAAAGCAGCCATTCTGGCCAGCGCTTCAGTTTGTTGATTAAGTCCTTTCTCACCTTCCAGGCCGTTTTTTCCTTCACCCTTTTCCATCCCCTGATTCATTCCCTGTTGCATCTTTAGTATTTCATCTAATGATCCAGGGCTACCCTCTCCCGGGTTTGGACATGACTGACCAGGGTTTTTACCTGACATTTTCATTCCGGCCTGCATTTGGTCAAGTGATTCTGATAACATCAGCGCTAAATTGTTCATCGAAGTCATCGAATATTGCTGATCGTTAAGGGCTTGACCTCGTCTTCTATCTTGCAAATATAGCAAAGCCCTGTTAATATGCAAATTAATTTTGTCTGATTCTCTGACAATAAATTGTTGTACAGCCATCTGTCGTTTACTGATTGCGATCAACGAATCGTGTAAAATCAGATAACCATCCTTAATTATTTGTAATTCAGCTAAATTCTCAACATATTTTGGATCGTTTAAGGTTGTTTCGTTAATGATCTCCATCAAACTTTCCTGATTAAAACTTAAATCAAGCAAATTGTCTAAAATCTTCTTTATTTTTTCAGCATCTTCGCCCATCCTTGACATCATTGCCGATTGCATCATCATTCCCAGGTCATTGGCCATCTTTTCCATTTTCTCTCCTGCCTGTTTTTGATTTTGAGATGCCTTTTTCTGCTTGCCTTTACTCAGTTTTGAATTTGCTTGATTCAATTCGTTATTAATAGTATCTCTAATTTCATGACCTGTATTCAGATCAAAAGGTTGCTCCATTGTACTATTTAACTCTTCAGCTGCTTCAAGTTCTTTTTCAATATCGGAAAATCTTTTTTTGATTTCTTCTTGTTTGCTGAGTGCTTGTTCTTCCTCTAATTCACTATCCAGAGTTTTGTCAGCCAACTCATTTTGGTCTTCAGCAAGTTTATCAAGCTTATCTATTGACTCTTGTATTTTCTTTTCCAGTTCGAGCTGTTTATAAATTTCAAGGTTTTTTTCAAGGTCAGTTTTTAATTCATCGTTTCTCTTTTCAAGAGCTCGGAGGAGTTCGCTTATTTTTTCTTTATCAATCTTTTCCAGATCCTCCTTCATTTTTTCCAAATCCTCTGTTAACAATTGATCGAACATTTTATTTAGTTCATCGATTTTATCTTCAAGTAATTCACTGTTTTCTTTATTTAGTAAATCTTCGTAATTACTTAACTCTTCATTAAGTTTCTTGAGCTCGTTTATTTGGCTTTGAATTATTTCCTGCTTCTCCAGTAGTTCAGACAATTGCTTTTTATCTGTCCAGCTTATTTCCTTTTTTTCAAACAAATCTTCACGTTTCTCCTCAAGTTCCCTGTTTAGTTTTTCTAATTCTTTAAGGGCATTTTCTATCTTTTCTTTGATTTTATCTGAAATATTTTCATATTTATCTTCAATTTCATCAATGCCATCTAAATGAAATTGGTACGTACTCGTTTTTACCCTTTTAAAACCGTTAATTTCATCATTATCACGAACTTCAAAATAATAGGTTATGCCTTCACCCGGCATTAAATTTAAATCAGAGGATTGAAAAGCGTAACTAAAAGCCTGTTTTGATAGTCTTTTATCAATACTCAGGTCGATACTCGTCCATGCCACTTCAATAACACTGTCTTTTCGATAATAAAATTTTAGCGAGTGAAAGCCATGATCATCACTTATTGAACCGTTAAAAAAAATAATACCATATTGGGTTTCGTCCTGAAGAGGACTTACCTCAATAGAAGGATACTCGTCTTTTATTACCTGAACAGAAAAACTTAATGAATCTTGAATTTTTACATGTTCATTCTTAGCAAATAATGAATACCAAAAGTTTGATTCTGCTTTAATCCTATGTTGAAAAATATTGTTATCGCTAACATCAAGAGGAATTTTCTCATCTTCCCGTTTAAATATGATCTGTCTTGTGTCCTTTGTATAAATCAACCACTTAATGTCAGTGCCTTCAGGAACTATTAAGTCTCCTGAATTTTCAATTATATCTTTTTTTCGGTTCAGGTAATGAGGATAGTTTAATAATACATCAAAGCTGTATATTGTAGGTTTTGGAAGGACAGTCAGGTGGAAACTTTCACTTGTATAATCATCAGTGTTAATCGTAAAATAAATATCGTTACTCAGGCTTTTAAATGTATAACTAAATTTTCCTTTTGCATGGCCTGCCATTGCATATCTGTAATTCCCATCATGAATATAGATCTCTGCCGGAATAGCCGCCCCATCAGATCTTACAATCAAGTTAAAATCATCCTTTTGCAGCGCTTCTAATTTTTCATTTTCAATGTGTAAAGTATATGGTAATGGTTTTGTGTAGTGCTCATTGTAGTTTACAATGCGGTTTGATGGTTCGACAATGAATGCGGGAAATAGAATTAAAATAAAAACTATAACAAGAACCGGGGCGACAATAAACTTCAGATACTTTAGGTTTTGTTTAAAATTTATGGCATTTTTAAATGGCAACGGGCTTAGTTCAGATGCCCGCTGATCAATACTTGCGGAAAGTAATTCAACAGATTTACTGCTCTCAGAAGCCTCGTAAATTGATTTTAACTGAATAGTATTCAGTAGCTTATCGCTAATCTTCGGAAAATGATCGCCAATAATTTTAGCGGCTTCCTGAAAATTCAACGTCTTTCCGATTTTTCCCAGTTTGAATAAAGGAATCGCAACATAAAGGATTACTATCAACAAGGTAAGTGAACTGATTACATAAAATAGAATAGTTCGGATAAGAATATTATTCCAAGCGAAATATTCGAATGTGTTGGCCAATAGAAACATCGTCAGAATAATCGCAACACTCAAAATCAGGCCCTTGATAATCAAATTCGTGTAGTATTTGCTTACAAAGCCTTTTAGCTTTTTGATGAGTATGTAATATTCCTGGTTCACAAACGACTAATCAAATTATTTCAATGTCGGACAAAAAACGTTTTTATACTTTTGGCAAATATAAACATCAATTACTGCATAAATTGTAAATTATGAAACGAGTTTTTCTTTCCGTTATTCTATTATCAACGATAGCCAGCACTTTTGGACAATGGAATACCAATTACAATATTGAGCAAAAATGTTCTCATATTCCGCAGGATCGTGGAGTTTTGTCTCCTGAACATTTGTATATCTTACAAAGCGATTTGCTTTATCATTACGATGTAAAGTTTTATCATCTGGATATAGAGGTCTCAAATACCTCAACTTATATTTCAGGAAATGTTACAATTAACGCTAAATCAGTTGTTGAATTAGACACTTTTGCGTTCGAACTAATTCCTGATTTAATTATTGATACGATCCTGATCGACGGGGTAAATTACACGAATGATACGATCATTGAAGGAGATAATGTTATGGTCCCTGTTACATCAATCAGCTTAAACACAGCCTTTACAGTCCAGATTTTTTACCATGGTGATCCTGGTTCAGGTAGTGGTCTTTCAACGCTTAGTCATGCTTATAGTGAAAAATATCAAAAGCATGTTACATGGTCATTATCCGAACCTTTTGGTGCAAAAAAGTGGTTTCCGGTAAAACAGGTTCTTGAAGATAAAGCAGATTCGGTCTGGGTTTTTCTAACGACTGACTCTACCAATATGGCTGGTTCGCAGGGCATTTTGACAAACGTGGTCAATCTTGGTAATGGCATGACCCGCTACGAATGGAAGTCTAAATATCCGATTGCATATTATCTCATCTCATTTGCTGTTTCGGAATATCAGGAATACAATACCTATGCACATCCTGATGCGATGAATGGTGATTCTATTCTTATACAAAATTTTATTTATGATGCACCTAATTGTTTGGAAAACAACAAAGCTGGCATGGATGCTACCAACGAAATGGTTGAATTGTTTTCTGACCTTTTTATTCTTTATCCATTCCATGAAGAAAAATACGGACACTGTCTGACCCAGCTGGGTGGTGGAATGGAGCACCAAACCATGACTACATTAGGGGGTTTCGGTTTTGGATTGGTAGCACATGAATTAGGTCATATGTGGTTTGGCGACAATGTAACCTGTGCTACATGGAGTGACGTCTGGATTAATGAAGGCTTTGCAACTTATTCAAATTACCTTGCTGAGGAATATATTCATGGATGGGAAAGCGGCAGGGTTTTTATATCCAATGCTCAAAATAGAGCAATATCCCAACCGGGTGGTAGCACTTATATCCCCGAGGACCAAATCAGCGAAGACATGGGTGACCAATGGCGAATATTCAACGGAAGGTTATCATACGATAAAGGCGCTGCAATTGTTCATACATTAAGGCATGAAATACAGGACGATGACATGTTTTTTAATGTTTTGAAAACATTTCAGATAGAATTTACTGACAGCACAGCAACCGGTGATGACTTCAAAAATGTAGCTGAAGATGTAACCGGAATGGACTTTGAACAATTTTTCGATCAATGGTATTACGGACAAGGATATCCCATTTATGATATCGAATATTCTACATCAGAGGGAGCTTTTTATATGACTGTTACGCAAACACCTTCAACAACGGCAACTCTTTTTTTCGAGATGCTTATGGATTATAAATTGGTTTTCAACGATGGTACCGACACAATTGTTCAGTTTATCCAAACTGATAACATTAACAGTTTTTCGGTTTACACAAGCAAAGAAGTAACAGACATTATTGTTGATCCGGAAGACTGGACCATGGAAAAAGTTGGCAGTATTTATCCGTCTGTTGCTGAAACTGAATCTCCGGTTTATTTTAGTATCGGTCCAAATCCGGTAAACAATTATTTGAATATCTACTTTTTAAACCAATCAAATAAGCAAAAAGAAATCAGGATTACCGACCTGTCAGGTAAAACACTTTCTCTGCAGAATTCAAACCAAAAATATATTCACTACAACACATCAAATCTTTCTCTTGGAATATATTTTATACACATTACAGAAGGGCAGTACAGCTTTACAAGAAAGTTTGTTAAATAACCAAGTGATAATCTTTTTCATAAGGGGCTTTCTAAACAGTCCCTTTTGTTTTTCAGTAAATTTGTTGGCTGAGTAACAAATCATGGTTATAAAAAACAAAACTAACTTGCTGGGCAATAATAAATACTTCGATCCTAAAATGGGTTTTGGGGGAGGCCTGTTTCTTGCTTTTGTCGTATTCTTTATCAATTACGACCATGGTTTTGCTAATGCTCTGATAGCTGCTCTTAAACAGGGTTTGTACACTTTTATTGCCGGTGGGACTATGATGCGGATTGCAGAAAATTTATCAATTCGTTTCAAAAATTTAATACTTTCGATTTTCCTTGCAGTCTTAATTCCAACTATTCTGGCTGTAAGTTTTACTTTTATTGTTCATTCGGCAAAGGGGACCCCGGAGCCGCTCAACTCCACCATTCCGACAATGATTCTTGCCCCTTTTGGTTTTCTTTGGTGGGCACTTCGAAAGCGTAAACAGTTAAATTCGATTCGAGATTAGTATCTTTGCCGCTCCAAAATCAAATTTATTATGGATCACAACAAAATAAGGGTAAGGTTTGCCCCCAGTCCAACCGGCCCCCTGCATATTGGCGGTGTTAGAACTGCTTTGTACAATTACTTATTTGCAAAAAAACAAGGCGGGGAAATAATTCTTCGTATCGAGGACACTGACCAAAACCGTTTTGTGGAAGGGGCAGAACAATACATCATTGACGCTTTTAATTGGTGTGGAATTAAATTTGATGAGGGTGTTGTTGAAGGAGGGCCATTTGGCCCTTATCGCCAATCAGAAAGAAAAGGCATTTATCAAAAATATGCTTTTGACCTTATAAATTCAGGCCATGCCTACTATGCTTTTGATACAGGCAAAGAACTGGATGAAATAAGAAAAAGTTATGAGTCAGAGAAAAAAACTTTTATTTACAATGCTATCGAACGCAAGAAGTTAAGAAACTCACTTACGCTGAGTCAGGAAGAACTTCAGTCATTATTAAACAAAGACACACCATTTGTCATTCGTTTTAAAATGCCTGCAAATTCAGACATAATATTAAATGACCTGATACGCGGTGAAATCAAAGTGAATACTGGTGTTCTTGATGACAAGATATTGTTTAAATCGGATGGCATGCCAACTTATCATTTGGCCAATATTGTTGACGATCACTTAATGGAAGTAAGCCATGTGATCAGGGGTGAGGAGTGGTTGCCATCGCTTCCGTTGCATAAATTACTTTATGATGCTTTTGACTGGAAAGCACCAGAATTTGCACATTTACCTTTGTTGCTTAAACCCGAAGGAAATGGTAAATTAAGTAAGCGAGATGGTGACCGGCTTGGATTTCCGGTTTTCCCCTTGCAGTGGAAAGATCCTAAATCGGGCGAAATTTCAAGTGGTTACAGGGAAGACGGTTACTTTCCTGACGCTTTTATCAATATGCTGGCTCTTTTGGGTTGGAATCCGGGAGACGAAAAAGAGCTTTTCAATATGGATGAATTAGTTGAAGCTTTTTCAATGGAGCGTGTTGGTAAATCAGGATCAAAGTTCGATCCGGATAAAGCCAGATGGTTTAACCATCAATATCTGATCACAAAAACCGATGATTATTTAGCAATGCTGTTTATTCCAATTCTTAAATCTAAAAAGGTATCAAATACCGATTCTACATTTGTTGCAACGGTTATTGGGATGGTAAAAGAAAGGGCTAATTTCATCGAAGATATATGGGATCATTCTTCGTTCTTTTTTGTTGCACCCGAATCGTATGACCCAAAGGCTGTTAAAAAGAGGTGGAAAGACACATCCTATGATGAAATGCATCAGTTAAAATTAGTTTTAGAAGGGATAAATGACTTTACATCTTCAAATATTGAAACCATTTTAAAAACATGGATTGAAGAAAACGAGTTAGGTACTGGGCTGGTAATGAATGCTTTCAGATTACTAATTGTCGGGGCGTTAAAAGGTCCGCACCTATTCGACATTGTTGCCATGATTGGAAAAGACGAAACCTTAAACCGAATTGATAAAGGATTAATAAACCTTGGAAGAAAAGAAACAATTAATATTTAAAGAACTTTAATGTAATTGTCATGTCGGTGATTTCTATTGAAGGAATGGAGTTTTTCGCTTACCATGGTTGTTTTAAAGAAGAGGCGATTATTGGTACCAAATTTAGTATTGACCTGTTTTTGAAAACGGATACATCTAAAGCAGAATCGACAGATGATTTACACAATACAGTAAATTATCAAACAATCTATTCGCTGGTAAAAGTGGAGATGAAAACGCCTTCGAAATTACTTGAGCATGTAGGAAGAAGAATTTTAAACCGTATCCGGGATGAGTTTCCAGTAATTATTAGCGCCCGAATAAAGATCAGAAAATTAAACCCACCCCTGGGTGGCAAGATTGATTTTGTTAGCCTTGAACTCGACTATTGATGAATAAGAAACTGGTTGAAAAAGAAATCTGTCCACGTTGTGGCAATAAATTCGATTGCGGTAAATCGGGCAAATGCTGGTGTTTTGAGATTGATGTTCCGCCCCTTGTCCTTGATGAAATTAACAAAGAGTTTGATTCCTGTTTATGCCTTGAATGTTTAAAAACCCTTGCTAAATCGGGCAAATAATCACCATGAAAGCTTGACTTCTTATTTGTCATGTTGTAATTTCGTTAGTTATTATAATCTCAAACCAAAAATTTACAACTATGGAAAAGGACAAAACCCAGAAAATTCAGATGATTTATGGTTATGCGTTATGTATTGTCGCGGTAATTACATTTTTGATTTGCGCCACTTCAATGGTTTATTCGTTAATGGATCTTACTGATCCGATAAATGCCTACCGCACTTATGGAAAGGACTCTCCGAGCCTGGCTTCTTTTGACAATTATAAAGTTGACATTATGAAGTCGCTGGATCCTGAACACGGACTCACCCTTGATGATGTAACACTTAATTCGATGTATGAGGCTGCCAAACAAGATGCTATTTCAAAGGTCAAACATGATGCTTTTCGTTCGATAATTGTAAATGGGCTTCTGGTTATCATTACAATCCTCCTTTTTCTTTTCCATTGGTTCTGGATGAAGAGGCTATCAAGAAAATCAGATTAAATTATTCTGATATTTTGTTAATTTTGCGCTCCTGATTTTATTTTGGTACCGTGGCCGAGTGGCTAGGCAGTGGTCTGCAAAACCATGTACAGCGGTTCGAATCCGCTCGGTACCTCTTATAAAAATACTAACCCGTTATTTAATAATATGTTAAGTAACGGGTTTTTTCTTAGGGGTCGTTTAAGGGGTTGAATATTTGTTAACTATTTCAGTTTTCAGTAATATTTCCAACACTTTCTTTATACCGACTTTCAATGCAATAGTGGAAATAATTTATTGCCTTCTACTGGTTTTTCCTTCTTTGGTTCTGTAATACCTCTTCTTTTGTGCCAGGGATTCATTGCTGATTAATTCTTAGTCATGATTTGAGAAAGAAGATAGAAATTTTTTGTAACTTTCATGTGTAATCATAATTAGTGTTAAATGAAAAACAATATCACTTTCTATTCTTTTGTTATATTCCTTTTATTTATTCTATTTCCGATTAAAATTAGCAGTTCCTCTAAGATCAATAATAAGATACATGGAACACTTATTATGGCTGCTATTTGCAATGATGGAATTATAGTTGGATCTGATTCGCGTGCTGTTTTTTTTGATAATAACGGAAGTGTGGCTGCTTATTATGATGAATCACCTAAATTATTCCAATATAACGATATAGTACTCGCTATGTCAGGTCAATTTTCATTTAACAATACTAGTTTTTTTGGTCTTTTTGAGGATTTTAAAAAAGAAACCATCCGAGAAGTTGATATCGGCAATTTCTATAATGAGTTACTTAAATTTGCTGAAAATAAACTATCCGGAGATGATTTCTATATCCTCCAAACGAATACAATATTTATATGTGGGTATAATAAATCTATACCAGTTATATACTGGTATGATAAGCACTGTATTGATTCTATAATATCTGGTTATAGAATAAATTTAAAAAACGGCAATAATTTGTCTTTTGTAAATCAATTTCTCAAATATGCTGACATTAATAAAGCTATATCTTTTATAAAAGTTTATATAGAAGATCTGGCTTCCTCAGAAAAAGACCAAAACGATATTAATAAAATTGGTGGACCAACTTCAATAGTATGGATTCAGCAAAAAAAAACTGATTGGATTTATGATTTTAGAACAAATAAATTTAAAAACAGTAGAGAATTGATCAATGCCATTAGGAGAAAAGAGGTAGATCTTTGGTATAGGTCTCTCAATGATTCACTTATGTTAATGGTCGGATTGAAGGCTCTTACAAAATAAAGTGCAAAAGATTACCTCCTTATTGCCGTCTTTTTAGCCTTCTTATATTCCTGTGCTTGATTCTCAGCAAGGGTTTTCAGATCAGTAAACTCACTCAGCTTCATATCTGGTGAGAATGCCATTTCCATAATTGTAAACACACCTAAAGCAAACTGCATGAATGAAATTGAGTTATCACCCTTTTCATCTTTCTCAGGATATCTCACCAGGTATTTATCATTTCTTCTCGTTTTAAAAGCGGAAAAGAGCTTCTTGGTGTTGTTTTTTTTTTTTGATATTTACAAAACACCTAAACCCATTTCCTAATGTTAGATTGATGTCAAAATAACATGATACCTCAACTTTCTTTTTGTTGAAAATAGTCGTGAAAATGCAGTTAATTTAATAACTTGCGGGAATAACACAATTTAATTCCGCAAATGAAAAAAAAATTAAGCAAAAAATTTATAATTTTTAATTATTTAGCAACTTATGCTATTGCACTAATAGCAATTGCAGGATTTATTTATTCTATTCATTCATCAAATCAAACCGCTAAAGTTTTAAAATCATTTGAACAAAATCTAAGTTCGTTTTTAGAGCCTGTTCTTGTTTTTTCAGATTTCAATTGGGTAACATTCTCAGGAAATACAGACTGTGATAATCCCCCTTCTGGGTTTAATGCAATTTATACTAACAAATCAAACATACCGATAAAACTATTTGATGTTGATCATGAACTGTTCTATGGGGATTATAAAATTTCAAGTTCAGAATCGGCTAATCCTGATAATGAATATTTTATAATTCCACCAGGGGAAACTAGTGGTTTTACTCAAATGTTTATAAATGATCCTGTACAGGAAATGATGAAAAAAAAGTATGTAATAATTGAGAAGCCCTATTTGAGAGTTATATTTAAAGCAAAAATGTCAACAATTGATGAATCTAAAATATATGAGATTGAATTGGTCACTGACGTTGGGGTTGGCTGTCATGATTTTCATAAGACAATTCTGTTTTTTCCTGTTAAGTCAGATTATGTTTTAATTCATAAAAATAAATACAAATAATCCTACGGAAAACAACAAACAACCCTACAATGTACGCTTGGTATCTCAACCAATAAAACAGCCCGTAAATTTCAGATTGAGTTTTACGGGCTGTTTGCTAAGAGCGTTTTTCATTTTTATACATCAATAACTTTTCATTTTGCAATTATTAAACCGGGATTTAAAAAATATGGATGACTGGATAATTTATTTGCAAGCTGTATTTCTGTCGTTCTTATATACTTTAAAAAATCCTGTACTGTTTGGTGACCTGAGATTGCCATTATTTCATTCACTGGAATATTTGCCAGGTACATATTGGTACAACCCGATCGCCGTGCAGAATGAGTTTTAATTAGTTTATACCTGGGTACCATTTTCGTAATCCTTTTACCATTAATAATTTCATTGGTTTTTTTCATCTCAGTAATTCCAGCCATTTCACCTATAATTTGCATTTTCGTATTAATCAATTGCTCATAGGTGTGAGGTAGATTGTAATTGTATTTTTTTAATAAAAGGTCGGCTTCTGGCCTCAAAGGCACCAATACACTTTTTCCTGTTTTTGACTGAAAGATTTTTATTCCTTTACTTTTATCCTCAAGTTTTATCAACAATTTTTTCTTAATATTACGATAGTCATTGTACCGTTGTGCTATATAACACCCAATTAAAAACACATCCCTAACCAATTCCAAAACAGGCTCCTTAGATAGGTTTAATTCGTAAAGTCTTTGTATTTCTTCCTCATTTAAAAAAATGCGCTCTACTTCGACAGGTTCAACTTTAAATCGCCCGCTATCAATTTCAATGTTGTCGTGCAATCCTTCTTCTCTCGATGCTCTCATTAACATTCTCAAGTGCTTAATATGCCTTGATATTGTATTCTGGCTATAGCCTTTATCAGTAAAATATTTAATAAAGTCCTTTAAGAATTCCACAGTTACCTGTTCATAATTCAGGGTTTGGGATATGCTCTTCTGATACTTTTGAAACTGGACATAGAATCCCTGTAAATTTTTAATGGATTGTTTCCGGTACCTGGTTTTTTTTGCAGTAAGTCTTTTGCCCCGGCTGGCCTCCACTATGAAGTTTGAAATATAATCGTTCATTACCCTGACAGGCCGTTTTATTTTATTGGCTACTAACTGATCAAGGTGTTCTTTAAGCTGTGCAGGATCAGGTAACAAGCCTTTTTGTTCGTATTCCCGATAAATTTTATTGATTTCATCCTCTAGCATATCCAGTCTGCAATTTAACAAAATGGCTTCCTCAAACGAATTTTTTTTCGCTCGATAAAAAGGCCGGTCTTCCCAATCAGTAGGTTTTATCTTTTTACCAGTGCTATATTTTAAGGGTATATATTTCCGCTTATTGTTCTCTCCACCCAGGTTTTCATAATAGCCATAACTAAAAAACATATAGATATAAGTCTCTTTTTGATGACTTTCATCTATCCCATGCTGCGGTTCATGTAATTTAAATATGGTTTTTGGATTCATTACTAAATGACCTGAAACACCTGCCTGTACGGCATTTCAAACATTTAGTTACATATTTGTAGGAATTTTTGCAAAATTATTTGTAATTTTTTTGTATATTTGTTGAAAAGATGTTAATAACTTTTCTATCTTTGCTTCAAGATGTTGGAAATAAGTAATTTTGAAAATACAT
>JAUVKF010000102.1 GCA_030596395.1 Chlorobiota bacterium | reverse complement strand
TATTGAGATCATCACTAATCCTTCCGTAAAATATGAACCCGATGGTGCTACGGGAATCATCAATATCATTACCAAAAAAAATTACCTCGACGGCTTCAGCGGAATTGTAAACCTGAACGCCGGCATGTACGGACAGTATGGAGGCAACCTGCAATTAAATTACAGGTTGAATAAATTCAATTTTGTTGTAGGAGCTGATTATAACAAGCGGGCCCGCCCAGGATCCGTTGAAAATAAAAGGAATACTTTTTCTAACGACACAACTTATTTTGTGAACTCAAATGGTGATTCCGAACGTCAGTTTACCAGTAAAAATATCAGGGCAGGAATTGAGTATAACCCAACTAAAAATGATTTTATTAGCCTCTCCGGAAGGTTTGGAACCTGGGATATGTCTAATAATTCAACCTTACGGTATGATACGTGGACTGAACCTGAATTTACAGATTTTGCCTACAACAGTATTGATGAAACTAAAAGAGGGGGGGGATTTTATAGCATAGATGGTGTATACCAGCATAATTTTAGCAATAAAACACCGAACAAAACCGGTATGTCGAAAAAGAAGGGTTTTTCACCATCGAGGATACATAATCTTAAACTTAAAGTTAATTACCGCCACCGAAACAACGATGAGTTTGCCATCAACGAACTTCGCAGTTTAACCGATACGCTTATCGGTGGCAAAAAAAATGTTGAAAAAGGGCCTTCTGAATCTATACGAATCCACCTGGATTACAGCCTTCCATTACGAAAAAAAGATAAGTTTGAAGCCGGGTTTCAGTCTCGCAACGGCAGAAGCCATGATATTACAGAACTCTACCTTTTAAACATTGGAACAGGAGGCCTTGAGTTGGTTCCTGAATACAGTAACAATATAACTTATAACCGAAATATTTATGCGCTTTACGCATTGTATGCCGGTGAGGCAGGTAAATTCGGTTATCAGGCGGGTCTGAGGGGAGAATATACTGACCGCACAATCACATCAACCGGTGAGGATGATTTTATACTAAACCGATGGGATTATTTCCCAACCGTACACCTGTCGTACAGTTTACCTCTTGATCAGCAGTTAATGGCCAGTTATTCACGCAGGATCAACCGGCCGCGTGGATGGCAGCTGGAACCTTTTGTTACCTGGCAGGATGCTTACAACGTAAGACAGGGAAACCCAAACCTGAAACCGGAGTATATTGATTCGTATGAGTTGGGATACCTGATCAAATTCAACGACAATTTCTTTTCCTTCGAAGGGTATTATCGTGTAACCCACAACAAAGTTGAAAGGGTGAGCAGTGTTTATTCTGCTGACGTTATGCTACGCACTTTTGAAAATGTTGGCCAGGATTTTTCGTTGGGAATTGAAGCCATGCTGAACCTCAACCTATTCTCGTGGTGGGAAATGGATATCAGTGGCAATTTCTTTAACTATAAAGTAGAAGGTGAACTTTATGATGAACCTTTTAAAAGAACATCAACTAACTGGAACTCGCGTTTGAACAATACTTTCACTTTGTGGAAAAACGGACAATTACAAATTAACAGCAGGTATAACAGTGCTTCAGTAACAGCCCAGGGAACAAGTTCTGGCTATTATTCAGTTGATGCTGCTTTCAAGGTAAACTTCCTGAACAGGTTGCTATCGGCAAATTTACAGGCCCGCGACATCTTTGGCACTGCCATGCGTGAAAGGATTTCTGAAGGACAGAATTTTTATACTTACTACAAATACAAGCCCAAGGCACCGGTTTTGATGGTAACTATTTCTTATCGCTTTAATAATTTCCGGCCATCCAGAAAATCAAATGGCCAAAATGGGGGCGACCAGGAAGATGACTTTTAAGCAATTCTTATCCAGCCTGCATATTCTCAGCACCTGGTAATAAACCTTCCAACTGTCCGGGATCGTGTATTAATACAGGTATGTGTTGTGGACAGATGTAGTAATTATTTCCTTTATAATCAACCTGTACCAAAGGTACTTTCTCTTCGTCCTGCTTGCAAACCAAACAGACTTTTTCGTTTTTATTATCCATGATATTTTAATTTCATTTTCAGGTCGGCAAATATCATTAAATTTTTTGTTTTAAGATGCAATAGAAATTTTGGAATAACCAGCATACGGTTGTTCAAATCCTTTATTTTTGAATATAAATTATCGTCAACGTAATATGTTTCTCATTATCCGGATTTCCTTTTTTATTCTTTCAGTCCTGTTTCTTTCATGTTCCGGTCAAAAAGCTAAATCTAATCCTAAAAAGTACAGATGCAATTACACTGACCGAACTTTGTTTATTGATGGCGAATTAGATGAACCACAATGGGGACAGGCATCCTGGTCGGATTATTTTATTGATATTGAGGGTGATGCAAGCCCGGTTCCCTGGCATAAAACAAGAATGAAAATGCTATGGGGTAAACATTACTTATATGTTGCTGCTGAGTTGGAAGAACCTCACCTGTGGGCTACCTTAACTGATCGTGATGCTATTATATACCGAGATAACGATTTTGAAGTATTTATTGATCCTGACGGAGACGGTTTGAATTACTATGAGCTGGAGATCAATGCGATGGGAACCGAATTCGACCTCTTTCTGGATAAACCTTACAACAAAAAAGGAACTGCCGATATTTCGTGGGACTTTAAAGGTTTAAAATCAGAGGTGAGTTTAGCCGGAACCTTAAATGATGCTTCCGACACTGACAATAACTGGACAGTTGAAATTGCCATTCCATGGGAGGCTTTTTCTGCCAACACAGGTTTGATACCTGTAAACGGCGATACATGGAGAATGAACTTTTCGCGGGTGCAATGGGATCTGGATACTATAAACCTTCACTATAAAAAGAAAGTAAATTCTGAAACCGGGAAACCATTACCGGAACATAATTGGGTATGGTCTGAACAGGGCGCTGTCAATATGCATATACCTGAAAAATGGGGTTTTATTGAATTCACAGGAAAACCTGAAGATTTGTTATCAGATTTACCCGAATTCTGGATCTGGATGAGCGCCTACCGGATGAAATCGGAAAAAGAATGGGACAGAACCTTTCAATCATTAAAAAGCATCGGGATAACCGGATTATTGATTGCGGCCGACACCATCGTATTAAAAAAGGTAATTCCCATTGCAAACCAATATAATATGCAGGTCCATGCCTGGATGTGGACGATGAACAGCTACGACGCAAAACCGGAGTGGCTGAGTGTAAACCGTCTGGGGCATTCCCTCGCCGACCAAAAAGCTTATGTAGATTATTACAAATTTATGTGCCCGGCCTTGCCCGAAGTACAGGATTTTATCCTGTCGAAAATGGATGCACTTTCCAGAATTGAAGGACTCAGTGGCATTCACATGGATTATGTGCGTTATGTAGATGTAATTCTTCCGGTTGGATTATGGGATAAATATGGACTTGTTCAGGATCATATTATGCCTGACTTCGATTATGGTTATCATCCACATATGCGACAACTTTACGAAGAAGAATATGGTATCGACCCATTTTTAGCAGATGATATTGAGCATGATTCCACCTGGCTGCAATTCAGGTTAAACGAACTAAATAAAACAGTTACGAAGCTGCGGGATTTTACAAACTATAAAGGTTTGGACATTACTGCCGCCGTTTTCCCAACACCTGAAATGTCGAGGGAAATGGTCAGGCAGGATTGGGATAAATGGGGGTTGGATTATTATTTCCCAATGGTTTATCATAGTTTTTATAATGAAGATATAGATTGGATCAGGAATGTGGTTTATGAAAATAAAGCTACACTACATGCTGATGCTAAAGTTTTTTGTGGATTGTTTCTCCCCGTCCTAAAAAGTGGAAATGATTTAACCGAAGCAATAAATGCAGCCTATGCCGGCGGTGCCGATGGAATAGCCTTTTTTGATTTTAATGCACTGAATAAAAACCAGATTGAGCAAATAAGCAGAATTGTTAAAATGAAAAAACCATGATTTGAATAATCCTTTTTATTAAATATACGTTTAATTAGTATTAACCTATAACACTTTCATTATGAATATAGTATTGGCCATTTTCTTATTCATCCACGGTTTTGCCCATATTGTAGGATTTCTGGTTTACTGGAAAATAATGAAGAACAAGGATGTTGAATTCAAAACCACCATTTTCCCCGGCGAATTTAATATTGGAGGAGCTGGTATTCGTGTTGTAGGGCTATTTTACCTTGTAACAGCACTTGCCTTTGGCTACCTCGGGTACGAATTGCTGGCAGGAATCAATATTTTTTGGGAATACATCTGGCGCGTAACCATTGTTTCGCTGGTACTTTGTATTATTGGCTGGCCCGACACAAAATTTGGCGTTGTTGCTAATGTTATCCTCATTTTGTTTCTGTTGGTAAATGATCATTTCCATTGGATTGTTTAACAATAATTAATATCCTTTCAGAAAACAATAATGCTCGATGGTCCGTTAAATTAAAACAATCAATATCTTTAATACCACAAAATTGATAACCCTTTATAACAAAAAGAATGAATAAAATTTCATCATTAAGCGCTGCTATTCTTGGTATCTCCATTGGACTAGGTATTTTGCTGGGGTCCCTATTTCTTGCAAATGCTATTTACAAAGCCAGGGCAACTGAGCGGTTCGTAACTGTAAAAGGTCTGGCAGAGCGTGAGGTTGATGCAGACCTTGCCATCTGGCCAATAACTTTTAAGGATGTTGGAAACGATTTGATCCAGCTTCAAAAACTGGTCGAGAAAAGAAGGCTGGTAATCACCAATTTCCTGGTTGAAAAAGGATTTGATGAAAAGGATATATCCTATTCAGCACCTCGTATTACAGATGCGCAGGCCGACTATTATGGTAACAACAGGCCTTCGTATCGATACCGTGTACAGGCAACAGTAACATTAAGGTCGCCAAAAGTTAAAATGGTAAAAGAAAGCATGGAAGCCTCGGGCGACCTGGTAAGTAAGGGGGTGGTGCTGGCTGATAACTGGGAAAACCGTACAACTTTTCTTTTTACAAGCTTAAACAGCATTAAACCTGAAATGATCAAAGAAGCAACCATCAATGCAAAAAAGGCTGCATCAACTTTTGCCGAAGATTCAGGTAGTAAAGTAGGGAAGATTCGAAAAGCTTCGCAGGGTTATTTCGCAATAAATGATCGTGATCAGAATTCACCTGACAAAAAGATCGTTCGCGTAGTAACTACAATGGAATATTTCCTGGTAGATGATTAATAAAATCTTAGCTTACTGGGGATCATATGGTCTTGTGTGCGCCTGGGTTTGTAAATCTGATCAATAAACATTACCCTGAAGGCATTGAGCACGCCTGTTGCCCAGTGTTTCGTCATACCGCCACCTCCAGCTTTTCCACTTACCTCAGCAGCGAACATGATCTCCCTGGTTTTAATATCGAAGAATGTTACATAAATTAACGAGTATTCCCTTTCCTTATTAAAACTAGCAAGGTTTATTACCATACCAATCCCTTCCTTTTCACGCAAAACATACGATTTGACAATTTTTTGCAAATCCTCAAACTGAATACAATAGTTAACTGAGGTAACAAAGTTTTGATAATCGGAATAAGTATGGTTATCGAATACACTGTTACCAACAAATATGGACGGTTTACCCATCCAGCCGCTTATTCTTTTTATAGGTAACAGGTCATAGGTTAATGTTTCATTCCAGGCTGGAAAATATTTAGGGGCTATGATAATGCCATCTCCAACTTTTCCCTTATTGGTTAATTTGAGGTAAGTCAAATCAAACCCATAAAATACCAGGTCGTGCCTGTAAAAGATTTCATTGGCACGGTCTCCATATATTTTTCCACCTAGTGGCTTTTTAATCTGGCAGTAAGGGTCGCCAATTTCAGAATCGTAAATGAACTTTGTAGGTGGCGTGTATCCGGAAACTATAGCTTTTTGATCAGTTTTATTTTGGTAAGTCTGGTTAGGTTTAGCATTGTCAAAAACATCTTTATCACCCGACTCATACCTGATCATAAATATCTTTGAGATAGCTAGTGTATAAGTTGGGCCGGTTGGGTTAGTGGCCCTTTTATATTTGATCTGGTCAGATAAAATTTCAGTAACTTTTGCTTCTATTTCATCGCCATTTTTAAGGAAAATAACATCCTGACTAAATCCAATTTCCGCAACAATTAAAGCAATTAATAATAATAAACTTCTCATCTTGATCTGATTTTTCTTGATTATCATTCAAAATTATAAAAAACGGTTAATCCTTGTAAGAAAAAATCGGAATAACCCATGTACAGGTCTTAATTATTAACTGTTCTTAATCGATAAATCATTCAACGAGAACATATAATTCTATTTGTAAGTGGCTACCTCTGAGAAAAAATGTTAATTATATGTTGATAAGCAAACCTTAAAAAAGTCTAAAAGGGTTAACCTTTTTCAATTCTTGCCGTATATAAAAATACCAAGTTAATTAAATGAGTCTTGGCCATGCACATAACTAATTATAAATGTGTATTTTTAAGCTGGCAGGGCGCAAAACAACGATATAATTTTTATTATGACAAAGGAGGATATATCACATTATCTGCCATATGCAAAGGGTGCTAAAACGCTCGATGATGCTTTTAAATTTTTTCAGGAACCTGAACATTCAGAAGATCCTACTTTTCCCAGACTGGCATGTATGGAAAATCCGGGAGCAGAACTCCTTAAATTAAAATACCACTATAACTCAATTGTTGCTCAAATATATGAATATCATCCCACCGGATTGCGCATAAGCCTGGGCTACAGGTACTTTATTAGTATTGAAGAGGCCAGTGTTTATCTATTTCAAACCGCATTTGCAACCGAAGCGATAAACGCATTGGAAAATCCAGATAAAGCTCGATCAGAACCTATTGATAAATGGAAAACCTGTATGAACTACATTAATTTGTTTATCGAACGACAGGTTTTTAATCTTTCAGCAAAAGTTAAAATCCTTGAAGATGTTGTAAATGAATGTTCATCATTGTCAATAAAAGTTGAAACCCTGAAAAAATATTCTTTCAGGCTTGCCGAAAAACATGACTCAGAATTTGAAGCAATAATGGGCATATCGCACGAATGGTTCGATTATAACGATCATGGCCACTGGCGATGGGCATTATCAAAAATGGAACCCTCGTTTCAGCTGGTATAACTCAAGTATTGCTTTCGCTTTACCAAGCCTCACCTTGTTCAAGGAACTTATCATTTAATTAAATCACCTTTCGTACTTAAATTGTCGGTTATTACACGAGCATTGTGAGTGCCGGGCACCAATTTATCTGAAATTTTGTAGTTAATAAAATTATGCAGTTTTTTGAGTTAATAAGATAACAAATAAATAGTTTCAAATTATGAGACCTTTGCAAGGCAAGTCCACTATAAACACTTAAATGTTAACATATTATAGTTGTTTTTCGAGTTATTTCTTGTCATTTTTTTGTATTTTTAAATATGCAAAAAAAGCAACCACAAATGAATTTTAGCCAAGTTTAAGTGGAACGACGTACAAGGAAAAACACCTTTTTACGTCAGATAGACCAGATTATCGACTGGTCATCCATTGAGAAAGAGATCAACAAGATTTATAAAAAAGGGAACTCTGTAGATGGACGTCCGTCATACCCAGGCCTTCTTCTTTTTAAAATGCAATTACTTCAAACCTGGTACAACCTGAGTGATCCCAAGGTTGAGGACTTTGTAAATAACAGCTTGGGAGCTATGCGGTTTTGTGGCCTACAGTTAGAAGACGACGTTCCT
>JAUVKF010000009.1 GCA_030596395.1 Chlorobiota bacterium | reverse complement strand
CGGAAGGCGTGTGTGTGGGTGCAGGTCATTTTGTTCAACCGACGGGTTAACCCGTTGGTAGCCGGGGGCAGCTCGTGTTTTTGCCTGTTGTTTCTAATATAGTTGATGGTGTTTTCTAACTGTTTCTTGTCTTTGATCAGTTTTGGGTGAAAACTTTTTGCCCAGAATTTCTCTTTTGTGCCGTCAGTATAGGATGCATCTTGTTCATCAATTGACGGGTTTACCCGTCTGTTGTAAGTAAAAGCTGTCCTGCCTTTCCATTTTCCTACAAGTGTAGCCAATTCTTCTTCTTCGCAAACGATTATTGAATGGACATGGTCAGCACAAATATTACATTCCAGAATATTAACATTGTATTTTTTTGCCGCTTTTTCAAGTTCTTCGGCTAAAATTATTTCTTCGTCTATAGTTAATTCCAAATGGGTATATGCAATAAACCCCGGTTCTCTATCCGGTAGGTAGAACTGATTGGTTAACCTATCAGTTCCTGCTCCATCAGTTTCTCCCCCATCGGTTTTTATTGCATATCTCGAATTGTGCAAAGCAAATGTAACATGCCATGTTTTCTTCTGTTTCTCCCTGAAAACTTGCGGAAATTCCTTATTCCAATCAAAAGCTTTGTCGCCTGCAACTTCAGGGTCATCAATCAGCGAATTTCCGCATTTAATGTTTTTGTTCAGTGTGGTGAGTTTTCTGCCTCGCTGGGCTGTACGCAACCACAATGACAACCTTGCAATGTCAATGCTTTCTTCGTTGATGTCAACACCAAAGAGGTTGTTCTCCAATATCTGGTTTTCCACATCCCGGAAAACCATCGTGCTTCCAAACAGCCGGGCATTGAGTTCGTCAATGGTATGGTGTTCGTTAATTAAAAATTCCAACGCCTGGTTCAGAAAAGCACCCGACCCGCAGGCCGGATCACAAATCGTAAGTTCAAGTAACCAGCTTCTGTAATTTTCTAGTTTGTTGAGTAGTTTCTTTTTGGTTGCTTTTTGTCGGCTGGGTGTGTATTCTTCATCAACAATACCAAGCTCTGCTTTCTTTTCTTCGCACAGTTTCCCAACTGTATTATCGACAATGTATTTGGTGATGTATTTGGGTGTGTAGAAAACCCCGTCTTTCTTTCGCTTCGATTTTTGCTTGTCAAAATCAATGCCTTCCAGTTCGGCAGTTGTACTTTCTATTTCGTTCAGGCTGTGCTCAAAGATGTGACCCAGTATATTTACGTCAACCTGGGATTCAAAATCATAATTGGTCAGGGCAGAAGTGTGTTTGAGAAGCACCTCATCCCCGATTTCAATGTTAGCGAGCACTTCATCAGGTAAAAAGAGGCCACCGTTGTATTCATGAATATCATCTGCCGGCACCTTCCCTTTCCGGCCTTTGTTCAAATATCCAAAATACTGTTTATAGATTTCATAAAGCGGTTTGTAGGCATCTTCATCGTTCAGCACATTCCACCGCTTGATCATCCGTGAAATGGAGTTGGGAGGAAGCAGGCCCCGGTCTTCAGCAAAAAAGATAAACAGGAAGCGGTCGAGTAGTTTCTGGGTTTTTTTGTAGAGCATTAATTTGGTCACACCTTCCAGTTCAGTGTTTCGTTTAGCGATGTCTTCAAACAATTCCTTTTTGAATTGGGAGTAATCGGCATAAAACTTTTTGGTGATTTGTTCTTCTTCAAGCAGGCTGGCATTTTTGATTTTCAAGGGCAAGTCTGCCAGTACGTTTTCATGGTTCAGGCAGAGGTATAAAACTTCAAACCGTTCTTTTGATAAAATGAACAGGTCGAACTCTTCATAATCAACTGCATCGTTGATGTAAAACCGCAGCTTCTGAAAATTGGATGTTATAACATAGGAACAGTCTGGTTGGTTGGCCTTGTAATCGAATGCCTGTTTGCGGACTTTTTCAAGGTCTTTGGTTTTGGTTGATTTCAATTCGATTACTCCAATTGCCTTCCCATCTTTTAAAATTGCACCGTCAGCTTTCTGCGCACCGGTCTGGTTTTTGAATTCTGTTGTAAGGTTATAATCAGGATCAGGGTTAATGGTATAACCAAATACTTTAACAAATAACTCCCTTAAAAACCCTTCCTGGAACTGCTCCTCTTTGCTATTCCTTATGTTTTGCTGTATCTGTGGATTGTGAAAGTAAGCCCGATATTTATCGAATGCAACCTGAACCGCAGTTTTATCTTGCTCTTTCAGGTATTTATTCAGAACTGATTTTTGGAATAGAGGCATTTTTACATCAGGTTAACCAGCCACTAAATTAAGTAAAAAGGGGGAAGTACCATTTAGGTTGGATGTTTTTAATTAAACGTTTAGAGTGGGGTTTAAACGTTTGGTAAACGTTTATGCGAAATTGCCAATTAATAGCATTTTCATTGCAAACCCATTTCTCCCCCACTCACCGACTAAGCTACTCCACTCGCCGAATTTGTCTTTGTCACCGTACTTAATCACTATAGTTTTGCTTCATGAAACAAACAAAAAAATACAATATCATGAAAACAAAACTACATACCGCAAGCACCTACAACGCAAACAGAACTGTTGAAACTGTAATTTGGGTTAGCGCAATAACTCTGTTGCTTGTTCTTTTTTCATTTACAAACGCATTTTCAAATACAATTCAATTCGAAGAAGAACAATATGTCGATGACATCCCTTTCGATACCGAAATGGTAGTCAATGAAATGATGAACCCTGAATTTGATTTTGAAGATGAAGCCTACATTGATGACATTCCTTTTAATACAGCTTGTATAACTACCAATTGCAATTACAAAAAAGCTGTTGCGGCAGTGTTTGAACTGGAAGAGGAAACTTACATTAACGATATGCCTTTTAATTCAGAAAAAGTAGCAGAACGGTATATATACAATAACACCTTATCGTTTGATTTTGAATTGAATGATGAGTCCTACATAGACGACATCCCATTTGACACCTTTACAATAGCCAATTGCCATTACAAAGCAGATGCTACAATGTTGTACGCATCAGGAATGTAAATTCGCAAACAGTGTAGCGATATGCTGTTCGTTTTGTTTCAATATAACCTCCAGGAGCACGCATTACTTTGCGTGCTTTGTTTTTTAAGCCAGATAGATATAAAAAAAGCCTGCAAAAGCAGGCTCAATATACTGTATTCGACAGGCTAATTACCAAGTTTAATAATCAAACCTCCGCTAAAATCACCCTGTAGTGGTTGTGCATAACCATTTACGCTGAGGCCACAGCTCGAACCTCCGGTTCCTATACCACAATAACCACCAACTCCACCAAAATACATGGGCATCATAAAACGCCCGCGAAGCATGATACCGACATGATCGGAGAACATGAACTTCACACCCAAACCGGCTGTTATTGAAAATCGCCAGGTATCGGCATAATCGTGTAGGCTAAATAATGTAGCTCCAAGTGAGAATGAACCAAAAGGCCTTATTTTCGGATTATTCAAACTGAGTGCCTTTAGCACACCTATTTGAAAATAATTTGTGCTCATTCCTGTTGTTTCATCATTAAAACCAGGATAATCTCTGTAAGCTGTAAATTTTGCTTCACCCTGCATACCTGTATAATTGATTTCAAGATCAACGATTTCGCGGATAGGCACGATTAAGGAAACCCCATAATCTAAACCATCAGTTATTTTCAATTTGCCTTCATAAAAATTAACGCTTCCACCAAACATATAACCGGCAAACGGAACAATTTCAATTCCTCCCTGCGCTATAGATACCAAAGGAAATAATGCAACAATAATTAATAATTTTACTTTTCTCATTTTCACAATTTTAAATTTATCGCAAATAAAACGAAATTCCCTGTTTATTATTTAATAAAAAGTTAAAAAATATGATTTAGCCATGATTATTCATTGCAATTAAATAATTCAGATATCTTTGTTGCATAATAACACCCGTAAAGACTACGATCATGACTACACTGATTCCAACCATTGTTCCGGTTTATTTCCCCTGCTAAGGTCTTTGGAAAAACCTGATAGGGCAGAGCGTTCAGTTTGGATAACCGGTTATGTCAATATGATTTTTATGGGTTGTCTCGGTATCATTCTTTTGCTATTTCCTGAGTTTTGGATCAGAATTTTTATTGATGACCCTGATGTGATCAGTAGTGGAGTTACAAGCCTGCAAATAATTAGTTATGGGTTTATTTTATACGGATTCGGGATGGTGTTGATACAGGGTTTTAATGGGAGCGGGGATACTCTGACGCCAACATACATCAACCTTGTCAGCTTCTGGCTATTGGAAATACCTCTGGCTTATTTGCTTGCCATTACTGCTGGTTTTGGGCTAAGCGGCGCCTGTTATGCAATCATTATTTCCGAAAGTGTGTTGACAATCTTTAGCCTTTATCTTTTCAGGAAAGGCAAATGGAAATTAAGAAAGGTTTAGAAGTAGAAATGTAATATACTAATTGTTAATAAGGGAAAGGCTACGATTCCTGTTCATCCTCAATAGTCTCGTCAAATTGAGCTACATAATTCTCAACAGTAACCGGTCTCAGGATTTTACTGTTGCCGGTCCTTGCAAACTCTTCCATAAAAATTATTGATTTAGGAATTTCGTAACCTGTCACTCTTTGATGAATTGCCTCCATGAGATTATTTTCTTTTTTACTCAGTTCTTCACCCGGATCTTCTATGAATATTACCAGCCGTTCACCCAATTCATGATCTCTTAAACCGGCAAGAAAAAACTCCTGATCAATAAAACCATGCAGTTTCTTTTCAATTATTTCGGGATGTAATAAGAGGCCGCCACTCATTACAATATTATCAATTCGACCTAGAATCCGAAAACGTCCGTCACTCGATATTTGGGCAAGGTCGTTTGTTACCTGGTCATTAACTCCGATATATTCCGCATTAATAACTGCACAACCCCGCTCATCCAGGCTTATTTTTACCGTTGGAAGTGGGGTGTACATATCACTGGCTTCAGGCCCATTTAACCTCCGCAGTGCAATATGAGTTAATGTTTCGGTCATGCCAAAAGTCGACCAAATTTTATTTGGGAGTTGTTTCACTTTATCTTCGAGGCTTACAGGCACAAATGAACCACCAATGATCAGCTTTTGTATTTTATTTAAGTTATTCTTTCCATCATCAGTCTCCAGTAATTTTGTCACTTGCATTGGGATCATCCCTGCAAACTCAATATCGTCAAGGCCTGTCATATCAGGTGTAGATGACGGTTCGGTATAATGCAGGTCGAGCCCGCCAACCAACGATCTGACAATCATCATTTTGCCTGCAATAAAATCAGTTGGCAAGCAGAGAAATGATATCCCTCTCTTTTTTAAATCAAGGAACGAAATAGAGGCCATGGCACTGGCCTCAAAATATTTTTTTTCAATTTCAATAGGCTTTGGCAATCCGGTTGAACCTGAGGTGTGAACCTGCAAATATTCTATTGGTGATATCCAGTCCAGAATAAAACGATGGATATCTTTCTCCCAGGCAGGAGTTGATGCATTTTTTACTTTTCCATTTGCATATGTTTTCAGGTCTTCTTTGGTATAAGTTTTACCTGAAATGCGATAGATTTGTTTTTGTTCAGTCATTAGTTATAAAATTCAAATTCCAATTAATACCTGGGTTATAATACAACCGTGCTTGTTTTATTTCCAATGGCGATGGTATGTTGTTTATAAAAAGTTGCCCCGTTCCAAGTCCCTGAGGCAAACTGTTTTTTAGTGTAAAAGTCCATTGTGCGATAGCATTTAACCCTATGTTGCTTTCCAATGCTGAAGTTACCCACCAGCCAGTTCCTGATTCTTCAGCTTCTTTGATAAATAATTCACATTGCTTAAACCCTCCCAATAATCCTGGCTTTAAAATTACAAAATCAGGACGAATTGCATATAGCATTGTACGGATTTCCTGCTTATCGGTTTCACCTATTAATTCTTCATCCAATGCAATTGATAAAGGTGATGACTGACAAAGTTTCGCCATTTCTTCCCATTGCTTTGCTTTTATGGGTTGTTCAATCGAATGTATCTCATAATCCGATAGTTGCTTCAATTTCCCGAGAGCTTCATCCGGCAAAAAAGCGCCATTTGCATCAACTCGTAATTCCAGTTCTTCGGAATTAAAATCTTTCCTGATCATTTTTAGCAGCCGTAATTCATCATCAAAATCTATGGCTCCTATTTTCAGTTTAATACATCTGAAACCCGATTCTATTTTTTCAATGATTTGCTTACGCATAAAAGCATAGGTACCCATCCATATCAGTCCATTAATGGGAATACTCTCAATGCCTGACGTAAATTTTGAAGGAAATAATATTCGGTCAGTTTTTGTTTGCAGATCGATAATTGCAGTTTCGAGTCCAAAGCGCATGGCAGGAAACTCGTTAAGACCTTCTTCCAACCAATACTTGTAATTTTCTATTTTATCAATTACTGTATCAAGTTTGTCCTCAAAATCAGGCCTGTCATCAATACTCAATTTCGGAATAATACCACACTCCCCTATTCCAATTTTTTGTGGATTATCTGAATCCCAGACAAAAAGAAACCAGGATTTTTTCTCGGATAAAACACCTCTCGATGTTCCACCCGGTTGCTTGAACTGCAATGTGTGATTAATAAAACTTGCCTGAAGCATACCCGATTTTTTGTAAAATTAATTATTTCATACCGAGATGATAATTGTAATCTCCTACTTTTTCACTGCAAAAATGTTAATATCACAGCCTGTAAAAAATAAGAGCGCAAACCAATTCTTAATCAGCAGGTTATAAAAATAGATTTTGTAGATACGATAAAGGAAATATGGGTATAAAGGTATAATGGTTTTAAATGATCCTATTCCCTTTATAACCCTATTCCCCATATTTCCACTTATTCTGGAATTCAATAATAATTGTGATAAGAAAGTTTCAGAGTTCATTTAGTACTGAAAGCATGTCCACAAGAAACACAAATTAAGAATAATGCAATAGAAATTCATCAAAAACAAATGCTGTTGTTTCAAAGCAATAATCCGATTCCAAACAGAATTGAAAACAGCAAAGTAGAAATGGCCAGTCTTTTCAAGAATGGATCAAACATAGCCTTTTCTTTGATTTTTTGAATTTTGATTAAATCGAGTAAAAAGATGGGCATAAGAAGCATGTACAGTAAATTCCAGGGGGAACTGTAATTCAGTACAATAAAAATAGTAGAGGCTGTGCCGCCACCATGGATGAGAAACTCATGATAAAGTTTAGCCCTTGTTAATCCAAACCTCGATGCCACAGTTCGTTTACCCGAATTAATATCATTAGTTATATCACGCATATTATTCAGGTTTAAAACACCCACGCTGAAAAACCCAACCGAAATTGCAGGAAGTAAAATATCCCATCGAAAAAAATGGGTATTTAAATAGTAAGTGCCTACAACACCTACAAGCCCGAAAAAAATAAACACAAATAAATCACCAAAGCCTGAATAACCATATGCTTTATTACCAACCGTATACTTAATTGCTGCTAAGATTGCCCCTATACCGATCAGCAAGAAAATCAATGCTTTCCATATATCGTCACCGAAAGCGAAATACAGCAAAGAAATTCCTGATATCAGCGATAAAACTGCGAATACGATCACTGCTGTTTTCATTTGCCCGGGTGCGATCTCGCCACTTTGCACTGTTCGCTCAGGGCCAATTCTAAGTTTGTTATCTGTTCCTTTCTCGCTGTCGCCATAATCATTGGCCAGGTTCGATAATATTTGTAAAAAGAGTGTGGTTACCATGGTAAGAATTATCACTGTCCAGCTGTAAACCCCATCATAAACAGCGAGAAAACTGCCCATAATAATGCTCGCCATTGCCAAAGGTAATGTACGTAGTCTAAAAGCTTTTATCCATGATGATGTTTTAGCCATTGGCTAATACCCCCTCTTGGTTTCTCCCAACTTGTCCACTACTTTGCTTTTGCAAGAGGAAGGGGGAGAAAATAAACCCCTCTGCCTGCGGCATCTCCCCTTGAAAAGGGGAGAAGTTTGTTGTGCTATTTGATAATTTTTCCAAGGTCTTAGGTCTTCTGTCTCAGGTCTTGATTCTACTATGGAAACTTTGGATATTTATGAAAATCGGGATCGCGTTTTTCAAGAAAAGCATGTTTTCCTTCCTGTGCTTCATCCGTCATATAATAAAGCAGTGTTGCATTTCCTGCAAACTCCTGTATACCGATCTGCCCGTCCAGTTCGGCGTTCATTCCCAGTTTGATCATTCTGAGTGCCATAGGACTGCGTTTGTGCATTGTGAGGCACCATTCAACGGTTTCATCTTCAAGTTGATCAAAAGGAACAACTTTGTTAACCAACCCCATATCAAGCGCTTCCTTTGCAGTGTATTGCAAGTTCATAAACCAGATTTCGCGCGCTTTCTTTTGCCCGACAACGGCAGCCAGGTATGATGATCCCAATCCGGCATCAAAGCTTCCAACCTTGGGACCGGTTTGTCCGAAAATGGCGTTTTCGGAGGCAATACTTAAATCACAGACGACATGCAAAACATGGCCGCCACCAATCGCATAACCGTTAACCATCGCAATCACCGGTTTTGGCATGGATCTGATCTTTCGCTGAACATCAAGAACATTTAACCTGGGTATGCCATCTTTTCCAATATAACCTCCTTTTCCTTTTACATTCTGGTCGCCACCACTGCAAAAGGCTTTATCACCTTCACCGGTCAGGATTATTGTATATATGTCCTGGTCTTCACGGCTAATATCCAATGCCACAGCCATCTCGGTAGTGGTTGTAGGTGTAAAAGCATTGTAATAACGTGGCCGGTTTATGGTAATTTTTGCAATGTGGTTCCATTTTTCAAGTTTCAGGTCCTCAAATTTCCTGATGGTTTTCCAATCTCTTTTGCTCATAACGGCTGATTTTTTATTGCGTGCTAATTTATGAATTTCTGACCGGTTATATACCTCTATTATTATACAGGCAAATTTCGGAGAGAAAGCATAAATTTGGGCTGAAAAGAATCTACTATGATATTTGAAAAACCTCTTGTTCCCGGAAAACTAATTAAACGCTACAAAAGATTTCTTGCGGATGTTAAACTCGAAGACGGTTCTGTTATTACTGCACATTGCACCAACTCAGGATCAATGAAATCGTGTATTGAAGAAGGAGCACCTGTGATGTTAACCCGCCATAATGATCCAAAACGAAAAACCCAATATACCTGGGAGATGATCTATCTTAACGGAGACTGGATCGGAATCAACACTTCTGTACCTAATATACTGGCATTCGAGGCGATCCGGGATAGCCGTATTAAGAAGTTAGCCGGTTATGATAGAGTAAAACGAGAAGTAAAATTTGGAGACAGCCGGTTTGATATATTTGCTGAAAACGAATCAGAAAAATGTTTTGTTGAAGTTAAAAATGTTACATTGAAAGAAGGCAAATATGCACGCTTTCCTGATGCGGTGACTTCGCGGGGATTAAAACATCTGAATACATTGATCGAAGTTAAAAAGCAGGGGATGCGTGCTGTTATGCTATATATCATTCAACGCATGGATGTTGAGGTTTTCGCACCTGCGAAAGAAATTGATCCTGCCTATTCAAATAAATTAAAAGAAGCATATCAGAAAGGGGTTGAGATTATCCCAATGCAGGCGAAAGTCAGCCCTGAGAAAATTGAACTATTAAGGGAATTGCCTTTTGAAATATGATAATTTTTTCACGCGGAGGCGCAGAGGCGCAAAGGCAAGAAATAATTTATTGAGAAGTAAGCTGTAATTCTTCTTTTGAGACCTTTGCAAAACACCCATTTTGTCATCCTCGAGCATAGCGAAGGATCTTTAAGTACTTTATATACAGAGCGTAAGGATTCTTCATTTCATTCAGAATGACAATCTTCTGAAGTTTTGCAAAGGTCTCCCTTTTTCATTCTACTTATATCGGGTGGACTTTTGTTATCGGATAATCTTTTAATTCGTGTTTTGCCATTTCAAAATCCCTGGTAAAACCAAGCACCATACCCCCGCCACCTGAACCGCATAACTTCAGTAAATATTTTCCTGTTTTCAAACCATTTTTCCAGATCGGTTTCATTGTTGATGGGATCATCGGTTCAAAATTTTTATACTGGAAATCTGATAGCAACTTCAAATTTTCAAATAATTTTTCAATATCAGCATCGCGATAAGCACCGATACATGAATTAACCACAGGAATATATTCTGATTTGATCTTTTCGAGATAGCTTTCATTATTACTCCAATCAATAAACTGTTTTACAAGCGGTTGGGTTTCGCCGGAGGCTCCACTGTCAACCAAAAACACTGCCCCTTGATTTGTATCCGACCATTTTGGCATGATTGGCATTTCTATTTTGCCATTGCTTTCAATTAAAAGCGGCTTTTTCAGATAACCAATCAGTGGATCAAGTCCTGAGCTTTTTCCATGAAAAAACGATTCCATCCCGGCAAGGAAATTTTTCAGGTTTATGATCTTCGACTCAGTAAAATCCTGCAATAGTTGATTACCATAAGCTACATAAACAGCAGCCACAAGGGCCCCTGAACTTCCAAGGCCATATCCCTGTGGGATATTACTTTGAAAAACAAGTCCTGAAGAAATGTCTTTTTTAAACTTTTTAATATCAAAAATGAACTGTTGTTCAGGTTTATCGAGAATACTTTCAAGATAGCCTGCAAATTTTTCTAACTGAAAATTGGAACTTTTTCCTCCGTCAGTGATTTGCCAGTTTGGATCAAAAGAAAGTCTTCCGTTAAATTTTTGAAAAGGAATGCTCAACGCCATGGAATCAAGCATTAGGCTGTACTCGCCAAAAAGCAGAATTTTCGAATAAAATAACTGTTCAGATTCCTGTTTCATAAAGGCCGTAAAGATATTTAAAACCATCTTATGAAAATGGGGCGGTATTATGTTTTGACTCTCCCCCTCATTCCCCCTCTCTGTACAGAGAGGGGGATGTCGAGCGTAGCAAGACAGGGGGTGAGTCAATTAAAATCAACGGACGTCTGATTGGTATTGGGGATGTGTTACCTGTCGATATCAGGGTGAAAGATTATTAAGCGTGGACACATAAAACAGAAGAGGTATAGTTATCAATTTCGATTTTTAAGCGATGCTTTACCAGCTAGCGGGAAAGAAAAAATGAAAACCATCTTATGAAAGTGGGACAATTTTTTGTTTTGACTCTCCCCCTCATTCCCCCTCTCTGTGCACAGAGAGGGGGAGTTAATTAAGATCAGCGAACGTCAGAAGTATTTTTAAAGTAGACACTTAAAACAGTTATGATTTCAGGAATTTGAAATAATCTTTCAGCACCTGTGCGTTGGTTTTAGCGGGTGTGAAAACCTCGAGGATTGCAGGGCGCTTTAAATTGGTATCATAAAAATCTGGCAATACACGAATTAAACCCTTTTCATCATCGGCTTTAAAGTAAATAACATCAAAGGCCTCAGCTATTTTATCAGTGCGCCAGGTATGTTTGGTTTCAAAAAATTTCTCCAGATGTGGGCTTTTATCCGGTCCGGCGATAAATCTAAATATACCTCCACCACCATTATTGATCACAATTATCTTCAGGTTGGGTGTGAGATTTTGATTCATCAAAGCATTGGAATCGTATAAAAATCCAAGGTCGCCCGTTATGATGGTGTTGACCCTGGTGTTAACAAAAGCAGAACCTGCTGCAGTTGAAACCTGTCCGTCAATTCCACTCACTCCCCGGTTTGAACGATATTCAAATATTAGCCGGCTGCCGAACAATTGTGAATAGCGTACCGGTGTGCTGTTGCCCAGATGCAATATTGAATTCTCATGAATATTTGATTGCAAAATATTAAAAACATGTAAATCTGAAAAAGGTATCTTTTTTAGGTAAACTGCTCTTGCTTCTCTTACTTTGTCGAGTTGCTTTTTCCAGGTTTTCGCATAGTTGCTCTCAACATTTGAAATTCTCTTCGCCATTAATTTAAAAAATTCGGCGGGTTTTAAAAGTGCAACTCTTGTCAGGCTGAAATAAGTATCCATTTCCTCACCTGAAGCTGAAATGTGCCAGTGGTTGTTGGGAGGATTTAACCGCAAAAACTTTTTAACCATTTTCGACACAACCTGTCCACCAAAGCTAATTACAAGATCAGGTTGGAAATCCTTTACTTCATCATCGCCTATTGTTGACACCACATTGTCAATACAATCCACAAAATTGCGATCATACAGGTTTGATGTAGTTTCAGTTAAAACCACAACATTATCCAGTTTAGCCAGTGCCGAAAGCCTGCTATTCAGCACTGAATCCGGGTTCATTTGTCCGGCAATCAGCAGGATTCTTTCTGAAGATTTCCATCGGTTTGCAAAACCTTCGATCAGTTTTTCATCTGTTTTTTCAGGTTTACTAATTGTAGCTATAACCTGACCTTTAACTTCTTTATCAGTAGTTCCGTAAAGCGGTTCCCGCAATGGAATATTAATATGTACCGGGCCGGGTTCAGGGAACATCGTAAGGTCGATAGCACGATTGATTACCTGCTCTGCAATCTGGAAGGTGGCCGGATCGTTGACAACCACTGGTAATTCGAAGCTGGATTTGATATAGTTCGCAAACACATTTTTTTGCCGGATGGTTTGCCCATCACCCTGATCAATCAATTCAGGCGGACGATCCGCTGTTAAAACCAGCAAAGGTATTTTCTGATAATAGGCTTCCGCGATGGCGGGTGCATAATTCAAAACTGCACTGCCCGATGTGCATGCAACAGCCACAGCTTTTCCGGACTGCTGCGCCATGCCGAGCGCAAAAAATCCAGCGCTTCGTTCATCAATTACACTCAAAGCATTGATCTCAGTTTTTCCTACAAAAGCATTAACAATGGGTGCATTACGCGAACCCGGTGATATGATGATGTCTGAAAGTCCTTTCTTAACGAAAATATCGGCCAGCAGGCTGACGTTTTTTTTGTCGGATGTCATGCAGCAAATTTCACAATTTTTCAACTACATGCAAAAGGGTTTGTGATTTACGGACAGTTTCTTCCCATTCAGCCTCGGGGTTCGAATCAACTGTAATACCACCTCCCACATACACGTTTATTCCCGAATCACCCATTTCAGCGCAGCGTAAATTAACAAACAGATGCGATTTGTCTCCAAGGTTCCATGGCCCTGAAAATCCTGCATAAAAGCGGCGTTCATGTTTTTCCAGTTTTTTTATCAGGTCGTAAGCCTGAATTTTTGGCAAGCCACATATTGCAGGTGTTGGATGCAATTCCCTTAAAAGTTTACCTGCTTTTCCTTTAACTTGCTCAGCGGGCATCTGGAAGATTGTTTTCAGATGCACAACCGTTCCTGCAATGATAGTCACAGGTCCCCTTTCTATAAAACTGTCAATGTTATTGTCGCCGAGAATATTACGGATAAAATCCCTCACGATCTGTTGTTCATTGATCTCTTTGTCAGTCCAGGTGATGTCATCTGTCGGACGGGTTCCGGCCAATGCAACTGTTGTCACCGTGTCTTCAGTGGAATGGAACAGTGTTTCGGGTGTAGCACCTACCCATATCCCGCTATCGGGCAGTTTAAAAAGGAAAATAAAAGCATCGGTATATTTATTTTCAAGGGCTGTGAAAAATTCAACCGGATCAAAACCAGGCAAAGGCGGAATGTTGATCATTCGTGAGAATACAACTTTTTTAAGGGTTGAACTGCTCAAATGTTCAACAAGATATTCAACACGACTCAGGTATTCTTCCTTCGAGGTTTCAAGGTTTGACATTTTTATGTCACCGGTACCTTCCTGGCTTTTTATGTTTGGCTGTTTTGCCGATCCATCATTATGTACATAAATATCAGGACGAATGCACCAGGCTTTTCCGGTGACCGTACTGTCGAAGGGGGCTATAATAAAACCCTTCTGCTTGTCAATTTCTTCGATATCAATTAAATCAACATGATGGTCGTTTTGCGCAACAACCTGAATCTCTTGTTTTTTACCGGGCAATCTAAAAGCGGCAAAAGGCAGATTGGCACCAAGTAATTGGTTAATGAGATTTGTCCGGGGCATGGCTTTTTAAGGTTTCAGTGTATTAAGCGAAGATACAATGTTCAGGTCAAAAAAGAAAGTGATTGTCCTATATTTATTTATTGTTGTTTAGAGACTGTTTAAAATCAGATAAGTTAACGAGTGGTGATATCAAAGCTGTTTTTCGCTTAAATTTGGTTATTACTTATATAACAAGTTGGCATTCATTAAAAAACTGATATTCAAGTGAAAAATGATGAGCAAAAAGGAATAATTATGAAGAAATCTAAAGATGAAAAAGTTCAAAAATTTCTCGATGAAATCATAATGATTGACAGTGAGAAATATAACACTCTGAATGCAATGCGTGAAATTGTATTTAAAACCTATCCAAAAACTGATGAGAGAATAATGTATGGCGGCATTATGTTTTCGCTCGATACTGAAGATTTTGGTGGTTTATTTGTAAGAAAAAACCATATTTCTTTCGAATTTATCAAAGGATTTTTAATGAAAGACCCTAATAAATTACTTGAAGGAAGTGGAAAATTTCGAAGACATTTAAAAATTAAATCCAAAGAAGATGTTAGGAACAAAGATGTGGATTTCTTTATAAAACAGGCTGTATAATACACCAGAATTGAAGTGGAAAAAATAACGATGAGATGGCTAAAAAGACACATTATACTAAACAGTCTCTTGCAATCATTTAAAATCAGATAAGTTATTAATTGTGTGATATCGAAGCTGTTTTTCGCTTAAATTTGGTTATTACTTATGTAACTAGTAATATGCAAAGCGTAAAAAAAGAAAAATAGTTAAATTTTATAACTTTGTAGAAAGATAAAAAATGGACATCCAAACTAAAAAGTTACATTTCATTCAGGAATTCTTACGACTTAAGGACGAGAACCTAATTAACAAACTAAATAAACTATTAAAATCAGAGAGAAAGAAAAAAGTAGAGAGAGAATTAAAACCTTTTAGTCAAAACGAATTTAATGATTTAATTGACAATTCAGAGTCAGATTCGAAAAATGGAAGACTTACATCGGCAAGAGAACTTAAAAATGAAATTGATTCATGGAATTAAGAGTTTTCTGGACTGATACAGCGAGATCTCAATTAGAAGAAATCTTTGATTATTATAAAAATAAAGCAAGTATAAAAATCGCCCGAAAACTTGTCAAAAAAATTATCGACAGGACAATTCAACTTGAAAAAAATCCTAATAGTGGACCCAAAGAGCCATTACTTTTCAGGAGAAAATTCGAATTCAGATATTTGGTAGAAGGTAATTATAAAATCATTTATTGGAAGCAGGACAACTACATTATAATAGCAAGCGTATTTGATTGCAGACAGAATCCTGAAAAAATGAATGAAATATTAACGCCCAGTGTATAATCGTAGACGGCGGTTCGTCACCTCATGAATGCTATTGCTCTTTTCACCAACAGCACTTTGCCCTTCCTGAAATAAGGATAGAACCCGCCAGCTGGTGGATAACAATGTGACGGCTAAAAAGACACATAAGAAAACTGAAACCCGTCTGATCCCGATAGCTATCGGGATCAGGCGGGCAGGGATAATTTCCAAATAGTCTCTAACAATTATTTATAATCAGATAAACTATTAATTGTGTGATATCAAAGCTGTTTTTCGCTTAAATTGGCTATTACTCATCTAACAAGTTACCCATCGTTTTTAAAAAACATTATGACATTCAAAATAATTGTATTAACTTTGTAATTACATTTTATAAGTAAGAATATGGAATTATCAATAATACAAATCGGAAACTCTAAAGGGTTTAGACTTAGCAAAACTTTAATTGAAAAATATAATATTAAAGACAAGGTTGAAATTATCCTTAAGAAAGGGCATATTATTTTAAAACCTATAGCTGAGCCAAGAAAAGGTTGGGACGCTGCATTTAAAGATATGAATGAAAACAAGGACGACCAACTTTTATTCGATGACGTTTTTGAAAATGAAAACTTAGAGGAATGGATTTAAACCAATATCAAATAGTTCTTGTCAATCTAGACCCAACAATTGGAAGTGAAATAAAAATAAAGAAAACCAGACCTTGCGTTATTATTTCTCCTGATGAAATGAATAAATATCTTCGGACAATAGTTGTATCTCCTATGACAACTAAGTCAAAAAAATATCCAACCAGAATTGAAGTAAAACACGAGAGAAAAATTGGTTGGATTGTAATTGATCAAATTAGGACTATTGATAAACAGCGGATTGTTAAAGTTATAGGAAGCTTATCCCAACCTGAAATTAAGGAAGTTAAATCAGTAATGAAAGAAACCTTTATAGACTGATTGAAAAAAATGAACTACCGTTACATTGCATGAAAAAAAGGGATGAATATTAACCATCTTTTTAAAAACAGATATTTTTTACCTGCGATGCAGTTTTTTTCACTTACTGCATTTATTTTGCTTATTTATGGCGCAATAGGAATTACTACCCAGGACTCAGATTTTGCAATGATCTTGCGGAATACTAATTTCTCAAACCTGGTTGTCTGGTCGTATTGGTGGCCGTTAATTATCGTCACCGCAATACTATTCGGTCGATTTTGGTGCAGCATTTGTCCTATGGAACTGGTAACATCGCTTGCCGGGAAATTTGGGTTAAAACAAAAACCTGGCGGATTGTTGAAATCGGGTTGGGTAATTACAATGTTTTACGCCATAATATTGATTCTTGGGATACATACTTTCGCAATTCACCGTATTCCGCAATATATGGCAATCTATATGCTCATTCTGTTTGCCGTTTCACTTATTGTAGGATTTATCTGGGAAAAGCGAACTTTTTGCACTTACATTTGTCCGATTGGCCATTTGCTCGGATTGTATTCTTTACTCTCTTTCAGGAAATTACGAGTTAAAGATGCCGATGTTTGTTTGAATTGCAAAACTAAAGATTGTATAAGCAAATCCAATCATTACCGATTTACCGATCGTTCATGCACATCAGAACTTTATCCCGCAAAAATTAAAGATAACCGAAGCTGTATCTTATGCGGACAATGTCATAAATCCTGTACCAAAGACAATATTGCAATTCAAAAACAAAGATTTGCATCTGAGCTTTTTACCGATATAAAACTCTCCTGGGCGGAAATAGCATTTTTTATTATGCTTAGTGGTTTTGTCGTTTATGAAATTTTTGTGGAATGGAAAGTCAGTAAAAAAATTATAATGGCAATTCCTGATTGGGCTAATCATTCACTTAATATTTCAGGTAATCTGACAGGAACAATAAAAGCAATTATTTTGTTTGTTCTTCTACCTCTTGTTTTCTACATGATATTGGCAATAATTAATAAAGCAATCGCCAAAGAAAGTTGGAAAAAATCGTTAACACAACTTGCAATTGCTATTCTGCCTGTAACTGCAGGTATGCATTTGCTTAAAGCATTTTTTAAAACCACATCACGAATACCATATTGGGATTTTGCATTTTCCGACCCAAAGGGAGTGAAAACTGCCCGAATGCTAACTATCAATCCCGAATTATTAAATAGCGATTTTTTATCGGTAATATCGCCGTACGTTGGTATAGTAGCCATATTATTAACTGTCGGCAGTTTAGCACTGTCTCTGTTAATAATTCGAAAACAACAGTATAACAATAAAAGATCAAAAATAATTTCGATTTTTGCTGTTCTGTTCTATTCAGGTATATTTTTAATTATGCTAAGCTCCTGGCGATTGTTTTAAGAAAAATGGAAAGAGGTAAAAAGGATAACAATTGCGGTGCGAAAAAATATTTAAGATATGATTCAATACATCAAACGAAAATTAGAACGAAACAGGCCGAAAAAAGCTTTAAAGAATATGGCTTCGAAATAAAAACTTTCCAGGTTGATAATATTGGAAAGGTGGAATACGCGCAGTGGCTTCATCCGTTTGAATCAGCAAAAGAAATAATATGGATGACCGGAAACATTTTGAGATGATAGCGATCCATAAATCAAACTAATATGCTGAATACGTGAATTTAAAGTTATCTGGTTAGATTTTAATTATTGAGACCTTTGCAAAACATTAAAAAACTGTCATTCCGATCCGTCAGTTAATAGAGAAGAAACTTTACACTCTGCATATCAAGCATATAAAGATCCTTCTCTGCCTTCGCGAAGCTACAGCGAAGCAAGGCACTTTGTTCAGGATGACAAAATGGGTATAAGTTACAAAACCATGAAAATCATTAATTTAATACTATCTTTTTTTGTCTTAAATGCCTTGTCAACGATTGGACAGGACCGGATCACCGGCGAATTATTCTCAAGCCGGTCGGAAGTGATTGCAAAACATGGAATGGCTGCAACAAGCCATCCGCTGGCAACGCAGGTTGCGCTGGATATTTTAAAAAACGGAGGCAGTGCAGTTGATGCGGCCATCGCTGCCAACGCAGTATTGGGTTTGATGGAACCAACGGGAAACGGTATCGGGGGTGATTTGTTTGCAATAGTGTGGGATGCTAAAACAAAAAAGTTATACGGACTTAATGCAAGCGGCAGGTCGCCTAAATCATTAACTATTGATTATTTTAAAGAGAACGGATATTCTAAAATCCCGGCTTATGGCCCTTTGCCAGTTAGTGTTCCTGGTTGTGTTGACGGATGGTTTGAATTACACAGGAAGTTTGGGAAACTGGATATGGAAACTGTTTTGCAACCTGCCATCGATTACGCAAACGAAGGATTTCCTGTGACAGAACTGGTAGCCTATTACATGAACTTATCAGCCCCTGGCTTATCAAAATATCCGGGTTTTAAAGAAACATACATGCCTGGTGGAAGAACGCCTGCAAAAGGAGAAATCTTCAGAAATCCTGACCTGGCCAATACCTTGCAAAAAATTGCCCGCGAGGGAAGAGATGTTTTCTACGAAGGTGAAATTGCTGTAACAATAGCCAATTACATAAAAGAAAACGGTGGATTTCTTTCTTATGAAGACCTGAAAAATCATACCTCTGAATGGGTTAAGCCGGTCTCGACAAATTACAGGGGATATGATGTTTGGGAATTACCGCCGAATGGACAGGGAATAGCAGCATTACAGATGTTGAATATCATAGAGGCATACGATATCAAAGAAATGGGGTTTGGAAGTGCGGAATATCTTCATCTATTGGTTGAAGCAAAAAAACTGGCTTTTGAGGACAGGGCAAAATTTTATGCAGATCCTGATTTTAATGATATTCCCGTGGAGGAATTAATTTCAAAAGAATATGCAGAAAAGCGAAGAAAACTGATAAATCCTGACAAAGCTGCCAGAAGTTATGATCCCGGAGAACTATCGAATGGTGAAACAATTTACCTGACTGTTGCCGATGAAGAAGGAAATATGGTTTCGCTTATTCAGAGTAATTACCGGGGCATGGGATCGGGAATGACACCGGACGGGCTCGGATTTATTTTACAGGACCGGGGCGAACTATTCACTTTGGAGGAAGGCCATTTTAATTCATATGCGCCAAATAAGAGGCCATTCCACACAATTATTCCTGCTTTTATTACAAAAGATGGGGAACCGTTTATCAGTTTTGGATTGATGGGTGGCGCCATGCAACCCCAGGGTCATGTGCAGATTGTAGTAAACCTGATAGATTTTGAAATGAACCTGCAGGAAGCCGGGGATGCACCACGAATTAATCATACAGGTTCATCACAACCAACCGGCGAAAGCATGATTGATGGTGGATACATTCAGGTTGAATCGGGTATTTCGTATGAAACCATCAGGGAATTAATGTACAAACGGCATAATATTAAATTCGCATTGGGGCCTTATGGTGGCTATCAGGCGATTATGAAGAAAGATGGTATTTACTACGGCGCCTCTGAATCCAGAAAAGATGGCCAGGCAGCGGGATACTAAATCAATTTTTACGGATCGTTGTTAAAAAATTTCAGGCTGATGCTGTGCCAGCTTTGTAATCCTCGCTTATCCTGCGCGTAAACTACAAGGAAATAGTCACCTTTGTCAGTACTTTCGGGCACCATGATATTTAATTCAGCCGTATAGGATTTTAAACCTGCAGGGATTTCTTTAACCACTCCATATTTGAAAGGATTGAAAGGAGATTTATCAGGCCCAAATGCACACCCCTGGTCACTGGGTGCATAACTGTCATGACTGAAATTGTGGTGGATATCAACGGCATACCGGGCCAGCTCTTCATTATCGGTAAATGTTGTTTTCAGTTTGATGAAATTTCCCTGTAAGATCGAGTCACAATTAGAGGGCGCAAGTAAAGTAACAACAGGTAATTGTTCATCTTGTTCTTTCTTACACCCATCAAGTAAGATAATGCCTGATACGAAAATCACTACGCTTAAATATCTCCAGATCATATTCTCCATCAACCAAGTGCCATATCTTCGTTATACTTCACTTTTGGTGGTTTTCCGCCATTATTAATGCCTTCAATAAAAGTATCAGCCAGTTGCCTGATGTCGGAGTGGTATCCTCCTTCCAAAACCGCAAAAACAGGTTTTTTTCGAAACGACTTTTTCAGGCGATAAGCACATTCGTAATAAGCATGTTGCGAATAATTTAACTGTAATATTTTGTCTTTTTCATATCCGTCAAATCCGACGGAAACACCAATTACATCGGGTTCAAACTTACATGCAAGATTAATGCACTTATCCACCCGGTCTAAAAATTCTTTGTCGCCCCTGCCGGAGATCAAAGGGAAGTTAAATGTGAAGCCAACACCTTTATTAACTCCTGTTTCAATTGCAGAACCGGTAAATGGATATGCGTATTCCTGGTGGATAGAGCAAAACAAAACCCGTTCCTTATCATAAAAAATATCCTGGGTTCCATCACCATGATGGCCGTCAATATCAAGGATAAAAACTTTTTTTCCTTCGTTTACCAACTTTTGAGTAGCAATGGCAATGTTATTAAACAGACAAAATCCGGCAGGCTTTTCTCTACGCGCATGATGCCCTGGCGGCCTGACCACTGCAAATTCCCCGGTTTCTGAAGCCTGTACGGTTAAACCCACCGACAAACAAGCTGCTTCATAACTTTCAGGTGTTAATTGCACTTCGGCTACAACATCATTGTTATGACAAGCTTCTTCAATATAATTTTTGTAATCCTCAGAATGGACAAGGGTAATCCATTTTTCTCCATCAACTGATGTGTCTGCAATATCAGTAAATTTATTAATGCGATAGGCGCCTTCTACTTCGCTTTCTACATTGTGCTCAAGAAATTTTTTATTGAAAAGAATTTTCATGCCGGAAAAATTGAATCTTTCAAAATTAGTAATTTAGAAGCAGCAATTGTTTACAAAAGTCACTTGATTTTTGTTAAGAGTATCAAAATGGATAATTTAAAGTCAGTTTTAATTACAGGTGCTACTGGTGCCATCGGCAAAAGCATTGCCCGGTTAATTGCTGAACGCGATGGTTATGCAATTACAATCCTTGCCAGGGATGAATACAAAGCACAACAAACCATTGAAGAATTGAAGGAAAGCTCGGGGAATAATTTTATTTCCTATGTTATGTGTGATCTCTCCATAAAACAGGAAATAATAAATACAGCAAATAACTGGAACGGTCCTCTACATGTTTTAATCAATGATGCAGGGGTAACACCCCGAAGGCGGGAAGAAACAGCGGAAGGCATCGAATTACAATGGGCTACCAATGTGTTGGGATATTTCTGGATGATGAAATATTTTACACCCATCCTTGAAAATTCAGCGCCTGCCCGAATTGTTAACATTGCATCATACTGGGCCGGTGGCCTGGACATGAACGACATGGAATTCAATCATCGCCATTACAACAACGACACGGCTTACCGGCAAAGTAAACAAGCCGACAGAATGTTGACTGTGGCTTTTGCAAACAGCTTGAAAAACAAAAAAGTCACAGTAAATGTTTGCCATCCGGGAGATGTACGATCAACATTGGCCAGTAATTTAGGTTATGGCGGCCACGAAACGCCCGACCAGGGTGCAGCTACTCCGGTATGGCTGGCTACCGCAGACGAATTGGGAGGAGTAACCGGAAAGTATTTTGAGCATATGCGGGAATCATCATGTAGCTTTGGGAGAAACAATGAAAAGGCAGAAAAGCTTTATGAAATATGTGATCAATACTGATCGTTTTTTGATCAATGAAAGAGTAAATATCCACCCTCTAAGAAGGTGGGTTTGAATCGCCCCAAAAGGCGCTTTTATTATCAAACAAAAAATTGGAATGGTGGAATGGTGGAAGGATAACCACCTGACCGTTGTTGGTGTCCGTGCCAACATTCACGTAATAAATGGATTGTGTCCCTACATTACTGGTTTTAGTTTTCAACTTAAACCATAACGAAACCACTTAAACGCTATATGAAAATTATTAATATAACACCTGAAAATGCAGCAAAACACAGTTTTTTCTGCATAAAAAACATAAAGGAACCCGGCTTTAAAGCCAAACTGGATTGGTTTACAAAGCGTTTTTCCGAAGGACTAAAACTAAAAGTAATGTATGCAGATGACGGCAAACAGGTTGGATTTATTGAATATGTTCCGGCAGAGTTTGCCTGGCGGCCAATTGAAGCTGACGAATATCTTTTCATCCATTGCATTATGGTATATCCCAACAAGTACAGAAGTTTGGGGGCTGCCTCAGCATTAGTAAATGAAGCCATCGCTGATGCGAGAGCCATGGATAAAACAGGTGTTTGTACTATGACCAGCCAGGGTACTTGGATGGCAACAAAAAAACTGTTTCAAAAGCAAGGTTTTTCAAAGGTGGACAAAAAAGGGAGGTTTGAATTAATGGCGTTGAAATTGAAAGACGGCCATGACCCTTTTTTCATCAACTGGGAAAAGAAACTTACAAATTATAAAGGCTGGCACCTCCTTTATGCTGATCAGTGCCCGTGGCATGATAAAGGGGTGAAAGCCTTGATTAAAACAGCTTCAGAAAACGGGATTGATCTGCAAATTAAGAAAATCGAAACCTCAAACGAAGCCAAACAAATGCCATCGGGATTTGGTGTATTTGCTTTAATTAGAGATGGTATATTGCTTGAAGATCATTACATCAGTAAACGGAGATTTGAAACGATAGTTGAAAAGGAATTTTTATAGCTAGTTTCAAGCGTCTTCCTTTAAAACAAAAATAATAGCCCTTGCTTTCAGGATTTATATAAAAGATATATTTAAAATTGTTTCCACCAAGAACCTTTTTTACAGCTTTCCGTACATGAAATTACGGATTTTGTTCAACATTATTCTAAAAAGCGATGAGCAACAGCAAACCCAGGTTGGTAAAGGATTATGAAAAATTAACGGAAGAAATCCGTGATCAGATCAAACTCAGGTATCCGGAAGGATTCATTCATCATTTGATTTCATTTACCGATAAAGAAGGCGCCAGTGTAAGCGCAATTCCTTTGGAAACCGATGATATCTATTATCTGGTTCGAATGACAAAACAGGAAGCTGCAACTATAATCGAGGAAGAGGAAGATTATAATGAAGGATATTTAAGGGAAGATATCAATCTGGACCTGGAAGAGAAACCTATGGATTTTGAAGATATCGAAGAGGATAAAGAACTGGTAGAAATTAAAGACAAATAGTGTTTATGACGGATTAATTACAATATTTGTCAAACGTGTAGATTCTAAAAATCCGGCCACCACAAAAATCAAACTTATTGTTCTATTTCCTGCTTTAAATTTCACTTTTCATTTTGTTTTAAAACATTTCTGGCATGCGCTATAAGCCGATGTTATAGGCATTTCATTTATAAATCCAAAGAAGTAATGGTGTGTCACTTTTTCTAATTAACTCATCAATGAATTTCATTTGGTTATTCGAAACAGCGGGACAACCCCATCCTTCAGGTGTTCCATCTGGATATAATTCAGTATCAGGCACCATTTCCCAAGAATGTAAAACAATAAGTCTCGAAAAGGCATTAGCATTAGTTGCATCGAGTCCATGAAGCTGATAATTAATATTTATTCCCCAATTGCTATAACCACAAAATCCTATTTTATATTTTCCAAGAGAAGAGCAGTGACTTTCAGGAACATCGCTGAAATTTGGTCGATTTTTAGTCCAATCAGAACCCCAATCTGAATTGCAACAACCATGCGAACAAAGACCTGAACTTATAATAGAATCGGTTTTGAAATCGTAGACGAATAGTCTGTATTTACCCGAATGAACACTCATATCAATTAATAAACAATAATCAATGTTAAGGCCATTATCCTTGCAATATTTAAATGCTTCTTTTGACTTGTTTAGTACCTTTAATGCGGTAGAATCTGAGCTAGCGTAGATTGAAGGTGATAAATGCAATAGAAAAAAAATTATGTAAATTATTTGCTTCATTGTGTTAATTGCCTACGGATGGCGGAATGGCCAGTTGGCGTTTTTATCGCAGTATGTTTCTTAATTTCTAATTTATTTAAATTTACAATTCACTTTTTTAATACGACTTCATCGCCAATTGGCTATGACCGCGTGTTGGCATTAGTTATTATTTCTCTTATTAGATCAAATATTATCTTGAAGTTATTGAAGTCCTCCTTTGTTCCATTGTTACTCATCCATGTACAAAAATTCGCTTTTTCATCTTTGTTAACTTCATTAATCTCTTCATGATATTCGATTCCTCTCTTTGTTCCTTTTTTAATATTAAAGTCAATAAATTCTTTCTTTGCTTTAATTGCTTTTTGCGTCGTAATATTATTAAATAAGTTTTCAATTCCTTTTGAGATTATATGTCCTTCAACTGTTGGAATTGTTCTTTTGTAAATGTACCCGAAATCTTCATCAGACTTATTTGTATCACAGTCATACAATAAGATTTTGATTTGGCCAGTAATTTCAACAGAGTTTTCGTTATAAAATTTCCAGATTTTGTCAAGATTACGAAATCCACCTCTTTGTCTAAGCTCAATTTTATTCAATATCTCAGTTTCTTTTAAAAGTTCAGCTGCCCGAAAAATCAGATCTATATCATGTTGCCCCTCAACATATACTATGACTTTATCATAGAAATCCTCTTCAGAAGCAATAATCTCTCCATTTTCAAATTTTTCAATATACCGTTGACAAACACCTTGAAATTTCGAAGTTAAATTCGATAAGAAGTTGATATAGTCGTCAAAAAAAGAGAGATCAAAAAGGTTTGGTGTCTGCTCAATGCAATAGTAGTTGTAATTCGTTTTTTTAACTTTTTTTCCTTCACGTGGGTTCCCATATAAACCAAAGCCAATTAAACTAAATTGATATGATTCATATTTTTCTAAATGTTTATATTTTGTTCGTTCCTCTTTCTTAAAGTATTCTTCGGATTTTTCGTTTACATCTTTAATAAACTTATTATATCTTTCTTCATTTATTTCATTCAAGTCATGCTTTATACCATCTGAATCAATGTTACAAACCCAAGAACAATTTTCAATAAGTTCATTAAAATATGTATCTATTGTTTTTTGATTCGAGGTTTGAATAATTTGTAAGATTTCATTTTCAAAATCAGGAAGAAAGTCAAGGAAAAAATCAACTTGCTTTTCTATCTGTTCTTTGTAGAAATTATCTTGCTGATGTTTGTATTTAATGAAGAAATCATTGAGAAACTTATTTTCACGGAATTCCCAAAGATGATTTACTGTGAGGTTCTTAAAAGGAAACTTTAGCTCCATATGATTTTAATTAATGCCAACGTCCGAATAAAGACACCTGTCTGCCGACAGGCAGGATTGTTTCTATTTCCATTATGCCGATAGCTGACGAATATTTTTGTTCTATAACAAACAGATTATTTCTTCCTGATCACAAAATTTGTCAACCGGCAGGTTGAAACCAATTTTCCATCTTCATCCCTGATGTCAATATTCCACACATGGGTGTTCTTTCCTTTGTGCAAAATATGGGCTTCAGCGAATACCCAGCCTGCATGTGCTGTCCCTACATGGTTGGCGCTTATTTGAGAACCACGCACATCAAATTTATCTAAATCAACGATTAGTGCGGAACCCAGGCCTCCGATGGTTTCAGCAAGCGCAAGATTGGCGCCTCCGTGTAAAATGCCCATGGGCTGCTTTGTGCGTTCATTCACTGGCATCCTGCCTTTCACATATCCATCTCCAACTTCCAGATATTCAATATGAAGCTGTTCCATTAAGGTGCCCTGGTTTATTTTATTGAGTTCTTCTATTGGTATGTTTAAGTGTAACATATTACCCCCTTTGCCTTTCAGTTAGGGGCTGTATCAAAATATAGAGAAACTTGTCATCCTGAGCATAGCGAAGGATCTTTATGAATACCTACTAAAGATTCTTCATTCCGTCCCGATAGCCATCGGGACTTCATTCAGAATGACAATTTTGGTTTTTTGATACAGCCACATCATTATATTATATTATTAATTATTTTCAAAATCCCCAACTCTCCCTATCCAAACTCCTGTACTGTATAGCTTCTGCAAGGTGTTCGGTTTTTATTTGTTCCGAACCTTCAAGATCGGCAATAGTACGGGATACCTTAATAATACGGTCGTAAGCCCTTGCCGACAAGCTTAATTTCTCCATGGCGTTTTTTAATAATGTCCTGCCCTGCTCATCCAAAGCGCAATACTTTTCAATATCCTTCGATGACATTTGCGAATTGGCATACACCTGATCATGATTCTCAAATCTGGCTACCTGAATTCTTCTGGCTTTTACAACCCGCTTTCGGGCATGTGAACTATTTTCACCCTTTGGGGCTTCTGCCAGATCGGCGAAAGGAACAGGTGTAACCTCTACATGTAAATCTATCCGGTCCATCAATGGTCCCGAAATACGGTTCAGGTAACTTTTGACTACACCAGGCGAGCAAACACATTCCTTTTCAGGATGATTATAATAACCACATGGACAAGGGTTCATGGCGGCAACCAGCATAAAACTTGCCGGATAGTCAACAGTAACCCTTGCTCTTGAAATGGTCACAATACGGTCTTCCATCGGCTGGCGCATAACTTCAAGCACCGAGCGTTTGAATTCAGGCAATTCATCCAGAAACAAAACACCATTTTGTGCCAGCGAAATTTCGCCCGGTTGCGGATAAGTTCCACCACCAACTAGTCCTGCATCGCTGATGGTGTGGTGTGGCGAACGAAATGGCCTTGCCGTCACCAGCGCATCCTCGGCATTCATCAAACCTGCAACCGAATGGATCTTAGTTGTTTCGAGGGCTTCATTAAGTGATAATGGTGGTAATACCGAAGGCAATCGCTTTGCAAGCATGGTTTTACCCGATCCTGGCGGGCCGATCATAATGACGTTATGTCCGCCGGAGGCAGCAATCTCAAGCGCTCGTTTTATATTTTCCTGCCCTTTTACATCTTCAAAATCAAAAGGGTAGTTATCAAGGTTTCGGTTCAGCACTTCAGCAGCGCTTAGCTTGACAATACCTTGACGGTTATCACTTTCAAGCATTTCAATCACTTCGTTAATATGGTCAAATCCATATACATCAATACCTTCAACTATTGCCGCTTCGGGAGCATTTATTTTTGGTACGATCAGTCCTTTAAAACCTTCCTCCTTTGCTATTAAGGCCATAGGCAAAGCACCTCTCACCGGGTTGAGGCCTCCATCCAGGCTCAGCTCTCCCATCATCATAAAATCAGCCAGTTTTTCGCTTAATATCTGATCAGAAGCTGCCAGCAACCCAATTGCAATGGGTAAGTCATAGGCAGAGCCCTCCTTTTTTATATCGGCAGGCGCCATATTGATCACGATACGCCTTCGGGGGAATTTATGGCCTATATTATTCAACACTGCCACCAAACGATGATGGCTTTCTTTTATAGCATTATCGGGCAGGCCAACCAGGTAAAACTTTTTGCCCTGACTAACATTCACTTCGATAGTGATCAATATTGCATCGATTCCCTGAATTGCGCTGCCATAGGTTTTTACGAGCATATCAATAGCCTGGTTAGATAGACAAAAATAACTATTTATTGTGATCTTTTGGGATTCAGCTCAATACAAACCGGTATAATTCAGCTTTATTTTAAAATGGTTGAAATAAGCTGAACCATTAAGGTTTATAAGCTGATTTTTGCAATATCATTTGCGAATCAGTCATCTTTAGCATCTGATCCAGCGTGATCTCCGGATTACGATTCATGTATTGATTAACGATTTGCCACCCAATAAAAACTCCCAATCGTGATGGGGAATTATTTGAAAAACCATTGGTAAACGGCCCATCCTGAATCAACCGGGTTTGCGACTGATAATCTGTAGAATAGAGCAAATCGTTCCCGATAAGGAAACCCCAGATATTTTTTTCATTTTTAATCGCCCATTCCAGTTTTTTTGACGAATAACAGATTTTAACACTGTCAGGCACACCTGGTAAAATCGCATCCAGAAAAGTCAATATTTTACCGCTTTCAATCATATGATCCAGCAGGGTCCGCTTTTTGTAATTTGTTGCAACGTCTTCAAAATAAATTGTTTTCATGACATCTATCGGAAGGTTTTCAGGCGTCATACAACGTACTTTGTAATAAGGCAAACCCAATTTATTATACAGGGGAAAATCTTTACCAAGATAAATGTCTAATGCGATAACCATCACAGAATCATTTTTCCAGACAGGCATTTCATAATAAAGGTCAGAGATATAGGTAAAAATTTCCGGTAATGGCGTATCAGGGAAAAAATGGTGATAGCGGCTGAAAGCATCCGACAGTAAAGTTTCAACTTTGATAAGATCAGGATATACTTCAACTGACTCCCGATAAATAGATATAAGTTGCGTATCAGTTACATAGCCTGAAAGCTGCATAACATTAACCGAATCATTGAGGTCGGCATCCAAAAACAACCTGAATTCATCCTGGATATTTTTCAATTCATTCTGAAAATCATTGGTATCCAGTTCAAACAAGGTTTTCCCGTATCGGTGGATATTTAACTCAGTAACCGAATACTGTATATCCGCCTGCGGAAATTTATAAACACCATTGTTACAGGAGCTTACAAACAGCATCAAAAGTATTAAAAGGAGGTAGTTTCTCATAACATTAAAAAAAGAATGCCAGCACAAATGTACTGACATTCATATATTTTGTCTAAACCGGTTTACAATATTTTCCAGCCTAATGTGACAACAAAAAGGTTGGATTTAGATGTTAAAGTTTCTCCGCCGAATTGAATATCATCAAATATATTATTGAGGCCTCCCATGTATTTAACGTCAACAGCAAACATTAGGATATCTACACCAACACCTGCATCCCATTGCCATTGCATATTCTTAAAATCGTCCTCCGTAGGTAGTGCTTCAGGATAGTTTTCATCATCGCCTGTGGTCTTTATGTTCTTGTTGACAATAAAGTTTGCAGCCAGACCTGCAAATATCCTGATATTAACAATTTCAAGGTTGATCATCCTCCAACCTACATTTACCGGAACCTGAATTGTGCTTAACTTAATATTTTGTTCAATTGGTGAAATATTACCAATTTCCGGGTATGTGAATACACTACCCTGTGTCAGCCAGTTAATTTCGGGTTGCACGTAAAACTTTTTTCCAAAACGGGCAAATACACCCACTAATAAGTTACTTTTCAGGTTATTAGTAATTGAATCGGTGTCTAAAGACAGGGTTGAAGCTGTATATCCTATTTGCGGGCCAATATGAAATTGCCCGTACGACATCCCTGATATGAGTAACACAGCAATAAATAAAACTAATTTCTTCATGTTTTTAGTGTTTGGTTTATTTCAAAACTCAAAAATAGGATATTTATTTTCAAAAGGCTCTAGATTAAATAAATGAAATCAAATAAATGATGTGAATAAATACTTTTGTTTGCGGTTACAATACGGTCATGTGTTTTTAAGTTTGTAACATATGAGATCACCAAAAAAAATCAAAAAAATAATATTTGCTGTTGCCCTCATCTCAACCATTGGATTACAAGCCCAACACAAGCCTTTTCAGTTTGGCTTTAAGGGGGCAGTGAATATCGGCTGGTTCGCAACCGACACAGAAGTATATAAGAATGACGGGGTAAGAGTCGGCGGCTCATGGGGATTTATTGCAGATTTTTTTATGATGGAAAACTATTCGTTTACCACTGGTTTCGAGGTTTTGTATTTGAATGGCAGATCAAAATATCCTACATCACGTACGATAGAGGATCAAACAGTGTATGGAGTACTGGATCGCAAATATAAAACACGATACCTGCAGGTGCCCATTTCATTTACAATGAAGACGAATGAAATAAAAGAGAAATTTAAAATATACGGACAAATTGGCTATGGCCTGGGTTTTTTACTCAGGGCAAAGGCAGAAGATGTTTTTACGCCGGATAAAGGTGAAACAATTAGTGAAAACAACAACATATCTGATGAACTTTCTTTTACCAGGTCATCATTAATACTCGGCGCCGGTGTTGAAATACCCATACATGAATCAACCTACATACGGACAGGTTTCAAATTTGACAATTGTTTTGTAAATATGTTTAAGGGAGATCAAATTAATGCACGTAACAATTTTATCGAATTTAGCGCTGCAGTAATTTTTTAAAAACAATACAGTGAAGATCGCGCTAGCACAAATTAATTACCACATTGGCAACTTTGCCAGCAACAAACACAAAATCATCGATCATATTAAACGATCAGAACAGGCCGGTGCTGACCTTGTTGTTTTCTCAGAGCTGGCTATTTCGGGCTATCCTCCGCGTGATTTTCTTGAATTTGAAGATTTTGTAAACAAATGCAATGCAGCGATCCGGGAAATTGCAACCTACTGCACCAAAACAGCTGCCATTATTGGAACGCCTGTTTTTAATAGCAATGATAAAGGAAAACCTCTGTACAATGCAGCAGCTTTTTTATCAGATGGCAAGATTCAACAATTCGTTAACAAAACATTACTTCCAAACTATGATATATTTGATGAGTATCGCTATTTTGAGCCAAACAATGTTTTCGATGTCATCCAATACAAAGGAAAACGCATTGCGCTAACCATATGCGAAGACCTCTGGAATATTCAGGATAATCCCTTGTACACAATAAACCCCATGGATAAACTGATGGGCCAGCATCCTGACTTTATCATCAATATCGCTGCTTCACCTTTCAACTATCATCAAATCAACATTCGCACAGAAGTGCTGAAACGAAATGCAATACGGTACAAGCTGCCTTTGTTTTATGTAAATCATGTTGGCGCGCAAACCGAATTACTTTTCGATGGCGGCTCACTGGTAATGGATCGACAGGGAATTATACTCGATGAATTAAAATATTTTGAAGAGGATTTCCGTATTTATGAGCTTGAAAGCGTATCGGCTGGCGAAAAGCTTCACGGAAAAACCAATACCAGGCAGGAAATTGCAATGATTCATGATGCACTGGTGATGGGTATAAAAAATTATTTTCAGAAGCTGGGCTTTCAAAAAGCGATACTTGGCCTTTCGGGCGGGATTGATTCTGCTGTAACTGCGGTACTGGCGGCATATGCACTTGGAAATGAGAATGTTTATAATGTATTGATGCCTTCGCGTTTTTCATCCGATCATTCTGTTAATGATGCCATCCAACTGGCAGAAAACTTAAAAATGCCTTTTGATAAGATTTCCATCGAAAATTCTTTTGGCGCTTTCGAAGAAACATTAAAACCCTATTTTGCAGACAAATCTTTCGGAATCACAGAAGAAAATTTGCAAGCCAGAACGAGGGGAGTCATATTGATGGCTCTGTCAAATAAATTTGGATATATTCTTCTGAACACGAGCAATAAAAGCGAAGCAGCGGTTGGTTACAGTACATTATATGGCGATATGAACGGTGGCCTTTCCGTTTTGGGGGATGTTTACAAAACACAGGTTTTTGAACTGGCCAGGCATATTAATCGTGATAAGGAGATAATTCCCGAAAACATCATTACCAAACCCCCTTCGGCTGAATTACGCCACGATCAGAAAGATACCGATTCATTACCCGACTACGAAAGTCTTGATGAGATTTTATATCAGTATATTGAACTAAGAAAAGGGCCGAATGAGATCATCAAGTCCGGGTTTAATGAAGGACTTGTTAAAAGGATATTGAAACTGGTAAATACCAGCGAATACAAACGCTATCAAACACCGCCTATATTACGGATTTCTTCGAAAGCTTTTGGAATGGGGCGTAGAATGCCGATAGTGGCAAAATATCTTAGCTAATTATCTTACCAATAGCCATGAAACTGCCTATAAGTTGATCGCAACAACTTCTTTTATCTCAGGCAAAGCTTTCTTCAATGTAGCTTCAACACCATTTTTTAGTGTCATTGTACTGAAAGGGCATGTACCACAAGCGCCGGTCAGTTCAACATTTACCACATTATCTTCTGTAAGTTCAACAAAATTGATATCGCCACCATCCTGCTGGAGGTAAGGTCTTACCTGCTCAAGAATATTTTGCACTTTCTGAATTAATTCTTCTTTATTGTTTGCCATATTTTGTATTGTTTAGTTCATGTTAACAGTTTGCAAAATCTCCGATTGCTTTATCACATTGGTAGCAATGTCGATAAAAGATTTTGTAACCGGTGAATCCTGATCAATTGTGATGGGTTTTCCTCCGTCTCCGGATTCAACAATTTTCTCAACAATTGGGATTCTTCCCAGTACAGGAATATCAAGCTGGCCGGCAAGCTCATCTGTAGTACCTTTTCCGAAAATAAAATATTTCTTATCAGGCATATCTTCAGGAATGAAATAAGCCATGTTTTCGACAATTCCCAACAATGGAATGAGCAGTTTATCCTGCCTGTACATCATGGCCGCTCTTCTTACATCTGCTGTTGCAATTTTTTGCGGGGTTGTTACCAGTACGGTTCCTCTGATATTATATGATTGGGCTAGCGTAAGCTGTATATCACCGGTTCCCGGAGGCATATCAATAACCAGGTAATCAAGATCGCCCCATTCGGCATCTGTCATTAGCTGGTTAAATGCATTGTTGATCATTGATCCGCGCCACATTAGCGCCTGATCGGGTTGAACAAAAAATCCCAACGAAAGGATTTTGATTCCATAATTTTCAATCGGGATCATATAAGGTTTACCTTCCCGATCAATTACACCGGGCTGTTCGCCTTCTACACCAAACATGATCGGGACGGAAGGCCCCATGATATCTGCATCGAGAATACCGACTTTTTTGCCCAGTTGGGATAAAGTAATTGCCAGATTGGCTGCAACTGTTGATTTTCCTACTCCTCCTTTACCTGAAATTACAGCAATAATATTTTTAACCCCTGACAATGGGCCTTTGCCCAGATCTTTTTCTGCTATCGGTTTTACATCAATGGTATAATCCTCCCCGAATTCGGTTTTTAGGGTTTTCATAATTGAATTGCTTACAATACCTACCGAAGGGTCAGCCAGTTCGGGGAAAACCACCGAAACTTTAATTCCTTTTTCATTAATCTCAACCTGATGCACCATGTTCAGGTCAACAATGTTATTCTGTTTTTTAAAAAAAACAACTTGTTTCAGTGCATCCGTCACCTGTTTATCTGTTATTGTCATTTAACGACTATTTTTATTTAGACTGAATTGTAATTACTTAAAATACAGCCGCAAAAGTAAGGATTATTTGAATGGAAACCGGTTTAAATTAGACTTTGAATTTGAGTGTGTCTTTTATATGTTGGGATAAGCACTCGTTGAAAACGAGCGCTAGCCTTGAGTATTTATTATGATGTATTTTTGTCAGATCAAGGCATCCCGAGGCCTCGGGGTAACGATGAGATGACTAAAAAGACACACAAGAAAACCTTTACTCTGCCAGGCTTCCGAAAAAATATTTTTTGCAATTAAGTTGATTACTTCATCGCAATAAATTCAATCATTTTATTACAACTTTGTAGTAAAGATTTCCTTTTTCAGTTTTTATGTTTAACACATGAATTCCTCTCGAAAATTTACTCACATCAATACTAAGTTGGTTTTTACCTTTGTTGGCATGATGTGATTCTGAGATCATCTGTTTTCCGGACATATCATTTAATACAATTTCAATTAGAGAATTTTCTTTTAAACTGAAATTAATATTGATTTTGTCATTTGCAGGATTTGGGAAAACACTTACAATACCATCTGTAAATAATTCGTCAACACCACTATTATCAATCACCGTGAAATATACTCTTGCAGTAGCAAAAAGCGTTGGTTTTGCTTGATATGCAATTTTGTAAACAATAGAATCCGTACCATGGAAACCTTCATCTGGCTGATAACTGATTACGTTCGGATTAGCAAAAGGGATGTATGAATTTCCCTGTGTGGACTGTGTTTCAATACTTAATGAAACAGGAGCCAGTATCATATCATTATTCAACACCTGAACTGTAACCAGCTGGTCAATCGTGGTCTCTGCATTATCGTCAACAGCTGTTGGAGGATCTGTCAGCTCGGTCAGAACACCTTGATTATCAACAAAACGTTTTACAAATTGCTGATAATATATATTTGCCATCGTTGCATCATGTATAATCAGGGTATTTTCATCATTGCTATTATCAGCAGCTGCGCTCCAATTGTGAGAGCCGGTAAAGATCATTGGATCCAAAGCAGGAGCACCCTGATCTACGATCATATACTTATGGTGAAGCATACCGGATGATACATTATCAAAAGTAACGTGGACGGTTAAAGAGGCTTCCAACATATCATTTACAGTTGAGTTATTATTTCCTTCAGCGTTGGTGATCACATTTACAGCAACACCAGCAGACTTGCGTTCGACTATGGCATCTGCCATTGTAATTCGTGTGATAAGCATAGTTGCAATGCTCAGGTCGTTATCTGAGGTATGGATTACTTCAACAATTTTACTATTTACGCCATCAGTTGGACTGAAGTAACATTCGACACGTTTACCATTTATAACAAATTCGTGTGGTGTATTATTCCTTTTGGTCGATCCAAAGCGAGCCTTTGCCGCATCAGGTTCATTGCCATAAGAGCCCCACATTTCCTCAAATTCAATTTGGTAAGCACGTGCCAAACTCTGGTCTTGCACAATAATCACATTATTTGCATCAAGATTAATCTGGCCATCAGTAAAGTTGGTTGAGCCGGTCCATACAAGTGGTTCGTTTGGATCATCGGATTGCGCATCAAAAACAATGAATTTGTTGTGCATTATACCGGTTCGTTGAGAATCATCCGGACCAATAAGTACATGAACAGCAGAACCAACCAACTCATCAATCCCTAAATTCGCAGTCGTACCACAACCAATCACTCTAACCCGAACACCACGATTAGCAGCGGCTTTTAATGCATCGCTAATGTTGCTGATGCCAGTATTGTTAAAATTGTAAATGGTGAAATCGATGGTGTACTTTGCCCGATCAATATAACTTATCAAAGTGTCGTCCATGGTTTCCGGAAGATATATTGCATCTACTCCGGTGGAATAAGAAACATCAACAAGACTATTGAAATATGCTATCATATCGCCTGATGAATTTGAAATGGTGGCAAACGGAACTATTGCCGATTTAGCCGTATCAGAACCACTCACCGAGAAAGCCTGCACCCATGTTATTTCGCCAGGGTTTAAACCAGTCAGGTCAATGCTATGATTTTCAGATATCCCTTCGGCGTATGTATAATTTGATGTTACGGTCTCTGCGGTTGGTCCGTAAAACATTTCAGTTGTTCCTTCGATGTTGGTATTCCAGGTAAAATCGAATGTGTTTTGTGTAAAATCAGTATTGGATAAAGCATCTATGAAGTAGATGGAACTTGGAATGAATATGTCATTCAAATCGCGGGGCAAAGCCTGATAGCCTTCGTTGGGATTGCTAAAATCAAATTGAGAGCAAATGGCTGTTAGTTCAACCGGCGCACTGGGTATAATAGTACCTACAAAATCCTGGCCATTTTTTACATAGATATATCCTGTTTCACCATTGGAGGTAAATGTATATTTTTTATTTCCCGTAAAAGTTTGACCGCCATCATTAAAAACAACTTCATTAATTTTAACCAACTGGCCTTCATAAGGTTCAGAAAGCTGGATTGGTGTCAACACAATCGGATCCGGCAATGTATTACCGGTAGACAATACAGTAACGTTTGTTATTGGGTCAATTTCCAGAAGTTGATTATATAATTTAAGCGTTCCTGTAACCGTAATGGAGTCACCTCGATTAACAACTCCCATTGCTGAACCATAGGCAGCAATTCCTGCAGTAGCATCCTGAAGATATCTGATTATTCCTAATTCCGATCCGTTAGTTGCAATCCCTTTTACTGTAACTACCGTACCAACAGGCATCCCACGAGCTTCAAGAATATTGTTTTGGGCATTGCTAATGGAGAAAATGCCTGTGATTATTAAGGTAATGATAATAATTTTTTTCATTTTAAAATATTTATTGTGTCTAAAAAAATACAATTTTAAGTGAAACTACGAATCGGCGGCCAGCCCCCATGAACACAGAAGCCGAGCGGGCATCGAAGCTACTGAAACTACGTTGAATATATGTATCGTTGTTTTTAGCATCGGAAATATAAACTGAATTCAGTACGTTCAACATATTAAACTTGATGGTAAAAGCGAATCTATCCAGTTTGTTGAATTTAAACCGGTAACCTGCATGAAAGTCAACCAGCACATAAGCTGGGATTCTCCATGATTCAACCGGGTTACCAAGTTCATCAGTACATTCTTCAGGATTGAAATCAGAATAATATCTGTTAAAATAGGTTCCTCCACCTTCGATATACAGACCTCTAATGGGTTCATACCTCAAACTGGCTCCTAATTGGGTTTGAGCTGCATCACCCACATGAATTCCGGTTGCATCAAAACTAAGGGTATTAGCGGGCTGGTTATTATCAGTATAATACATTTGAAGGTTTTCAATTTTCTTATCCCATTTCCAGTTGCCCAAAGAAATTAAACCTTGAAAGTCGAGATTTCGTAATATCTTGTAAATAAAATCAAGCTCGATGCCAATATGCAAGGCATCCATTCCCGGAATATCGCCATATGTGTAACCTGAGGCACCTGTCTCCGGATCTTCGTATTCACCCCTAACCTGCCTGGTAGGCTTGTTTTCCCATTTCGTATAGTAGGCGTTCACATTAGCCGAAAATGAATTACTAATAAACGAATAACCCAGCTCCATTGCTTTAACCCTTTCATTTTTGGTTATTGAATCAGGGAGGAAGTTGGCGGTATAACCCTGAAAGTAATATCTAAAATCTCTGGTTTTGGATAGATAACCTAAATTGATAAATACATTACTGCGTTCGCTAAGATTGTAATTGGCACCTGTTTTAATAGTAAAACCAGGCTTATACTTCCAGTTTGATTCGTTATCACCAAAATAATCTATCTTTTTAAAGCCACTCACCGAGGCGGTAACATTACCAAATATGCTGATATTTCCCGTTTTATATTCCACCTGTGTAAAAAGCCCCCCCCAGTTTACCAGGCCGTCATCGTAATAATACACCTTGTCGCCAACATGTTTTACAGCCAATTGAGGATTTGCATCATAATCATTGCGTATATCATATTTATCAATGGCATAGTCGCCTCCCATCAAATCTGTAACCTCCATGTAATGTTCAGCCTTATATGAACGCAAATCAATGCCACCAGACCAATTAATCTGGTTATTTACCCGATAGTTGAAAGTAGAAAGCAGGCCATACCATCTATGGTTATTTTTGCTCTGTACAAGATAATTGCTTGAATAGTACAGCTTATCGCTGTATGTGGAATCAATCGGATATGTCACACCGAATCCTGTATTTGTAGGCTTTGAATTTTGATCGTAGATACTTTGCCAGTTAATCTGGCCAACTTCGTCCTGGCTAAATATATCAGGATTATTCTCTACATCTTCGGCAGTTATAAGGTTTGTATTTTTAAGACTTCTCCTGGTCCCCTGGCCACCACCGTTCCCCAATGAGAGATAAATTGTATTGGACAACACAAATCTGCTGTTCACATTCCAGAAATCACGGATACTGAACTGCGGCTTGAAGTAGGTGTTTACCTTTTCGTTGAGTGCCTCTCTTTTGGCATCAGGATTGAGTATGCGGGCTGAATAGTCGCTATTCCATTGCTCAGCATCGCGCTTTAAAAATCCCCAATGTTGGTTATAACCAGTTCCTTCGTCAAGGATGACAGGAAAATCTTCAGAAGAAACGCCATGCTCTTTGGCATAGGTGGTATCGTAAGCGGCTATAGAACGTTTATAGCTACGTTGCGTATGTGTTTGGGGTGCACCGAATCCGGTAAGGCTTGTTATATGTTTACCCCAGCGTTTATCAATCCTGGCAAAGAAAAACCACGCTTTTACATTGGTTTGATCAACCCATCCTTTTCCGCTTTTATAAGCACCGGCCAGTGTAAAACTCCATCCCTGCTTCAACTGACCTGAGGTGAAACCCAGGTTGGTAGTTAGTTTTCCATTGTTATCAATCCCTTGTTCAATGCTGAATGATCGATTGTTTTCGATGCCCTTGGTAAGAATATTTATTGTGCCACCCACCGAAGGGAGTGCTAGTTTTGAAGCTCCAAGTCCTCTTTGTACCTGTATGCTACGTGTAACAGCGTTAAGTCCGAACCAGTTTGACCAATAAACCCAACCATTTTCCATATCGTTTACCGGAATACCATCCAGCATGACAGCAACATTTCGCTGACTAAAACCGCGGATGGTAATACGGGCATCGCCATCACCTCCTCCTTGTTCAGTGGCATAAACTCCCGGCGTTTTATTCAGCAGCATCGGAATATCCTGCCCAGCCAAACGCTCTTCAATTTGATCAGGAAGCAAAGTGGTAAAAGCCACCGGAGTTTCCCTCGAACGAGCCACATCGCCCACAATAGATATTTCATCCAAAACGATCGTTTTCATCTTGAAAGTGAGACTAACAGGCTTATCAGCAACCTCAATATCTATTGAAGCCGGATTATACCCAACATAAGTCACTTCCAGGGTATATTTACCTTTATCCATCTGAAGGGAAAACTTACCTTCTATATCAGTTACTTCGCCAATTAAGGTGCCTTTGATAAGAACATTGGCTCCTACAACAGTTTCTCCCAGAAAGGAATCTTTAACCACGCCGCTAACTGTTTGTTTTTGTGCTACAACAGAAGCAGTACCGGCCAAAAGAAGAAAGAAAATCAAAATCCTTTGTTTCATAAACTGAATCGTTTTAAGACTCTGAACTTATAAGGTGTCTGCAATGAAATGGCTTTCAGTTCAGACACCTTTTGCCACGAATAAATATGCTTATGGGTTTATTTGATCAGAATTTTTTGGGTGGTTGAGCTGCTATCTACAAAGACAACCTTGATTAGGTAAACGCCCTTATTCCTTGATCCAATAAAAACGTCTGTTGCTTTTACAGGAGAAACAAATATTTCATTAAGGATTTCATTACCTACGACATCGAACACGTGAACTGATTTTACAGGCGCATTGGATTCGAAAGCAAAATGGTCGGAAACAACGGGATTAGGATATATTTTCAAAGTTCCCATTGCTGACAATTCACCCACCGATGTGTAATCCGGATCAGCTACACAGCCATGTGACCCAAGGTTATCCCAAATATCTTTATACACAATATGCCCAAGGCTATCAAGTTGGCCAGGAACAGTGTCCCATTCCACAGTTACAATAAATGGGCTAGGATTAGACACCACACCATTAACAATAGTAGGCTTTCTGATAAGTGAATGATTTGACGTCCACGACATCCAGAATGGTCCATATGTATTACCGTCTGTAGCTTTGTCTTGTACAATGTAATTGATTACTTTGCCTGTAACAGGATTGCCGTCAGGGTCGTTATAGGTAAGCGTAGAATCTTTAACATAAGACCAGCCTGTTTCGTCTTTAATCATGTTTCCCAATCCAATTTGTCCAATCAAATCAACAGATGTTACATTTGACATATCAGAGTTCGGAGGTTCACCATCCGGTGTTTTTATCAGCGCAATGGCATCGTTTCCATTCATGTACATAGGTGCAGGATAATCGTGGTCGAGTTGGTCAGCCATTGCTTGTAAAACCGGGCTACAGGCTGGGGAAGTACCTGTACTGATGGTTTGCCCGTTTACCAATACAAAAGTTTTATATGGTGCTATTGTACCAGATAAATGCGTTGAGCCCCCTTCGGTAAATACAGAACTCCCATTGCTAAACCGAAGTACGTAATAATCATTCAGATCAATAGTCTGACTGGTTGGGTTATAAATTTCGACGCATTTGTTGTTGCCGCTACCTTCGGCATATTCCGAGAAAAACAAATCTTGTGCAAACATGGAACCTGTAAAGAATGCCAAAAACATAATAAGTAGTAGTTTTTTCATACGTAATATTTTAATTAATTAAATTTATTCTATCTGCAAATTTAGTGATAAATCGCAAGGTTTCTTCACTTTTATATGATATACTTTTTAAGTAGAATCTTCAGTTCAGAAGAGAGATTAAAGAAAGATTTATGCACACTATAAAACTTTTATAACTGTGCTAAAACCCCTGAAAGATAATCAATTCCACTTTTTACCGACCTCACTCCATCAAACCGCATCGTTAACTTCCCGTTTTTCTCTTTCATTTCCGATTCAGTTGGATTATTCTTTATGAATTCCAACACTTTTCCAAATGCCTCAGATTGAAAATAAGCCGACTTCTGTTTGCCGGAAAAAGTACCTAACATCCGCCCAAACTTAAGTGTTAGTTTTTCAAAACCGATTTCTTTTGCAAGCCATCGCAGGCGAACGGTTTCGATTAAATCACGGGTTTCCTCCGGTAAGGGCCCGAAACGGTCTTTCAGTTTCTGTCCGAATGCAACGAGTTCATCCCCGGTTTCAGAACTGTCCAGTTCCTTATATAAATTCAGGCGCTCGTTAATGCTGGTTACATAGTGATCAGGAATCAGCAGTTCGAGGTCGGTTTCTATCTGGCAATCTTTAACAAATACCTTTTCAAGATGCTCGGCAGTAAACATATTAGCGAACTCACTTTCTTTCAATTCAGTCAGGGCTTCATCCAAAATTTTCTGGTACATCTCAAAGCCAATCTCAGAAATAAATCCGCTCTGTTGGGCTCCCAGTATATTTCCTGCTCCCCGAATATCCAAATCACGCATGGCGATATTGAATCCACTGCCCAATTCGGCAAATTCTGAAATTGCCTTCAGACGCTTCCTGGCCTCAGCGGTCAGCATTGATAACGGGGGTGAAAGCAAATAACAAAATGCCTTCTTATTTGATCGTCCTACCCTACCGCGTAACTGGTGCAAATCGCTCAGACCATAATTCTGTGCATCGTTGATGATGATGGTATTGGCATTTGGAATATCCAGTCCCGATTCAATGATGGTGGTCGCCAGTAAAACATCATATTCCCCGTCAATAAAATCGAGCATAACTTTTTCAAGTTTCGCCCCTTCCATCTGGCCGTGCCCCACTGCAATGCGCACACCGGGCACAAAACGGTGAATCATGTCGTGCACATCAATTATGTTTTGAATCCTGTTATGGACAAAGAAAACCTGGCCTCCGCGCGAGACTTCGTAGGTAATTGCATTTTTGATCAACTCTTCACCAAACGACCGCAACTGGGTTTGGATAGGGTATCGGTTTGGAGGCGGTGTGTTGATGATGGATAAGTCGCGGGCGCCCATTAGCGAAAACTGGAGGGTTCTTGGAATAGGTGTAGCAGTGAGCGTTAGCGTATCCACATTGGTTCTGATCTGTCGTAGTTTTTCCTTTGCCGAAACCCCGAATTTTTGTTCTTCATCAACAATGAACAAACCCAAATCCTTAAATTCAATGTCTTTGCTTAACAGACGATGTGTTCCTATTAAAATATCCAGTTTTCCCTCTTTTAAACTTTTCAGCGTTTCCTTTTGTTTTTTGGCACTTTTAAAACGGTTGATATAATCCACTGAAACCGGAAAATCTTTCAAGCGGTCAGAAAAAGTTTTAAAATGTTGCAAAGCCAGAATGGTAGTGGGCACTAAAATGGCAACCTGCTTGCTGTCGTTTACTGTTTTAAATGCTGCCCGAATAGCTACTTCTGTTTTACCAAATCCAACATCACCACAAACCAGCCTGTCCATTGGAAAAGTAGCTTCCATATCTTTTTTCACATCCTGGGTAGCTTTATTTTGGTCAGGAGTGTCTTCATAAATAAAAGAGGCCTCCAATTCATTCTGAAGGTAAGTATCGGGCATAAACCGAAAACCTTCCGACGCCCTTCGTTCAGCATATAATTTGATCAAATCGCGGGCAATGTCTTTTACTTTCTTTTTTGTTTTGCTTTTTAGTTTTTGCCAGCTATTTGATCCCAATTTATTCAGAACCGGTGGGGTTCCTTCTTTCCCCACATATTTAGAAATACGATGAAGGGAATGAATGCTCACATAAAGCAGGTCGTTGTTTTTGTAGATCAGGCGAATGGCTTCCTGTTTTTTACCTGCATTGTCAATGATCTGCAATCCGTCAAATTTTCCAACCCCATGATCAATATGTGTTATATAATCTCCCGGACTCAGGTCATACATTTCCTGGATTGAAATGGACTCTTTCCGCCCGAACCCTTCTCGCAAATGGAATCGGTGATACCGGTCAAATATCTGGTGGTCAGTATAACAAAGAAGTTTCAGTGAATTGTCGATGAAACCCGCGCTGAGGCTCATTGTCAGTGGCGTAAAATGTGCTTTTCCGGTTTCAGGCTGCTCGTGTTGGATATCCTCAAAAATGGCATACAAACGCTCTGTTTGCTTTGCACTATCCGAAAGAATAAAATTTGAATACCCTTTGTCTGACCATTTCATGAGGTCGTTGATCAGCAAATCGAAATTTTTGTTGAAAGCAGGCTGGGGTTGCTGATCGAATTTTACTGCTTCTGAATTTTTAAAATATTGCTGACTTCCAAATTCGATGGTTTTGAATTCCGAAATTTTGTCAGGGATTTCATTTCCCTTTATGAATAGTTCTTCCGGTTTAAATTGCTTTGTTTTTTCTTCTAACTTCTTAAAAATTGAAGATGCCTTTTCAAATTCATTATTAATTTGATCTGTCGCAAAGTCAATATCCTGAAACCAGATTATTGTTTTATTTGGCAGATAATCAAGGAAATTCACGCGCTGCTCCTGTATCATCCTGTCCTGCACATTAGGGAGCAATGAAATGCGGTTCATCATTTGAACCGATAGCTGAGTAGTAGGATCAAAGGTGCGTATGGATTCCACTTCATCGCCAAAAAACTCAATCCGATATGGGTGATCATTGGAAAATGAAAACACATCCACAATTCCTCCGCGGATAGCAAACTGGCCGGGTTCGGCAACAAAATCAACACTCTGAAAATCAAATTCTGCCAACAGGTCACCCACAAAATCGAGTGAAACTTCTTCGCCAACTTTCAGCTTCATTGTATTTTTCGACAGATATCTTTTGGTAACTACTTTTTCTGCAAGGGCTTCGGGGTAGGTTACCACGATGGTTTTTCTATCGCCGGTTACGTAACGTTTCAACACTTCAGTGCGGGAAAGTTGATAAGCGCGATCAGGATTTTCGGGTTCGTATGGCCTTTTGTATGAAGTTGGATAAAACAGAATTCTCTTTTTATTGTAATCAGTTTCTGCCTCACCAAATACATTTTCAAGGTCATTATAAAAATAGGCTGCCTGTTCTTTGTCAGGTATAACGATGAGGAATTGCTGTTTTCCAGCCTGCTCAAACAAGCTTGCAGCAATCAGCGCAATTGAAGAGCCGGCCATTCCATTTAGCTGAATATGGCTTTCATCAATGGCAATCATTTCCGAAAGCCTGATCACGGCGGGATGCCGTTGGAAATGATCGAGAAGACGCTGTGGTTTAATTGACATGCAAATTCTTAAAAATGAAAAACAAATAAACGCAAACTAATGTAAGCGAACAAGAAAAAGAAGACTTTTTGTTTTTTCTTCCTTCGTTGGAGTCTTCTCCAACGATGAATTGAATTTAAATAGAAACGTCATTATTGATGTCGATAGGGATGATGTTGGTGAGGATACCAACATTGGTAATGGTCGGTGAGGACACCGACATCGGAAATGGTTTTATTTCAGAAGAAACAAATTAATGATTCAGTTTTGTATTTTTACCACTTCAAAAATTGACCAGTAATCATTAACTAAATGAACAATTCAACCGAATTTGGCTACTCAAGCAAAGATTTGCAAAAGCATTTAAAATATCTCCGCCTGTTATCAGATAAATTCACCAACGTACAAAACGCCAGCACCGAGATTATCAATCTTGAGGCGATTATGAACCTTCCCAAGGGTACCGAACATTTTCTTACCGACATCCATGGTGAATATGAAACATTCAGCCATGCGCTGGCCAATGCATCGGGTGTTGTAAAACGTAAAATAGATGATGTATTTGGCCGGACATTACACAAGAAGGATAAAGACCTGTTAGCTACCCTGATCTATTATCCCAAAGAAAAAATCAGCCTCATTCTTAAACAGGAAGATGACCCGAAAGAGTGGTTTTCGATTACTTTGCAAAGGCTCAGTATGGTAGCGCGCGCATCAGCTTCAAAATATACCCGTTCAAAGGTTCGTAAAGCTATGCCAAAAGATTTTGAATACATCATGGATGAACTGCTTAATGAGAGCGGTGAAAACAAAGAAGAATACTTCGAAGGCATCATCAATACCATTATCAGCGTCAACCGGGCTGAGAATTTCATTATTGCCATTTGTGAGTTTATTCAGCGAATGCTGATCGACCGCTTACATATCATTGGTGATATCTATGATCGCGGCCCATATGCCGAAAAGGTAATGGATCGATTGGTTAATTATCATTCTGTTGATATCCAGTGGGGTAACCATGATATAGTTTGGATGGGAGCTGCCTCAGGAAGTCTTGCTTTGATTGCCAATGTAATTCGTATTTCGTTGCGTTATGCAAATATTGACACCCTGGAAGATGCATATGGAATAAGCCTGCTTCCGCTCGCTACTTTTGCCCTGGATGCCTACGAGAATGATCCTTGTGACAATTTTACTTCCAAAGCAAAAGTTGAGGGATACAATACGGAGCTGATAAAAAAGATGCACAAGGCCATTACGATTATTCAGCTCAAACTTGAATCGCAGGTAGTGAAGCGCAACCCGCAATTTAAGATGGATGACCGTTTGTTGCTTGATAAAATTGATTTTAAAAAGGGGTGCATTAAAATTGGCAAAAAAGAATACGATTTATTAGACAAAAACTGGCCAACCATCATTCCTGAAGATCCTTTCCGATTAACAGATGAAGAGCAGGAGGTAATGAATAAGCTAAAACGAAGTTTTATAAACAGCCAGCGATTGCACGAACATATTGACTTCCTTTATTCGCATGGCAGCATGTACCTTACCTATAACTTAAACCTCCTGTATCATGGTTGTATTCCTATGACTGACAAAGGAAGGTTTGAGTTGCTGGAAATTGAGGGAAAGAAATATTCAGGCAAAGCCCTTTGTGATAACCTGGAGAGGGTAGCCCGTAAAGGATATTACAACCGGTTTAGCCACAAAAGCGATGACTCGAGCCTTGATTATACCTGGTACCTGTGGTGTGGGCCTGTTTCTCCGCTGTTCGGTAAAAAGAAAATGGCCACTTTCGAAAGACAGTTTATTGCCGAAAAAGAAACACACAAAGAAGATCGAAACGGATATTACAAACTGGCTTATGACAATGAGGATTTAGCAGATAAAATAATGCATGAGTTCGGTCTGGACCCTGGTCACTCACATATTGTCAACGGCCATGTTCCTGTTAAGGTGAAAAAGGGGGAAAGCCCCATCAAGGCTAACGGGAAACTTTTCGTGATTGATGGCGGTATGTCAATCCCTTATCAAAGTGTTACCGGTGTATCAGGCTACACACTGATCTATAATTCATACGGGCTTGTCCTGGTTGAGCATCAATATTTTGAATCAGCACAAAAAGCCATTGAAGAGGAGAAAGACATTATTTCTAAAAGGATTATTATTGAAAGTAATGCCAAACGAAAGCGTGTTAGGGATACGGATATTGGTAACGAAATGCTGTTGCAAATTGATGACCTTAAAATGTTACTCGCCGCTTACCGCAAGGGGTTGATCAAGGAACGGTTTTGATTAATATACGGTAAGAGTACCCACATTATGAAATACGAATTGAACTTTGGGATTGCCGCAGTCGTTCCGATAAAAATTGGTACTCCTTCGCAATTAAACGAAATAATAATAACACACGTTTAATTCAGAGGGAGCCTGCGACCGAAAGAATCTCCTGAGTTGAAACAAGAACCTTATAAGGGGATTGCCGCGTTTCATTTCGCTCGCCTGCCTGCACGTAGCCGTTTCGGCAAAGGCAGGCAATTAAACGATTTAATCAAAAAACAACGTTATTTTTACACTTTTAACTTAAAGTGAATAGTATGACCAGGGTTTTCAAATTTGGCGGTGCATTAATGAAGGATGCCGAAGGTATTGAAAAAGTGGCATCAATCATTAAGCAATATCAACATGATCAATTGGTGGTGGTGGTATCAGCAATTGGTAAAACCACAAATGCGCTTGAAGAGCTTGTCAGGTTTAAACTTGGGGACGATTACGCCAATATTGAAAAAACCTTCATTCAAATCAGGCGTACACACTTCGAACTGGCAGAATCTGTTTTTGGCAATGCAAGTCATGAAATTTATGACAAGCTGAATGCAATGTTTACTGACCTGAACAATGAATTGAAAAAAGAGTTTAATGACCGCTTTTTTGCCTATGACCAGATAGTCAGTTTCGGAGAAAGACTGAGTTCCCTTATCCTGAATTCATATCTCAATGAAAATGGTTTTCCTATTCGAACGATGAATGCTGCATCATTAATCGTAACCAACGAAAATTATACAGCGGCCAAAGTTGATTGGGAATCTACTGATAAAGCAATCAAAACAAAGTTGCTCACAGCCTTAGAAAAAAATGAAATAGTTTTAACCCAAGGGTTTACAGGGGCTGATCAATTTGGAAACAATACAACATTGGGACGCGAAGGCTCTGACTTTTCTGCTGCAATTATCGCAAACATTCTGGATGCCGATGAAGTAACTATCTGGAAGAATGTTCCCGGTTTGATGAATGCAGATCCCCACAGGTTTAACGACACCATAAAACTTAACAAGATCTCTTATCATGAAGCCATTGAGCTGGCCTTTTATGGCGCCTCAGTAATCCATCCTAAAACCATACAGCCGGTTCAACAAAAAAATATTCCGCTTTTTGTACGTTCATTTAATGATCCTGAGAGTGCCCCTTCAGTTATTTCAGATGACACATCGGAAGATGATCAATTCCAAAAAATAATTGTAAAAGATGACCAGGTTTTGCTCAGTATTGGTTCCAGAGACTTAGCCTTTATTGCAGAAGAAAATCTGACGAGGATTTTTGAAGCCTTCAGCAAACAAAAAATCCACGTCAACTTAATGCAACATTCTGCAGTTAGTTTTTCTGTTTGCTTTAATGAAGACGGGGCAAAGTTGCAGGCGCTTGTTAAAGAATTAAGAGAAGAGTTCCAGCTAAAATATAACTCAGGTTTACAGTTAATTACAATCAGATTTTATGATGATGAAATCATCAATAAATTAACTGAAGGGAAGAAGGTATTCCTGGAACAAAAAAGCAGAACCACTGTACAGCTTCTGGTCAGATAAACCGTTATTTGATCATCACTTTCTTTGAGAAGGCATCATCATCATTTTCCAGGGTGACGATATACAAACCCGAAGTGAAATCCTGAACATTTAATTGCGTTTTTCCATGATATTTACCCTGATAAATCGTCTGGCCCATTAAGTTTAAAACCTTAACATCGGCACCAATCCACGATTCGTCGGCTACCACAACTACTTTGCCTCCATGGTTATAAATCAGTGCTTTTCGATCATCGCTTGTGGGGCTAATGCCAACCGTTCCCCAGTCTTCTACTTCAATATCATCGAGGAATACACCATAACCCTGTACACTTGTTACCTGGAATCCAAGGTAAACAAACCCATCTTTTTCGGGAATAATCAAGCCTTCTCCTTCAAGCCAGTCGGCATCACTAAAATCGTTGTCTTCATAAACTACATTGGTGAGGTCATCGACAAATGGCCCAATTCCCCAATACAGTGTCATTGATTCGGAATATCCGGGGAAAAAGCTTTTATAGAAATAGCTAACATTGTATTCATTCCCATTCTCTACAGCAAAGGGTGGTGAAATAAACCAGTTATCGTAATCCGTTTCATCAATACCGGCGGGATTAAAGCATGTCATAGCCCGGCTATCGGTATGCCCGGCCATGTTGGTACTCTGCCATTCCGGATCAGCATTGTCGACAGCCTGCCATCCGAAAGGAAATTCAGGAATCTCTATACCTGCCATGGATTCAAGATAAGGATACGCTTCAACTGCTTCCATTGTTGTAAACGACCATATTTCATCACAAGTTGTAGCCGCGCCCTGGCTGTTTACAGGAACAATCTGCAAATAATAAGTTGTATTGGGTGTCATATAATAGTTAAACTTATTTTCGAGAATATTTTCGCCATTATAAACATTGGTCGGTGTTGTTGTTCCGCCACCATCGGTTCCGAAATAAACATCATAACTGGTGGCAAAATAGGCCGGCTCCCATTCCAACCATTCATTCACGAGGATATCTTCGGCTCCGTCAGCTGGAGAGGCCATACCTACTGAACATTCAGGCACTACTGTATATTCATCAATGCCTGTAACAATTAACGAATAGGCTTGCTCACCACCGCTTAATGAACCATCATGGTCAACAATTATTGTATATGTACCCGGTGTTGGGTTGTTAATTACGATCATTTCAATGTTATCAACATAGTTTTTCCCATCAGTGGTAGCCACCGCAGATGGATTATCAGGGTCTAATTTGTAAGGGTAATTACTGGCCCTACCTGCATCTACCACTTTAAGGTCAAGGTCGTTTACCAACATGGGATCACGTGGATTGAGCTGAGCAGACAAGGGTGAACCCGCAGGATCGGTCCAGCAAATACTGACCCTGAACTCTGGGGTTCCATCCGGTACAGTAACTTCCCTGACATATATTTCATCATTATTCAGAACCCGTTCATCGATTGAAACCTGACCCTGGTTATCGGAAATAAAATGCGCAGCCCTTTCGGTATTCATCAGGCCCCAGCCAAAGATATAATCGGGACCATCATCAGAACCTGCTTCATCAGCAGTATGTAAAACCAATCCCCGAAGGGTAGCCGAACGCATCGGGACACTGTTACTAATGCTTTGATAATAAGTCTGCAAAAGGGCCATGCTCCCTGCAACATTCGGAGCTGACATTGATGTGCCGCTGTAAGTTGAATAATCTGAATCAGACGCGCCTGTTGAAGAGAATGTATCAACACCTTTCGCGACGATATCTGGTTTAACCCTGCCATCGTCAGCCGGGCCGAAACTGCTGAAGCTGCTAATTGCGACATCTTCAGGGCCTGTATATTCCGACACTTCATAAGCAGCGCCAACTGTCATTACATTCTTGGCTAATTTTTCAGGTTGAATACAATCGTAACCATCATCACCTCCGTCAATTTCAGGATTATCATTTTGTCCGGCATCTCCCGGCCCTTCTCCTCTTTCATTTCCGGCAGATCTTACAATCAAATAATTAGGTGCATTAAAGGCAATCTGGTCCATGGCCCTGGAATCGTTATCATAAAATCCGAATTTGTAATCCTCGGTTGGTGATATTGATGAAGTACCAAGCCAATACCAATTATTATTGTAGTATTCCCAGCCAGCACCTGCCCCATATGAATGATTCGATATTTCGAGCCCCTGGGCGGCGGCTGCTGCCATTTCAGATTGATCATTAGTCATGGTCCAGGCTTTTAAATTACCTCCATAAGTCATACCTTTTGCATTGGGATTTACCCCTGCTGCGATTAGGGTCCCTGCCACATGAGTTGCATGGTTACTAACAGCACTGCTACCATCCATTTGAGTAACACGGGATGCTCCCTGATCGGTAAACTCCTGATGGGTGCGTCTTACTGATCCACCATCCCATTCGCCCAGCTGTTCATATCCTTCGCCGGTGATATCGAGGCCGGAGTTTCCACCTTCCCAAAGTTCGTAAGCCCTTGTAGTTTGTGCGGCACCTACATTCTCAGTTTTATAAAAAACAGGTTTGCCATCCTTTACATCAACTATTACCATCACGGTTCCGTCTTCAAGTTCTTGCCAGACAGGAATATTATGGTCTTCAGCAAACTGTTTTACTTTGATCTGATTTTGCTCCCATTCTGCAGTAAACCCGGCAGATAATTGGTTTAATTTTTCAACATTAGTTGAAGTTTGCGATAAAAGTTGCATTGGGGCAACCAGAAGTGAAATAACAATGATTAATAGGTAATTATACATGTGTTGAATTTTTTTTATAAAAGAAGGCGAATATAGCAATTACATATAGCATTGCCCAACAGAATGACTGATTAAGAAATTCTTTAAATGATTTTTAACAAAATAACTATTTAATCAATAGTTTTTTACTGATTTGTTTATCATTTTTAACGAGTGAAACCACATGCAATCCAGGTTTCAAAGTTGCAGAAATATTTATCTGAGTAACATCCTGATGTTTTCCCTGGTAAATTGTCTGGCCCATTAAATTCACAATTCTGATATCGGCACCAGTCCATTTTTCATCTGACTGAATAAACACTTTCGAACCATAAGCATATATTTTTACATCATCAATGCTTGTTGATTGAGGAACACCAACCGACCAGCCATTCACTGTGAAATCATCTATTGCAATGCCATATCCATTATTGCTGGTAATCCGAAATGCAAAAAAAGCAACTTCATCATTCTCGGGCTCGATAGTAGCAGTAGCCAGTTGCCATCCATTTTCATCAAAATTAATATCCTGAAAAAGCACATCGTTTATTTCTTCCGGATCGGGATTGGTTGTCCGGTAAAATTTTACGCTTTCATTAGTTCCCGGAACCATGTTCATATAATAAAATGAAATATTATATTCATGTTGGCCCGTTAGGATAAAAGGGAGAGAAATGAGCCAGTTATCGAAATCGGTTTCCAGACCTTCAGGGTGCAAGCATACCATCGAATATTTATCGTTATGACCAAAAAAACTATTGCTTTCCCAGCTCGCATCAGAGTAATCAAATACCTGATATCCAAAGGGTATCACAGGAGGCTCCACTTGGGTATAATCATCAACAAACGGAAATGCAGATATTGCTTCCATTGTACTGAATGACCATATTTGATCACATCCTTCAGCTGGCCCCTGTTCATTTCTTGGAACTACCTGCAGATAATAGGTTGTATCAGGATTAAGTATATAATAAAAGCTATTGTCTTCAAAATTTTCTCCATTATAAACATTGGTAGGAGTTTCTGTTCCGCCACCATCTGTTCCTAAATACACATCATAACTACTTGCATAATTTGCAGGTTCCCATGTAATATTCTGGTTCAGGAAAATGTCTTCTGCTCCCTCTTCGGGCAACAACAAAGTTTCCGAACATTCAGGCATCGGTAAATCGTTAATTCCGCTGACAATAATTGTAAATGCCTGCTCTCCTCCATCGAGTGTGCCTGCGTGATCAACATAAATGTTATAAGAGCCCGCCGGAGCATTGGCGATGTACACCATTTCCACATTATCAACATTGTTTTTTCCATCGGTAGCAGGTGCTGTCGAAGGATTTTCCGGATCGAGCATATAGGGATAATATGTTGTACCGTTTTTAACTATTCTGAGATCCAGATCGTTAACCAACATTGGGTCCCTGGGGTTTAATTGGGCTCCCACCGGTGATCCGGGAACATCGGTCCAGCAAATTGTTACACGCAGCACTGTATCACCCGGGGTGTTTACTGTGCGTGAATAGGAATCCCCATCAGTAAGCACACGCTCTTCAATTACATTTTGTAGCGTATCCTGTGAAATTATCCGGGCTGCGCGTTCGGTATTCATCAACCCCCAGCCAAAGATATAATCAGGGCCATCGTTTGAACCGGCTTCATCGGCTGAATGGATGATCAATCCTTTTAAGGTTGCTGACCTCATCGGGTTTTCATATAAATTTTGATAATGGTACTGAAGCAAAGCCGCTGAACCCGCAACATTAGGAGCTGACATGGATGTGCCATCCATAGTCATATAACTATTGTTACTTGTATTATAGGTAGAATATACACCAACACCTTTACCCACAATATCAGGTTTTATCCTGCCATCATCAGTAGGCCCCCAGCAACTGAAAAAGCTCATCACGACATCGCTTGGACCCGTATAATTTGATACCTGGTAAACAGCACCAACAGTCATAACATTTTTCGCAATTTCATCGTGGCTGATACAATCATAGCCATCAGTACCACCATCTTTTTCAGGGTTACCACCTTGTCCGGCATCGCTGGGGCCTTCTCCCCTGTCGTTTCCGGCAGAACGGAAAATCAGGTAATTAGGGGCATTATGTGCTATTTGATCCATTATCCTTGCATCATTGTCATAAAATCCAAATTTATAATCTTCCAAAGGATCAACACCTGGATTCCCAAGCCATTGCCAATCTGAACCTGTCCAGTGCCAGCCGGTCAAAATGCCATAGGATGAATTTGAAATTTCAAGCCCATCAGCAGCAGCAGCAGCCATCTCAGAATTATCACTATTCCAATCCCAGGCTTTTAAATTGCCTTCAAATGACATTCCTTTGGCACTACCAACAACACCTGCCGCGACCATAGTACCTGCCACATGTGTTGAATGATAATGTGTTGGTGTTTGACCATCCATATTTGTAACACGCGAGTCACCCTGATCGGTAAATTCGTTATGTGTCAGCATTACGTGGCCTCCATCCCACTCTCCAAGTTTGTCGTAACCTGCCCCTGTCAGATCAAACCCGGTATTTCCACCAGGCCATACCTCATCAGCACGGGTTGTTTGGGCAGCACCTAAATTATCTGTAATGTAATAGACTGGTATTCCGTTTTCAACATTGATCATTTGAATAAGCCTACCATCTTCCAGTTCCTGGCGGACAGGTAAATTATTTTGATCACAATATTCATTTACTTTAATCTGATTATTGTCCCATTCTTCTGACAATTCAGTTGAAAGTTTATTTAAATACTCAACATTTGTTATGGTCTGTGCAAAGGTTCCTGTTGCGAATAGTACAGCAAGAACAGTGAATAAGAAAGGATAAAGTCGCTTCATGGTATTATTTTTTATTTCAAATTTCGTCCAAAAGTAAATAAAATCAACGAGTAATTATTGATTATGAAAAAGTTATAAAAAAACCGCAAGAGTCAATAACTGATTGATTTCCTGCGGTTTTTTTATAGAGAGGTTTTTTAAATTTTATCTGATCATTACCTTCTTTGTAACTGTACTGTCATTATCTTCCAAAGTAACGATATATAGTCCGCGAGCACTTAAATCATGAACATTAATTTCCATCTTTCCATGATATTTACCCTGATAAATCGTCTGGCCCATTAAGTTTAAAATCTTAACATCGGCACCAATCCACGATTCATCGGCTACCACAACTACTTTACCACCATGGTTATAAATCAGTGCTTTTCGATCATCGGTGGCCGGGCTAATGCCAACCGTTCCCCAGTCTTCTACTTCAATATCATCGAGGAACACACCATAACCCTGTACACTTGTTACATGGAATCCAAGGAAAACAAACCCATCTTCTTCGGGAATAATCAAGCCTTCTCCTTCAAGCCAGTCGGCATCGCTAAAATCGTTGTCTTCATAAAGTACATTGCTAAGGTCATCGACAAATGGCCCAATTCCCCAATATAGCGTCATTGATTCGGAAAACCCTGGGAAAGAGCTTTTATAGAAATAACTAACATTATATTCATTCCCGTTTTCAACAGCAAAGGGGGGTGAAATAAACCAGTTATCATAATCCATTTGAGTAGTTTCAAGAGGATAAAAGCATGCCATAGACCGGCTGTCGGTATGTCCATTGTAAGTACTCCACCATACAGTTTCAGCATTATTTACAGCCTGCCACCCAAAAGGTAATTCAGGAACATCGAGACCTGCCATGGTTTCAAGATGCGGATATACTGTAACTGCTTCCATTGTTGTAAACGACCATATTTCATCACAAGTTGTAGCCGCACCCTGGCTGTTTACAGGAACAACCTGCAAATAATAAGTAGTATTGGGTGTCATATAATAACTAAATCCATTTTCGAGAATATTTTCGCCATTATAAACATTGGTGGGTGTTGTTGTTCCGCCTCCATCGGTTCCGAAATAAATATCATAACTGGTGGCAAAATACGCCGCTTCCCATTCCAACCACTCATTTACAAGGATATCTTCGGCTCCGTCAGATGGAGAGGCCATACCTACTGAACATTCAGGCACTACCGTATAATCATCAATGCCTGTAACAATTAACGAATAGGCTTGCTCGCCACCGCTTAATGAACCATCATGGTCAACAATTATTGTATATGTACCCGGTGTTGGGTTGTTAATTACGATCATTTCAATGTTATCAACATAGTTTTTCCCATCGGTAGTAGCTGCCGCAGATGGGTCTTCAGGGTCTAATTTGTAAGGATAATTACTGGCTCTACCTGCATCTACCACTTTAAGGTCAAGGTCGTTTACCAGCATTGGGTCACGTGGATTGAGCTGAGCAGACACGGGTGATCCCGCAGGATCGGTCCAGCAAATACTGACCCTGAACTCTGGGGTTCCGTCCGGTACAGTAACTTCCCTGATATATGTATCATCATTATCCAGAACCCTTTCATCGATTGAAACCTGTCCCTGGTTATCAGAAATCTGGAAAGCAGCGCGTTTGGTATTCATTAAACCCCAGCCAAACATATAATCAGGCCCTGGGTCAGGTCCTGCTTCTTCTGTGGTGTGCAGGGCAAGTCCTTTTAAAGTAGCGGCACGCATAGGTGTACCTCCATTTAAATTTTGATAATGTTGCTGCAGCAATACCAGAGAACCTGTAACATTAGGCGCTGACATTGATGTTCCCTGACTGGTACCATAATCAGTATTGCTTCCGTCCATTGTTGAAAAAACACCTATTCCTTTTCCAACAATATCAGGTTTAACACGGCCATCATCGGCAGGTCCCCAGCTGCTGAAGCTAGCCATTTTAACATCGCCGGGTTCCTCATAATTCAGTAATTCTCTAACAGCACCAACAGCTAAAACGTTTTTAGCAATTTCTTCCGGCCCAATGCAATCGTAACCATCATCACCGCCATCATCTTCGGGTCCAGAAGAATTACCAGGACCTTGTCCCCTGTCGTTACCGGCTGCGTGGACAATCAGGTAATTGGGAGCGTTAAATGCAATTTGATCCATTGCCCTGGAATCGTAATCGTAAAATCCAAATTTATAATCTTCGTTTGGGTCAACACTAGCATTTCCATGCCATTGCCACTGATGACTAGCATTCAATTCCCATCCATTGAGAAAACCATATGAGTGATTGGATAATTCCAGTCCGGCTGCTGCTGCTGCTGCCATTTCACTGTTGTCGTTAGTCCATTGGTAGCTATCCAGAGAAACCTGATACGCCATTCCCTTTGCATTTGGATTTATACCTGCTGCTGCGACAGTACCTCCAACGTGCGTAGCGTGAAAATGGCTTGGCCAGTTGCCATCCTTTCTGGTAACACGGGAAGGTCCCTGATCAGTAAACTCCTGGTGAGTAACTAACACAGAACCAGCATCCCAAACGGCAACTTTATCATAGCCATCTCCATTTAAATCAAGGCCGGTGCTTCCGCCTTCCCACAGTTCGGCAGCTTTTGTTGTATGAGCAGCGCCAAAATTGAAGGTAACGTAATAACGAGGCATGCCATCCTCAACGTCAACCATTTCATAAGTCTGCCCGTTAATTTTAAAACGAATAGGAACATTATTTTCTTCGGCATATTGTTTTACCTTTTCAGCATTGGCTTCCCACTGTGCAGAAAATTCATCAGCCAATTGGTTTAATGCCTCAACATTAGTTTCAGTTTGCCCATACATATGAACAACTGACATCACCAAAACAATCATTAAGGTAATTGTAATTTTGTTTTTCATTCTGTTTTCTTTTTATTAATTAACCTAAATTCCAGAAGTTCGGTCTGGTGTTATGAATAGCGTGATCTACTCCTTTTGGAAAAATATCATTCTTGTTTTACGATATTTTCAATGCAAAGATACTACTATTAAAAGTATACCCTAAAACGGAGGTGCTAAAATAATGGAAATATTAATAACCCGACTGATCAAAAATACAGTTAATAATTGTCAATTAATGAAAGCGTTTTACGTGCGCATTTTCTATATTTGTCACCACTATTTAAATTGAACTAATGATGAAAGAATCAGTTGCTATATTGTGTGGTGGTGGTCCGGCTCCGGGAATTAATTCGGTGATCAGTTCCGTTGCATTGGTGTTTTTAAAATCAGGCTACCGCGTTTTAGGAATACACGATGGCTATAAAGGTTTATTTGAAGCAGAACCACATGTTCAGGAAATCGATTTTACACTTGCCGATGATATCCACAAGCGAGGTGGGTCAGCTTTAAAAATGAGCCGCCACAAACCAAAAAACAGTGAGTTTAGTACTAAATTCTTTACCGACAATAACGTTCAGTTACTTGTAACAATAGGAGGAGACGATACAGCCTCAACGGCAAACCGAATCTCAAAATATTTAAAAGAACATGATGTTGATATCCAGAATATTCATGTTCCGAAAACTATTGATAACGACCTCCCCTTACCCGAAGGAATACCAACTTTTGGTTACCAGTCAGCTAAACAGGAAGGTGTTCGCATTGCGCAAACAGTATATGAGGATGCACGTACCAGCGGCAATTGGTTTGTTGTATCAGCGATGGGAAGGGAAGCGGGCCACCTGGCATTTGGTATTGGCGCTGCCACCCATTTTCCGATGATCATCATCCCTGAAATGTTTAATAAAGTTGAAATTACGTTTGACAGAATAATTAACCTGATTATTTCCGCAATTGTAAAAAGAAAGATTGATGGTATTGAGTACGGTGCGGTAATTATTAGTGAAGGTGTTTTCCATTTTATGAGTGATAAGCAAATTGAAGACTCAGGGATTAATTTTACTTATGACGATCATGGGCATCCTGAATTGGGGAATGTAAGCAAGGCGCACATTTTCAACATATTACTTCAGCAAAAACTGAAAGAACTTGGCGTTAAAGTTAAAAGTCGTCCCGTTGAATTGGGATACGAATTGCGTTGTATTCCTCCCACAGCTTACGATCAGCTATATTGCGGACTGTTGGGTTATGGTGTGAAAAAACTATATGATGAAGGCAGGACAGGTTGTATGGTAACGGCAGACAGTACCGGTGAAATATCTCCTTTATATCTTGAGGATGTTGAAGATGAATATGGAAAAATTAAACCCAGGCTTGTTGATATGAACGGGGCAAAGCCCAGGCTTGTTTTTGAACATGGCTTACAGTTTATTGAACCAGGTGATTACGAAGAAGCCAAAGCATATCTTCAAAACCCTGAAGAATTTGATTTGAGGCAGATACTTAATTGGTAATGTCAGTCTGCAGTTAACAATTGGCAGTCAGCAGTCGGCTGTCTGTCCAAACCGACCGTATTGTGATAGGTTATAAATTCACAGCGAGGACCTAAAAAACGTTCAATTGTTTTTCTTATTAATACAAATCCTTAGAAACTTATTCTGTAAATCTCAGAGGAAAGGAACTATGGTAATTTAAGGTTCTGAATTTTCTCAAAAATTGTCCGGGCCATTTTGTAATTCGACTCATGTGTCCATCCGGCAATGTGAGGTGATAAGATCACATTTTTCATTTTTATCAATCTGGAAAACGTATCCGGCATATTTGACGACCCTAATTCTTCGAAAGAAAATCCTTCATATTCTAAAACATCAAGACAGGCCCCCAGCACTTTGCCCGATTCCAGGTTCTGAACAAGATCTGAAGTATTCACTACTTTACCACGTGAAGTATTGATCAGGTAAATATTCTTGCTAAATTGGGTTAGAAATTGATTATCTGCCATATAAGTTGTTTCCACTGTTAACGGAACATGAAAACTGACCACATCTGATCTTTCGAATATATCGGTAAGCTGTACTTCTTCAACAAAATCATCAGCAAAATTTGTTTTGTATTTGTCATAGGCGATTACCTGCACATCAAAACCTTTAAGTTTTTTTGCAAAAGCATTACCCGTATTGCCATAGCCAATTATCCCGACTGTTTTTCCACCTAGTTCGATGCCCCTGTTTTGCTCGCGTTTCCATATTCCTTTTCGCACTTCGAGGTCAGCTGTATTTAAATTATTAAACAACGAGAGGAGCATCCCGACCGCCTGTTCGCCAACTGCATCACGGTTGCCTTCGGGTGCATTTAAGCAAACAACACCTTTCGATTCTGCAAATAAATAATCAATATTTTCCATTCCCGATCCAATCCTGGCTACAAACTTTAAACTCCTTGCATCTTCCAGAATGTCCTTATCGAGTTTGATTTTACTTCTGATCATAATGCCAACATAATCATTGATTATTTTTTTATAATCAGCATATCCATAATCGGGGAAATATTCGCACTGAAATCCCTCTTTTTCCAACCCTTCAGGCAGAAATGGGTGAGTATTGTCAATAAAAAGTATTTTTCCTTTTTTCAATTTAAAACAAAACTTACATTTGCCATCCGAAATGGTGACAGGTTTTTTATACAATATGTAAATTTACAATCTTAATTGAAGCCAACACTATTCAAAATAACCCAGGAAAAGAAAAAAGGTTATTTTAGATTATTATTTTCAACTGATTAACTGAGGTATGTGGCAATTTCTTGTCAGATTGATTCTTCGTAACCGCCCGCTAATCCTGATCATCATCAGCCTGATCACTATTTTTATGGCTTACAAGGGATCGCAGGTTAAGATGTCGTATGAAATGGCCCGAATGCTTCCGAAAGATAATCAATATAACATTGATTATGATAATTTCAAGAAACAATTCGGACAGGATGGCAGCGTAATTTTTGTTGCTATTCAAGACCCAGACCTGTTTACGCTTGAACATTTTAATGACTGGTACGATTTAAGCAATGAGGTTCATGGACTGAGTGGTGTTGAGGAAGTTTTATCAGTTGCCAGGATATATAATCTCACAAGAAACGACAGTTTAAAGAAATTTGATTTCCTGGCCATTGTTCCTGAAAAACCAAAAAACCAACAGGTCATCGACTCTGTTAAAAATGTAATTTACAGTCTCGAATTGTACAACGACAGGCTATTTAATAAGGAAACCAATGTAAGCCTGATGATGATCACACTTTCAAAAGAGATCATTAATTCGAAAGCCAGAATCCCGCTGATAAAAGATGTGAAAAACAAAATAGACGTCTTTGGTGAAACACATGACGTTGAAATTCATTATTCGGGCTTGCCTTATATCAGAACGGTTACTTCAAAAAAAATCCAAAACGAATTACTGTTTTTTGTTTTTCTATCGTTAGTAATCGCCTCTATCCTGCTATTTATTCTGTTCAGAACAGGCAGGGCAGTATTGTTTGCCATGATAGTAGTAATTGTTGCCGTAATCTGGGCACTTGGTTTTATTGTTCTACTTGGGTATAAAATCACGATTTTAACCGGGATCATTCCACCGCTAATCATCGTGATTGGTGTTGAGAATTCCATTTTCCTTTTGAACAAATACCTGAGCGAATACAGGGAACATGGCAATAAGATAAAGGCACTTTCGAGGATGATATCCCGCATTGGCAATGCAAATTTACTTACGAATTCAACTACAGCTGCCGGCTTTGCAGCTTTTATTATTACCAGTAATGAGCTACTCATCGAGTTTGGAATAGTTGCCTCCATAAATATTCTGATTACCTACCTTCTTTCATTGTTTGTTCTTCCAATTCTGTTCAGCTTCTTCCCTGTGCCCAGTCAAAAGCACATGAAACACTTTGAAAAAGGCCTGATAAGCAGGATTATTGATCATGTAACTCAAATCGTTCTTACCAGGCGCAAGGTAATTTACATAATTACGATAGTATTTGTGTCAGGAGGCATTGTTGGTATTACGTTGTTACGCACAACGGGAAATGTTGTAGATGATATTTCTAAAAAAGAAAAACTATACAAAGACATGATTTTTCTTGAACAGAATTTCAAAGGAGTTATGCCGCTCGAAATTACTGTTGACACCAGAAAAAAGAATGGAATCATGAAGCTGTCCACATTGCGTAAACTGGATCAACTGCAGGATACGCTTGCTATTTATCCCGAATTTTCAAAACCGGTATCGGTTGTCGAAGTGGTTAAATCAGCAAAACAGGCTTTTTACAGGGGCAACCCAAAAATGTATGAGATGCCGAATAGCCAGGAGAAGAACTTTATCCTGTCCTATGTTCCTCAATTGGGTGATAAGAATAAGAAAAGCATTCTCGACTCTTTTGTTGATTCTACTTTCAGCAAAACCCGTATTTCAATTCAAATGGCCAATATTGGAACCAATGATATTGAAAGGATACTAAGTGACCTGAAGCCAAAAGTTGATTCGATTTTTCCGCCCGGCAAGTTTGAGGTATTGATGACAGGGACCAGCGTTGTATTTTTAAAGGGAACAGACTACCTGGTTAAAAACCTGTTTATGAGCCTGACGCTTGCGATTATTATCATAACATTATTAATGGCATTGATCTTTTCATCGGTCAGAATGATTATTATTTCCCTGGTTCCAAACATTATCCCACAAATAATGACTGCCGGAATGATGGGTTATTTCGGCATTTCAATCAAGCCATCAACCATACTTATCTTCAGCATTGCGTTAGGAATAAGTGTTGACAATACGATCCATTTTTTATCCAGATACAGGCTTCAGTTAAAATACAACAACTGGAAAATTAAAGTGTCTGTTCTGGCTGCACTAAAAGAAACAGCTTATAGCATGATCTATTCTGCGATAGTTCTATTCTTTGGATTCTTCATTTTTACGTTATCATCGTTTGGCGGAACCGAAGCCCTGGGATATCTGGTTTCATTTACATTGGTTGTAGCCCTGTTCTCAAATTTGTTCGTGCTTCCTTCCTTGCTACTAACCCTGGATAAACGAGCCATAACAAAATCATTTAAAGAACCACACATGGAAGTATTTGATGAAGAAGAAGACATTGAACTCGACGAACTTGTTGTTGAAGAATTAATACCAAAAGAACCAAAACCTGATAAATACACGAAAATTTAAACATAAATGAAAGGAATTATTTTGGCCGGTGGTGCCGGCACACGCTTACATCCACTTACCATTGCTGTTAGTAAACAGTTGATGCCGATTTATGACAAACCCATGATTTACTATCCCCTTTCCACACTAATGATGGCAGGGATAAAAGATGTCCTTATTATTTCTACTCCCGAAGATCTGCCAAACTTTGAAAGATTACTGGGTGATGGTAAAAGCTTAGGATGTAATTTTCAATATGCCGTTCAGTATGAACCGAATGGCCTGGCCCAGGCTTTTGTAATTGGTGAAGAGTTTATCGGAAATGATAAAGTTTCACTGATACTGGGTGATAATATTTTTTATGTCAGGGGGATTAATACACTATTAAAAACTGCAAGCGACCCGGACGGAGGAGTTGTATTTGCCTATCATGTAAACGACCCTAAAAGATACGGTGTTGTTGAGTTTGATGATGATTTTAATGCTATTTCAATTGAAGAAAAACCAAAAAAGCCAAAATCTAATTTTGCAGTACCCGGTCTTTACTTTTATGATAATTCGGTTATCGAAGTAGCAAAAAACCTCAAACCAAGTGCACGTGGCGAATACGAAATTACTGATGTTAACAAATATTATCTAGAGCAGGGAAAACTCAAAGTTGCAGTTTTAAGCCGGGGCACAGCCTGGCTGGATACCGGTACTTTTCGCTCGCTCATCCAGGCATCTCAATTTGTTGAAGTGGTTGAAAGCAGACAGGGCTTAAAGATCGGGTGTATCGAAGAAATCGCTTATATCAAGGGATTCATTAACAAGAGTCAATTGGAAAAACTTGCACAGCCTTTACTTAAAAGCGGATATGGCGAATATTTGATGAATATTATCAATCATTGATACGTTTATCATTTATGAAAGACTTCAACGCATACGCTAATTATTTTGAACAGCATATAAAAACGCAAAGATTTGATCATCAACCCAATGAGTTGTATGAACCCATACAATATACCATATCTCTTTCAGGAAAAAGAATAAGGCCGGTGCTTACACTAATGGCCTGCGGATTGTTCGATGGAAACCTTGAAAGCGCTTTGCCCCAGGCTATTGCCATTGAATTGTTTCACAATTTTACATTGATCCATGACGACATCATGGATAATGCACCGATTAGGCGCGGTAAAAAAACTGTTTATAAAAAATGGAATACAAATATCGCTATTCTTTCCGGCGACACATTGTTTGCACTTGCTTACCAATATGTACAACTTGCTGATAAAGACACTTTGCCTGAAGTACTCAGTGTTTTCAATAAAACTGCTATTGAAGTATGTGAAGGCCAGCAGTATGACCTGAATTATGAGGCAGAAAGCAATGTAACAGTTGAGCAATACATCGAAATGATCAGGCTGAAAACAGCAGTTTTATTTGGAGCAAGTTTAAAAATTGGCTCCCTGATCGGTGGAGCATCAATAGAAGACGCTAAAAATCTTTATGAGTTTGGGCTAAACATCGGGATAGGTTTTCAATTAAAAGATGACCTGCTGGATACATTTGGAGATGAAAACCTTTTTGGCAAAATATTAGGAGGCGACATTATTTCCAATAAAAAAACCTTTTTGTATTTAAAAGCGCTTGAAAAAGCATCTGAACAAGAAAAAACTGATTTAAGACTCCACTATTCTTCCGCCAATAACAGTGAAGACAAAGTTGAAAAAGTTAAGGCCATCTTTACCCGGCTGAATATCAACGAAACAGCAATTACAGAAATCGACAAATACTTCAAAAAAGGCATTCACTATCTTGATATGGTAAATGCATCTGAGGAAAACAAGGAGAACCTCCGTGAAGTTGCTCGAAAAATGATAAACAGGGAGAAATAAACCATTATTAGCTACTAATACGTTTTTGCACCGATAACAAATTTTCCTTTTCCTTTTCCAGGTTTTCCCATTCCGAAAAAGTACTGTTTAAGTCAGAAGTAAGTTTATCATGCAATCTATACAATTCACCCGATTGAATTTCTTTTGCATATTTATCTGGTTCTGAAAGTTTTGTATCAAGCTCGTTAATCTCCGATTCTTTTTCTTCAATCAAGTTCTCAATTTTCAGGATTGCTGTGTCAAGCTTTCGGATTTGTTTTTCAATCTCTTTTCTTTTTTCCCAGTTTAATTTATTTTCTGATGCAGTTTCTGCCTGTTTATTCTTTGCTTCACCATTTCGTTCAAGCTCTTTTAAATGGCGTATTTTTCTTTTTTCGAGGTAATTAAAAATATCACCCCTGTATTCCTTTATTTGTTGGTTTTTAAACTCGTAAAGCCTTTCTGTAAGCCCTTGCAAAAAATCCCGGTCATGCGATATAATAATCAGCGTTCCATTATACTGCAATAGTGCATTTTTTAAAATGTCTTTTGATAAAATATCCAGGTGATTGGTTGGCTCATCGAGCAGGAGGAGATTACTTGGTATTAATAATAATTTTGCAAGGGCAAGCCTGGATTTCTCACCACCTGACAAGACTTTTACTTTTTTATCTACATCAGCGCCCTGAAACAAGAAAGCACCCAGAATTGTCTTTAATTTTTTTCTGATATCGCCAACAGCAACATTATCAAGTGTTTCAAATACAGACAGGTTGGGATCAAGCATTTCCCACTGATCCTGTGAAAAATACGCGGTAATTACATTGTGTCCTTGTTGTAACTCTCCTGCATATGATATTTTGTTAGCAATAATTTTCGCCAGCGTACTTTTTCCTTCACCATTTCGCCCTACAAATGCAATTTTTTCTCCTTTAAGGATTTGAAAATCTAATTTATCAAGAACCAGATTTTGACCATAGCTCTTTAAGATACTTTTACCTGAAACAGTAATTTTACCACTATGCGGAGCAGGAGGAAATGCAAAATGAATGGCCGATTCATTCAAATCATCTATTTCTACCCGGTTCATTTTTTCAAGATGCTTAACCCTTGATTGAACCTGACGTGCCTTGGTTGATTTGTACCGGAAGCGTTCTATAAATCTTTCTACTTCCCTGATTTGTTTTTGCTGATTGTTAAAGGCCGCTTGTTGATGTGTCAACCGATCTTCCCTCAACTGAACAAACTCGGAATATGGAACCTTATAGTCGTAGATTCTTCCATTATTTATCTCTATTGTCCTGTTTGTCAGCGAATCAAGCAACGCTCTGTCGTGCGAAACAATAACAACTGCTCCGTTATAGTTGATCAGATAATCTTCAAGCCATTGGATGGATTCAATGTCAAGATGATTGGTAGGCTCATCCAACAACAACAGGAAGGGATTGAGAAGTAGCAATTTCGCTATTTCAACGCGCATTTGCCAGCCATAACTGAACTCGTTTATTGGCCTGATAAAATCTGTGCGCTTAAATCCAAGCCCAATCAATATTCTTTCAGCCTGACCCCTTAATTTTTCTGGCTCTGCTAATCGTATTTGTTCCTCGTTTCCGGATTGCTCTTCAAGTAGTTTCTGAAATGTTTTTGTTTGATAATCAATTTTTTGAGAATCGAGTTTAGAAATAATTTCTTCATTACGCTTTTTCAATCGCTCAATATGACTATAAACCTGCAGTACTTCCTCCAGAATACTGCTGTTACTGTTAATTTCTTTTTCCTGAGGCAGATAGCCAATTTTCAAATCGTCAGGTACTACAACCTGGCCGGCATCGGGTATGTGATCTCCACAAATTATGCGTAAAAGCGTAGTTTTTCCTGCCCCGTTTTTTCCGGCCAGCCCGATACGGTCTTTGGTATTGATGTTGAAAGTAACATTCGATAACAAAGCTTCGCCGCTAAACTCTTTCCTAATATTATTTACCGAGACCAATTCAACAAAGTTTTTGCAAAAATAGGAATA
>JAUVKF010000034.1 GCA_030596395.1 Chlorobiota bacterium | reverse complement strand
ATCATTGCTTGCAAAACTCCAGCTCAGGTCTACCTGGCCGGTGACCATATTAACCAGCTCTGCTTCCAGCTCATCTACAGGAACCAGTGGCTCGCCGGCGATGATCATGCTTACATCTACCGTAGCTGTTGATATGCCTGGTTGGGCTGTGAATAGTATATCCGCTGTCCATACCTGGCCGGGAATAGTTCCCGTGGCATCGAACAACGCACTTACAAAGTCGGATTCACCACTGGCTACATCGCCTTCATAGGCTGATAAATCTAACCAGCCGCCGCCGCCGCTGCTTTGCAGGAAGTTAAATGCATTATATATAACTAAGGGTACATCTCCAGATACATATCCTGTAGCTGCAACGAACACGTTAACATGTACAACCGGATTTGTGATCGTCTTAACTGCCACAAAAGCAGTTCCGGCAGCCCAGCTTGCAACAAGTTCGGCATCAGTAGAAGCATTACAATTTATTGTTAAACCTCCACCTGCACTGCTTACTCCGTCCATGATAGGATGATCGGCATTATAGGTGCCCAAGCTCATCGTACCAAAATTAAGTCCACCGGTAGTAACAGCATAATATCCGTCAGTTAACAGTCGTCCGGCAACAGGTAAATTGGTGTAACCCGTAGCATTTATCGGAGAGGTTGTAATAAGTTTTCCGCCGGCATCAATATAGTCGGCCAGCATATCACCTACAGGGCCTGTTGGTGTTGTGAAAAATGTATTTAATCCAAATAACACACCATCATATGCCAGTAAATCATCAACTGTTGTTGTTAAAGGTTGCAGGGCAATTACATCAACGCTGTTTATACCTAGCGCAAGTAATGGACCTATTAATGCGGAAAAATCATTCGATGCCGGTAATGTAGAAGTAACAATGGCAACATCTAATCCGTCTCTTGTGTTATCAGGACCCATCATATCTACTGGCAGAGGTGGCCATAAAGGACTGGTACCTTCTGTTAGTAATGTTCTCCCATCTACAAGTGGTACGTCTTGAATTTCTACCGGCGTACGCTCTGCTGTCATTACAGTAGGTGGATCGCCAAATATAATTTCAGCTGTCCAGTGTAAAGGGCCGCCTGTCGGGCCATTGGTAATAGTAATAGGTACACTGCGCCACTCGTTAGGGTTCATCGTTTCTTCCAGTAAAGCAGGGGTGATCACCATTAGTGGTGAGCTTATGTTCCAGTCGTAATCAATCATAACTCCTGTGGTGAACATAACGTCTGCTTCAATGTAGTTTAATCCATCTTTATAGGCGTACATTGCCCATGGGTTGATCGGCTCGGTAGGTACGTTGGTAAACCTGTAATATCCCACGCCATCAGTCATAACTGCCGGATATGGAGGTGCATCACCTAAAAATCCAATCTCAACACCTGGTTCTGCTGCACCCATATTATAAGCATAGCCCTGAATGTCTCCAGCTGGTACGTACCAGATGTGTACATTGTCGATCATACAAGCATCACCACCCTGGTAATAGAGGTAGTAATATTTGGCTACAAAGTCGAAAACCAGTTCAAAGGAAGCATCTCCCTGATAAGGAGCCAGGTCATAAATCAGTTGTGACCATCCGCTACCGTTGGCAGTAGGTGATTTAAGACAGGTTTCTCCTGAATTTTTTTCAGTTAATGTAGTACCATTAACAGTTACCCTGAACCAGTTATACCAATCATTAAATGAATAAAACTGCTGAAAATCAAAATCCAACTGCATCGCTCCGGGTGTGCCGTCAGGCTCAATAGTCATCTTGATCTGTGATACATGATCAGCAGCGTTAGTGAAGAAATAGTCGCATCCTGAAGACGGGCTATAAGGATAACCACTGCTACTGTTGCCATCTAACAAAGCACCGCAGCTTGATTCAAAACCAGCTTGTGAAGAAACAACTGCGTGGGCTTGACCACCTGCATAGGGTTGCATCGTGGCAGGCCAATCGCATGTTGCATCAAAAGTTTCCGTGTACGGGAAGCTTGTGACAGGATCGGCCGACGGGGGTGGGGCCACGCCAGTAACGGTAAATATATAATTACCATTAGAAGAAGAATTATAACCATATACCTTACAATATACAGTAGTTCCACCTGGATAAAATGCAGTAATTTCTGATTGCAATCCGCAAGCATCATCATTGTACCAGGTTTGTGCACTGCAGTCATCCCAGACATCTAACTTGGTATCAAAGTCGGATCCACATAGAGAAAAAGTAACAGTAAAATCCTCTTGTATGTAAACTTCATACCACCATTGCTCACCAGCAGCCAAAACTGAGGATATTGCAGGATCATTAACGTTTCCATAATTAAATGGATCCGCGCAGTTATCGCCTGTTGCTCTTCCACCCATATCATTAGGGGACGGAGTTTCCAGACCTTTTACTGCAATTTTCTGCTGTTGTTTTGCCATAAACACCTGGTATTCCACAGGGGTCATTGATTTTTCAAGACCCTGTGCTAACAAAAAACCAGATGACATTAGCATAACTAACATCAACACATAAAACTTAGTAAAACTTTTCATGAGAAAATTGTTTTTGTTAAAAATAAATTGATTATTGTTTTTGTTTCTAATTAAATTTAGCGGATAACACTATATATCTCCGCTAAGGTGCGCAAATGTAAGATATTATCCCTTTTTTCCAAAAAATTTGATGGATTAAATATTTTAAATAAGGTAATTGTAAGCAAATATTTATTTCCTGAAGGATATATTATTAAATATCAGGGCTTCTGCATCTCATAGTTTAAGGTTTTTGGTTTAGTGAAATTGTTACTCAAACATCTGTAAATAAAAAATACACCTTATTACAATTAGAAACAACTCCAAATGCATTAAGATGTAACCTTATATCAGGCATATTTCTTATAATAAGTTTGAATACAAATTACCTTTATATACATAGAACAAAAAAAAGAAGCAGAACGTTGCATGCCTGATGCACATTTTTTAAAAAACTTTTAAAGGATTTTTTTAAGGCCGTCATATCATGCTCATATTAGTCGTATTAAACATGCCCGGGGAGATTTAAACTGCTAAAATATTTTCAGGTCGTTATTGCATTTGTGTTTAATCAGTACTAAATGAATACAGAAACTTTTTTATCGAATATTTTTATTGAATTACAGAATAAGGGGAAATAATTGGGAATAGGGTTATAAAGGGAAAAACCATTATACCTTCATACCTATATTTCTTCTATCCTATTTATAAAATCTATTTTTGTAAGCTGCTGATTAAGAATTGATTTGTACTCTGATTAGTTACTTGCATTTTAATAGCTTTGCAGGTTTCTTATTTAGTAAACACGTGCAGAAAAATAACCAGCATATTATTTCGTGGTTAATCTTAATCTCCCTGGTTATTGTGTGGGGTAGTTCTTTCATTTTGATTAAAAAATCATTGCTTTATTTCACTGCACCGGAAGTAGGTATTTTAAGGGTGACACTGACTTTTTTATTCCTTTTGCCGCTTGCTATAAAAAAGTCGTTTCAGGTTAGCAGAAAAATGGCTATTTACCTGATTATTTCGGGGGTGGTCGGCAGTTTGATCCCGGCTTTGATGTTTGCAATCGCACAAACCGAAATCGACAGTGGGCTTGCAGGCACATTGAATGCACTGACGCCTTTATCAACGCTAATCCTGGGAATTCTTTTTTTTAAGATCGTTACAAGGTGGTATAATATATTTGGTGTGTTAATTGGTTTAGCCGGTGCAATTGGTTTAATATATGCCAGCAGTGATCAGGCTTTTATATTTAATCTGAAATATGCATCTTTAATTGTTATTGCAACGATTTGTTATGCTTTCAATGTTAATTTTATCAAGTATTATTTAAAAGAGCTGGATTCGCTGACTATAACGGTTCTTACATTTTTTTACATCGGTATTCCTTTATTCGTATATGTACTTTTTTTCAGTGAAATTCCAATAAAACTATACACCTCATCAGAAACAATTGTGGGCCTGGGTTATCTCAGTATCCTGGCGATTGCAGGAACGGGGATAGCTCTTATTGCTTTTAATAAGCTGATCAAAATCCGTAGCCCCATTTTTGCTGCCTCGGTTACATATATGATCCCGATTGTTGCTGTGATATGGGGGATAATTGATGGTGAAGTTTTTAAATTCAGTTATCTGATCTGGTTTTTTCTGATCCTGGCAGGTGTATTACTGGTAAATGCAAATCCTCACCGAATGATGAACATTGGTTCTCAAATCTTATTCCGTAAGAGAAAATCCAGGTAAAAATCTAAATTGCAGTTTTTTTCCTGAAAGACGCTTATACTAAATGGTATCTCTTAAAATAATTTTATTGAGAAAAGTTGGTTGAAAACTTTTTTTGTCTATTTTTGCACGCTCAAAATCCGAATAGGAACTTATAAAGTATAAAGCATGTATGCAATTGTTGATATAGCCGGACAGCAGTTTAAAGTTGAAAAGGGGCAGGAGGTTTTTGTTCACAGGCTGGAAGGTGATGAAGGCGCTAAAATGAACTTTGAAAAAGTATTGCTTGTTGAAGACAAGGGAAAAGTACAGGTTGGTACTCCTGTTGTTGAAGGCGCCAAAGTAAGCGGAAAGATTGTGTCGCACCTAAAAGGTGATAAAGTGATCGTATTTAAGAAGAAAAGAAGAAAAGGATATCAAAAATCAAACGGTCACCGTCAGTATTTAAGCAAGGTGTTAATTGAAAAAATTACTGTTTAACCCGGAAAACTAAAAAGATATGGCTCATAAAAAAGGAATGGGTAGCTCCCATAACGGACGCGAATCGGCAAGCAAACGACTGGGTGTAAAATTATATGGTGGTCAGAATGTAATAGCAGGCAACATTATTGTTCGTCAGCGCGGAACCACACATCACCCGGGTTTAAATGTTGGTATGGGAAAAGACCATACACTTTTTGCACTTTTAGATGGAACTGTTGAGTTCAGAAAAAGAAGAAACAACAAATCTTATGTCAGCGTAATTGCGGTTGACGAAGCGAAGTAATAAAGAAACTCATGAACAATGGAACCCGGTTTGATCATTCAGACCGGGTTTTTTGTTTTCATTGACTGACAAAACAATACGTGTTTATTAATGAGATTACTCACCAAAGATAAATAGTAAAATTGTTCCCGATCCTAATTTGCTTTGCAATCGGGATCAATTCGACTTATAAACTTTATTGCACTCCGTTTATAAAGTTTTAGTCTCATTGAATTAAAGTAGATTTGCACAAATTTTATTTTTCATGCTGCAATTATCTTTTATCAGAGAAAATAAAGAAATGGTGATCGAGAAACTTGCCATTAAAAACTTCGATGCAACAGAATTGATCAACAGTGTAATCGAACTGGATGAGCTGAGAAGAAGCACACAAAAACAACTTGATGATTTGCTGGCAAAATCAAACCAACTGGCAAAGGAAATAGGCTATCTTTTTAAAGCCGGCGATCGTGCTGCAGCTGAAAAAATAAAACAGGAATCAGGCGAATTAAAAAAAACAGCAAAAGAACTTGAATCTCAACTGAATGAGACTATCAATTCGCTGAATAGCAAACTGATCGAGATACCCAATGTTCCACATCAATCCGTCCCGAAAGGTATAACAGAAACTGACAATGAATTAATGCATAAAGAGGGTGAATTGCCAGAAATGCCTGACGGTTCACTTCCACATTGGGACCTGGCAACTAAGTATAAGATCATTGATTTCGACCTTGGAAGCAAGGTTACCGGTGCAGGGTTTCCATTTTACCGGGGAAAAGGTGCAAGATTACAGCGTGCCTTAATCAACTTTTTCCTTGATGAAGCGCTTGAAGCAGGATACCTGGAATACCAACCACCTTTACTGATCAATGAAGATTCGGGTTATGGTACAGGCCAGCTTCCTGATAAGGAAGGGCAGATGTACGTAGTTGGTGAAGATAATTTGTTTTTGATCCCTACAGCCGAGGTACCCATCACAAATATTTATCGAAACAACATTTTGAACGTAAAGGATCTTCCAATAAAAAATGTTGCTTATTCCAATTGTTTCAGGCGGGAAGCCGGATCGTACGGAAAAGATGTACGTGGATTGAACAGGCTGCACCAGTTTGACAAAGTTGAAATTGTGCAGATCGCACACCCTGATCATTCGTATCAAATACTGGAAGAAATGAAGGATTATGTTGCCGGTTTGTTGCGAAAATTAAAACTTCCATTCAGGATTGTTAAGCTTTGTGGTGGGGACCTGAGTTTTACCGCTGCCCTCACCTACGATTTTGAAGTTTATTCGGCAGCACAAAAACGCTGGCTTGAAGTAAGTTCGGTTTCTAATTTTGAAAACTTCCAGGCGAACCGCATGAAGCTCAGGTTCAGGGATGAGGTTAGCAAAACACAGCTTGCCCACACGCTAAACGGAAGCGCACTTGCTTTGCCCCGCATTGTAGCAGCCTTACTCGAAAATAACCAGCATGAAAATGGGATTTCAATCCCTGAGGTTCTGAAAACATATACAGGTTTTAATCAAATTGACTGTGAATGAGGCTTTTTCCCTTACTGATTATTACTATAGCACTTTTACTTTTTTCCTGCCAGAACAAGCCGGATACAAAAACGTATTTATCCCGAATTGACAGCCTCATTATTAACCTTGAGAAAAGCGCATCAAACTACAACAGCATTGATACTGCAATGATTCGCAGTCAACTGGCGATAACTGAAGAACAAATTGAGTTGCTAAAGCCTTTTGACAATATCGACATTGTGAAACCCGTTACATCATACAGGATCATCAAAAATGCATTTGAAGATTACTTAAAAGCAAGCCCGGCTTTAAAAATTGAATTAAGTTACACACGGTCGCAGCTTGCTGACCTACGATACGACATTGAAAACAACCAATTAAGTGAGGAGATTGCTTTTATGTATTTTGATCAGGAACAACAATCGGTTCGTGTGATTAAACTAAAAATGGATTATTATAGCAACCTGGTTAAATCCAATTCAGCAAATTATCTTACGTTAAATACAGAACTAAACAAATTGACTGACAGCCTAGAACTGGAAAATGAATTTAAGTAAAGTCATATTATCCTTTATGATTATTCTAACAGGAGTGTTTTGCATCAATCCAACAGAATTGATTGCACAAACCGATCCGCCTGTTATGTTAAAGAAGCCGCCCCGGAATCAAAATATAAAAGCCTCAAAAGAACGACTGGCAATTAATTATTACACAAAGAAAGAATACGAAAAAGCGGCAGTAATCTATAAGGATCTTTATGACCAGAGCCCGCGTCAGTATTATTATAATTACTACCTGAATTGCCTGATCTATCTTAACGATTATAAAGAAGCGGAAAGACTGATCAAGAAACATAAAAAAACAAAATCGGCAAACTTCCGCCTCGAAGTTGACCAGGCTTATGTGCTTGGTTTAATGGGAAATGAAAAAAAATCTAGAAAGATCATCAACGATTTGATTGATAATTTTCCGCAAAACAAGAGCCTGGTCAAACAAATTGCATCTGCCCTGCAGGGAAAAGGATATTATGAAGAGGCTTTGCTTGTATATGAAACTGCAAGGGCGATGCCCGACAACAATTACAATTACGATATTGAACTGGCGACGGCTTACCAATATACCGGGAATTATGAAAAAATGTTTGATATTTACCTGGAGCATCTGAGGACACAACCCGAGGAAACCCAGATTGTAAAGAACAAAATGCAGATAATCATCAAACGGGATATTGATGACAATTTGAGTGGAATATTGAAAAAGAAACTACTCGAAAAAGCGCAGCGTAACCCTGATGTTTTGGTTTACTCGGAGATGCTGCTCTGGCATGCCATGCAAACCAAAGATTTTGAAATGGCTTTTCGCCAGGCCAGGGCTATTGATATGCGCTTTCACGACCAGGAAGAAGTTATGCTGGAAGTGGCAGACGTGGCTTTATCCAACAAACAATATGTGCTCGCATCAAAAGCTTACGGATACATCAAAGACAAAAAGGAAAACTCCCCATTTTATCTCGATGCCTATACCGGATACTTTGTAGCTATTGTAAAAGAAGCTGAAGGAAATCAGGAAACTACCGTTAAACAATACAAGAGCATAGAAAAAACAGGTGTTAAAGCGTTGGAAGAGCTTGGCCTTAATCCAGGCACAATTGAAATCGCAGGGCATTTAGCACATATCATAGCATTTAAGCTGGAAAAATATGACGAATCTGTCACCTTGCTAGAACAAGCTATTGAAACACCCTCTATTACTCCTGTTTCAAAATCATGGTTGAAATTAGAACTAGCTGATATTTTACTTTACAAAAATAAAGTTTGGGATGCCACACTGCTTTATTCTCAAATTGAGGCCGACATGAAAAATGAACCCATCGGCCATGAAGCCAAATTCAGAAATGCTCAGCTTTATTATTTCATCGGTGAATATACCTGGGCCAAAACCAAACTCGATATTCTTAAATCAGCAACTTCGAAACTCATTGCCAATGACGCACTTGAGTTATCGCTTTTTATTAAAAACATGCTCGAAGAAGATACGCTGGGCTTCACGCTAAGGCTTTTTAGCAAATCCGATCTTTATGCCTACCAGGGCAATTTTGACTCTGCTTTTATCTGGCTTACGAAAATTGAGGGCCAGTCAACCGGATTGTACAGTTACGAGTATATGGTTTACAAAAAAGCAGGGCTGATGGAAGATGTGCAGAATTATTCAAAAGCCGATTCGTTGTACAATTACCTGGCAAAATATTATCCCGAAAGCATTAAAGCAGATAATGCCATTTACAAACAAGCTGAGTTGAATCGATTGCATCTTCAAAATCCTGATATTGCCCTTGAGCTATATATGACCCTGATGAAAGATTATCCTGAAAGTATTTATGCCGGGGAATCGCGCAAGAAATACAGGGAGTTAAGAAAAGAATCGGGATTTGAGGAAGATATTTTAAATGACCTTAGCCCTATGAACTCAGATAATCCTTAATTAGATTTACCCGAATTATTTATGGTCAGACCAAAAAAACATCTTGGACAGCATTTTTTAAGCGATCCGAACATTGCCCGGAAAATTGCCGGACTACTAAGTGACGATCAAAAAATTGTTTGCGAATTAGGTCCTGGGACAGGGATGTTGACGAAGTTTTTGCTTGAAAATGAAAAAACAAATCAGCTTATGCTGGTTGAGATTGACGAGGAATCGGTTGAATTTTTAAATGACAACTTTGATGATACCCGGATTGAGATTATTCAGTCCGACTTTTTAAAAACCGATCTTACAAAACTCTTCCCCGATCCATTTGCACTAATCGGCAATTTTCCTTACAATATTTCAAGCCAGATTTTTTTTAAAGTCCTTGAGAATAAAAACCTAGTGAATGAGGTTGTTTGCATGATACAAAAGGAGGTAGCCGAGCGGATAGCATCGCCGCCAGGCAATAAAACATATGGTATCCTGAGTGTTTTGTTACAATCGTGGTATGATATCGAATACTGCTTTACAGTAAACGAAAATGTGTTTGTTCCCCCTCCAAAAGTTAAGTCAGCAGTTATTAAGCTGAGCAGGATAAAAGCGAGACAAATTGATTGTGACGAGAAAATGTTTTTCAGGGTTGTAAAAACCGGATTTAATCATCGAAGAAAGACATTAAAGAATGCGCTGAAACCACTTCTGCCAAAAGACATATCCAAAATCAGCTACTTAGACAAACGTGCCGAACAACTTGATAAATTTCAGTTTGCCGAACTAACAAAACAATTATCCGAAGCTTAAACATCATTTTTAGTATTTTCACCTCAAAATTTTACGTTGCCTTTTAGAAAGATCAATTTGAGACATCTTCTGATTTTCTTCTTTGTGCTTGCTGTAAACTTTGCATCTTTTTCGCAAAGCGATCAGGAACTGTCATCAAACAATACTGAGATCAATTTACCTCCCATTATTGTTAAAGGGCTTTCTCAGGAGATTACAATTGTCATTACCGACAGGGAAATTGCCAAAATATATGAAGGCCGGAAAGTAAGTTTAACTTTAAACGGCAATGAACTGGAAAGAAAAGTTATTCATGGCAAGATTATTCTGGACTATGATTTTCCGGAAAAAGAAACATTAAGCATTGGCATCGGAGACATTGACTACCAGAACGATGTTAACCCCATTCCACTTTGGTTGTCAATATTGCCGCCCTTAATCGCTATTTTCTTTGCCTTGTTTTTACGTGAAGTTTACAGCGCTTTGATTGGTGGCATCTGGATTGGAACGACAATCATATTTTTTTACCAGGGAGCAGGTTTTATTTCAGCAATTTTCAAAGGTTTCCTGGCCATCATCGACACCTATATTTTAAACTCTTTAACTGATCCCGGACACCTTTCAATTATTTTATTTTCGATGATCATAGCAGGCACGGTTGGCCTGATTTCTAAAAATGGCGGCATGAGAGGTGTGGTAAACGGCCTGTCAAAATATGCAAAAGGGCCAAAGTCAGGTTCATTCATCACCTGGTTACTGGGAATATTCATCTTTTTCGACGACTATGCCAATACGCTGGTGGTTGGTAACACCATGCGACCATTAACCGATAAATTAAGAATAAGCCGCGAAAAACTCAGTTACATCATCGATTCAACTGCTGCACCCGTAGCTTCGGTTGCCTTTGTTACAACCTGGATAGGAGCTGAATTAAGTTACATCCAAGATGGTATCAATAGCCTTAACCTGGATGAATCAGCTTATGGCGTGTTTTTTGGCTCGCTGGCTTATTCGTTTTATCCTTTTTTTACCCTAGCTTTTATTCTTTTCCTGATTTGGAAAGGAGTTGATTATGGACCTATGCTAAAAGCCGAAGCAAGGGCCCGGGCCGAGCTGACACCCATTGGAAAATTAGAGGATGAAGTTGATGCTGATCTTATGGAAGAAATGACTGAGGCAAAAGGCGCTAAACCAAGAATGTTCAATGCTATTATCCCGGTTTTAGTTATCATAGTTGGAACGATGACCGGCCTTGTTTATACCGGATGGAACCAGGATACCTGGAATGATCCTGCGCTTACTTTTTTCGCTAAACTATCCGACACTATTGGAAATGCTGATTCCTATTCTTCTTTATTATGGGCCTCAACCAGCAGTTTGTTTGTTGCACTTGCCCTGACCCTCAGCCAGGGTTTGATCAGTTTAAAAGATTCAATGGAGGCAATCATTGGTGGTTTTAAATCTATGTTACCTGCTGTAATGATTATGACACTGGCCTGGTCGGTGGCTCTGGTTACCAAGCATATGCACACTGCCGATTTTATGAGCAATCTATTATTGGATGCAGCAGTCTCCCCTTACTTATTGCCATCAATCACATTTATTATGGCAGCATTTGTATCCTTTTCAACGGGTAGTTCCTGGGGTACAATGGCGATATTGTATCCACTTATTCTGCCTGCCGGCTGGCTTGTTACCCAGCAAACAGGGATGGACTATGACTCTTCAATGGCTATTTTCCACAACCTAACAGCTGCAGTCTTAACGGGCTCTGTCCTTGGTGATCATTGTTCGCCTATTTCCGATACAACAATTCTGAGTTCACTGGCCAGTTCGTGTCCGCATATTGAGCATGTCCGTACCCAATTGCCCTATGCACTAACAACCGGGCTTTTTGCCATTTTCCTTGGAAGTTTGCCGGCTGCTTATGGTATATCACCCTGGCTGCTTTTCCCGGCAGGAATTATTGGCATTTACCTGGTCATTCATTTTCTGGGCAAACCAAGCGAAACGTATTTTTTAAATCAGAAGAATCGGGTATCTGGTTAGTGCGGTAGCAAGAAGAAGTATCATCATTGGAGTACTGGAAGGTTGGAGTATTGAAATAGAAACAATCAAACGATATCTCCATCATTCCAACACTCCATTACTCCGCGCAACAAAATATGTAATAGTTTGATTATTAATTAGCTTAGTTGTTGATTCAATATTTTGTTAAGGTTAGTCTTTTTCCTTTCCTAACTTTGTAGATCCAGCTGATAAAGAATTTTGAGTAAAACCGATCCAAATACGCAATTACAAAACCTGATCAGGTCGCTCCCGCAAAAACCGGGTATATATCAGTATTTCAGTAAAGAAGGAAAGGTGATCTATGTGGGGAAAGCCAAAAACCTGAAAAAGCGGGTAGCCAGTTATTTTACCAAATCGCATCAGTCGGGGAAATTACGATTACTGATCAGTAAAATTGACAATATCGAATTTGTTGTAACCAATACTGAACTCGATGCACTACTGCTTGAAAATAATCTGATTAAGAAGTACCAGCCGAAATACAATATTCAGCTCAAAGATGATAAGACATTCCCGTGGATTTGTATTAAGAATGAAGCTTTTCCAAGAATTTTTCCGACCAGGCACCTGGTGAAGGATGATTCCGATTACTTTGGGCCGTATGCATCAGTAAGGATGATGAAAACCTTACTGGATATCATTAAACAACTATATCCATTGCGAAACTGCATGCTCAATCTTAAACCTTCTGTCATCCAAAAGAAAAACTATAAGGTTTGTCTTGAATATCATATTGGTAATTGCCTGGGTCCTTGCATCGGGAAACAAACCGAGGAAGATTACATGGCTACTATTCAGCAAATAAAACACATTATTAAGGGGAACATTTCCAATGTGATTAGCGAATTAAAATCGCTGATGAATCAGGCAGCGAATCATATGGAATTTGAACAGGCACAACTGCTGAAAGAAAAGGTTGAAATCCTGGAAAAGTACAAAAGCAAGTCAACAATTGTTAACCCCAAAATTGATAATGTAGATGTGCTTTCGATGATCAGCGAAGGCGATGTAGCTTTTGTTAATTATTTGAAAATTAGTAATGGTGCTATTGTACAGGCACACACCATTGAAATGAAGAAGAAACTTGAGGAAACCGACAATGAAATGCTTGCTTTCGCCCTGATGGATTTCCGACAACGGTTTGAAAGCAATGCAAAAGAAATACTGCTGCCGTTTGATCCAGGTATTGAAATACCCGATGTTAAGATTACTGTCCCGCAGCGGGGAGATAAAAAACAGTTGCTCAACCTGAGTGAACGCAATGCAAAATATTACCAGATTGAGCGTGCAAAGCAAGCATCCATGGTTGATCCTGACAGGCATAAGAAACGCATCCTGAACCAGTTAAAAGATGACCTCAGGATGAAAGAAATACCGGCTATAATTGAGTGCTTCGACAATTCAAATTTCCAGGGAGATTATCCGGTGGCAGCCATGGTTCAGTTTGTAGATACAAAACCAAATAAAAAGGCTTACCGCCACTACAACATAAAAACGGTAACGGGGCCCGATGATTATGCCTCGATGGAAGAAATTATATTGAGAAGGTATACACGATTACTGGATGAGAAACAATCGTTACCACAATTGATTGTAATTGACGGTGGTAAAGGCCAGTTATCAGCAGCAGTTAAAAGCCTTATAAAACTGGATCTGTACGGAAAAATTACCATCATCGGAATAGCAAAAAAACTTGAGGAAATCTATTTTCCTAATGACCCTGTTCCACTGTATATCGATAAAAAATCCGAATCACTCAAAATCATTCAGCAATTGCGTGACGAAGCCCATCGTTTTGGAATTACACACCACAGGAAAAAACGAGACAAAGGCACACTGAAGTCGGAGTTAACCGAGATTACCGGTGTTGGTTTCAACACTGCCCAAAAGCTATTGTGGAAATTCAGGTCGGTGAAAAAAATAAAAGCAGCCAATTTTGATGAACTGACTGCTGTTATTGGCAAAGCAAAAGCCAAAATCGTATTTGATCACTTCCACCCAAATGATAAAACATAAAAAAGGCCGCTGAAAATCAGCGGCCCTTCAAAATATATAAGTTCATTCCTATTGCAACGTAAACTTAACCGGCAGGTTATATGATACCCTAACAGGTTTACCACGCTGTTTCCCGGCTTTCCACTTTGGCATTGATTCCACAACACGGACAGCTTCTTCATCGCAACCGCCGCCAATACCACGCAAAACTTTAACATTTGATATTTTTCCATCGGGTTCAACCACAAAGTTGATAAACACACGACCCTGGATACCACTTTCTTTTGCCAGTGGTGGATATTTAATGTTTGTAGCGAGGTATTTCATCAACTCACCCATTCCTCCCGGGAATTCCGGCATTGACTCAACCACCGTAAAAATCTCTGCTTCAACAATGCCTTCTTCATCTTCTTCGGGTGGGATGTATTCTTCAATAATAGTTTCATCATCGGCTTCAACATCAATATCAATGTCTTCATCCACTTCCACATCATCCTCAACGATCTTAATTTGTGTAACCTGTTTTGGAGGTGGTGGCGGAGGTGGTTTTACTTTTTGCTCTGTAATGGGGATGATTTCTTCCGGAATATCATCTATTGCCCGCTGCGACAGATCAATTGTTTGCTTATCATAGTCTTTATACTCAAAAGCGGCAAACACGATCACTAATGCCAGTATAAGACCTATCTCGAAAAAAATTACTTTTTTCTTTTCAAGGTCTGCCTTAGGTGTTTTTTTAATTTCCATAAACTGAATTTTTAGCATGGATAATAACAGCGCTAAAGTAATAATTATCCAACATACCTGTTTATTATATCTTAATTTTTTTCCGAATTACTAAACTAAATACCAGCCATCCCAGTAAAGCGCCTGTACTATTTGCGTAAAAATCGAAAACATTTCCGTCTCTTCCAACAAATACAGTTGCCTGTAATACTTCAGTAAGCAAACCATATGCCAAAGTAACACCCAAAATAGTGAGTACAAATAATGAACGCTTTTTACTGACCAGATATTCTGCACGCAGGTTAAAGAAAATAAGAAATGTGAGGATTCCGAATATTGCAAGATGAACCAATTTGTCTGGCCCAATCCATTCCCAAAAATCAATTATTTCTGGGAAATAATCTCCCGGAAAACCTGTCAGTATCAGAATAATCAGCGCCCAGATTAATGCGGGCCACAACTTCCTGATCAACATACAGAACTAGCCATCAATAATGGATTTGTATGCTTCATGATCCAACATTTCATCCAGTTCAGAAACATCACTAAATTTCATTTTTATGATCCACCCTTCGCCATATGGGTCTTTGTTGATCACTTCCGGTGTGTCTTCGATCTGCTCGTTGAATTCCAACACTGTACCTCCTGCCGGCATAAACATATCCGATACTGTTTTAACTGCTTCTATTGTTCCGAAAGTTTCACCTTTGCCCAGTACTTCATCAACAGTTTCTACCTCGACAAAAACAATATCACCAAGCTCTTTTTGTGCAAAGTCGGTAATGCCAAGCAGCGCTTCATCTCCGTCAACCTTAATCCATTCATGATCTTCTGAGTACAATAAATTTTCTGGAATGTTCATTTTTTGATTTTTTATGGCTTCAAATTTAGGATATTTTTTACAGCGTAAACATCAATTAAAGTTTAAAATTATTCAAAATAGCACCTCTTGATTATTCGAATACCTGAGAAGCAGAAAACTACTGAGCAAGATTAAACCTCAGGGTTATACCACCGTTTGTGGTTGAATTCGGAAATTGAGATGACACATATGGGTTGTTGCTTGTCCAGTTATAATATAACCTTATTTGTAAACTTTGGCTTAGCATATAGTCAGCCGAAAAATTCAGGTTATATTGCCTCGATCCTGCCGAAATCTGGTTATTGTCTTCATCAATTCTGCGAAGCGTAGTTTTGGAATCACGGATACCAAAATCGAGTTTAAAATTCAGGTCACTGCTGTAAGAAGTGGATTTGCTTTTTTTGCCACTCAGCGATCCGATAGAAAATTTCAGGTTCTTTAATCGAAAGCCAAAACCTAATATGATATCATCAGCAACAATTTCTGTCATCTGGTTGTTCACAAAACTGAGTGTTAAATTTCTCGTCTTTTTATATTCGACCTTGAGCATAAGGCTGTTTTTCAAGGTCATATCAATCCCAATCAGCGGGCTGTATGATTCAATTACCGAAATCACTCCAATATCGTATTTTGTTACAAAATTCGGACTGTTTTCGTACCTGTTATCAGGATTAAACGGATCGAAATTGACATTGGTAGTCCACGATGATATACTTAACATCGACCTGTAACCATGCGTGATGTTGAATGTCCGGAAGACTTTAGAAACAGCTTCAATATTTGTTAAACCCCCAAAAGTGATCCGCCAATTAGGATATGGGAATTTTGGGAAAGGGGTTGATATCCCTACCGATCCTGCTCCCTGTCCTGAATATGCTGACAAAAAAGAATAATACAATACTTCAGCAGAATTCGAACCATATCCTAATGGAAATTCAGCGTTGGCGAGCGTATCGTGATAAGTTTCTCCTTTCCATCGCTCCGTATCTGCATTCGCCAATCTGAATGCTATTTCCTGCCTGCTATCCAGGAACTGCCGGAAGGTTGCCGAATTGCCAGCGGTATCTGTTTTATCAAATGAAGTTCGAATAATTGAATATGAAATACTATAATTTCCGGTTGTTATTGGTGTATATTCCATAAATTGAAGCGAATCCCAGTCGTATCGGAAATAAGCCTGGAAATTATCGGTATATATATAATCACCATCTACATCAATCCTTATGGCATTCAGGATATCGGCATTTACCTTATAAGAAAAGGCTTTGTTGGCTTTCTTCATATAAGCCTGGTTAAGCGTTGAGTCTTTAGAAATCCATCCATAATTAGCAGCATCCTGCCTGATATCTTTTTGTCCGCCAAATACAAATCCCCAGCCAGGAGCATTATTTTCTGCAAATGATATACCAAGCAGGTCGGGTTGTGGCATATATCCCGGAAGGGCAGTTCCATTTCCTTCGGTATAAGTGACCGATACTTTTTTAATCAGCATTAAAATTCTCAAAAAACCATCACCAACTATTTTGCCATAATTTTTCTTAGGCTTGGCAGTTGTGTCGTCTGCGGGTGGTTCGGGAATGGTTCCGCGCGAACGGGATGATGATCTGGAAGATCGGGACTTGGTCTTAGTTATTTCTTTGAAGTAAGGAATTTTATTGTATAATTTACTCAAATCGGCACTGCTGTTTACCTGGATTTGCTGTGAATTTTCAATTACATTACCCAATCGTGTTCGTATTGTAGTAGGTGCACCAGACCACGAATACAAGCCTGTATAACTTCCCGTTGCAGTTATCCAGTCAAGTATCGGGATTTTTCTCAATGGCAAATTATAGTTAATCCTGAAGGTTTGATTGTAACGATTCATTGTACCAAAACTGCCAATTTGCCTCCATATTTCCTGTTTATATTCCTCCCATTCCTGTGTGTCTTTATCAGGATATATCTGTGGTTCCTCAATAAAAGCATTTGCTCCCGCGTTGAATTCAAAAGACAAGGATTTTGAAAAGTCATACTTCAGATCGTATTGTCTGTTCCAATCCCACTTTCGTTCATAAGTTGGATAAATGATAATATCGCCAAAACTCTTATCGCGGTAACGCTGCTCTTTGAAGGTTCGATCCATATCAGTCCTGAACGAGAACACCTTAGGCAAAAGATAAACGTTAAAATCTTTGATCAGTGCCAGATGCTTTGATTTCAGGCCTTTCGACTTTTTAAATGGTTGGTAGTTTTTTGGCCGACCATTCCAGTTATATCCTAATCCGCCCCGGTATCGTTTAAAGTTGTCAACCTCAAAATCGATGTTTCTGTGTTCATCTTTCGAGTATGCAAAAGTTACATCAAAGTTTTCAATATCGTAAACTTTTGGTTTTTTCTCATTGTTGGTACGCTCCTTCCTGACATTCATAAAGTTCAGGTTCTGCCTTACTGTATAATCTTCGGCCAGTATTCTCACAGAGTCCTTGTTGATTTTATCTTCATATGAATCCAATTCATCTTTCAATTTAATATCGGGATCAATTGGGTTATACTCCGGGGTGATACGCGTAGAATTATAGTCGTAGTGCATGGGTATTCTAACACCTGTCTTTTGTCCGAAAAACTTACCCCAGTCAATATCAGTTGTAAATAAAAGATCCGTTGTAGATTCAAGTGGCAACTCACTTATTTTCTGTTCTATACTACCAAACCCCGCCGAGCTGTGTGAAGCTGCGATACCTATTTTACCCAGGTCAGCCAATGTTACCTCTGCCCTACCTGTTGCAGCCCAACCCGCCTTTTTATTGAAATCGGTTAAGCGCAGTTCGTTAACCCAAATGGTAGCGTTAACGGGTTCCCCGGTATCTTCAAAACCTGTACCCACTTTTTTGGGGTTACGGACACCGATCAAAATACCCATCACATCGCCAATATTGGGGCTTCCTAAAACAGTAACTTTTGCTTTTCCAAGTTTTTCAATATACGGTTTATACAATTCAATATCTGTGTTGGGGTCGCGCATCTGAATGTTTCTATTGTGCTTAACCTGAACCAGTTGATCCAAGTCGATTTCCATGTTATTAACCTCAGGCCAGATGATATCTGCCTGGTTTTCGGTAACGCCCCAGGGTGTAAATTCAACAGGAATTTCGTATTCGTAATAGTTTTGTGTAAAATCGGATCCAACCCTGACAAAAACAGTCATGGTATTGGTATCGTAAATATGCCCGGCAACACCAAATTTTGGGTCATTTACTTCATTCATGGCCTCGGCATGAACGAACATCTTAATTTTTTTGTACTGCCTGAAATCAAAGTCAGTAGTTTTAAACACGCCTCGTGCATCGCCATCCAGCAAACTTTCAATAGTAAACGATAGCGATTGCTCATTCTGTTGAATATAACTGGTTGTACCAAACTGAATTTCTCTTTCAATGCCCGGAGGTGACACATAAGGAACCGGTTTGCGGCTGCCATTCTCTTCAATATTAACAGTTGATACGGTGAATTTGGTTTCACTTCCGTCATCACCGGGAATATATTCGCCTTGTGACAATAAAGAATTATCGTAAGTTCTCCATTCACCTCGAACCAGTTCAAAAGTTGCGAAGCGCAAAACAACAGGTGCATTCCAGTCGCGTAAGAACATACGCATAAACCGGATAGAGCGGAAATCACTGATATTTCCAACAATTTTCTCAGGATTCTTAACAGGAATTTTAAATTGATACCATTTCACTTCCCTGTTATCGCCATTTTGAAGTTTTCCGGTATTGGTCTTGCGAATATCGGTCACGTAATTCTGGCCGATTTTTAAGCTCGCCGTATCAAATTTTACCCTGTATTGGAAATAACGTTCCGATTCACTCAATGTATTGTCACGGTTAATGTCTTCAACATTGGGTATGGTAGTTCCGGCAGTTGGGTAACTCTCCTGGTTCAGTTCATCGGTAGGTGAGTTTCCTTCAGTATTGTTGAATTTTTTATACCGTTCGGTCACACTTTCATATTTCGCTTCCTGGTCGTAATCGGAACCACGATAATAATGGTAGTCATCTGATGATGGGTCAGTCAGTGCTTCCTGGTATGGCGGGCCACCCAGGAACCTGTCTAGCATTTTCTTCAGGTAATCATCTTCATGCTTTCCAACCTCATCATCACTCGACAAACCATCATATCCCACATCCTGGTAAAGCCTCGATCCTCCTTCATTGCTGAATGATTCAACCAGGGCCTGTAAGTTCGGGACACGGCCCCAAATTGTTTCATCAACATCTTTTACTACCGATGAAGTCGGTAGCCCGTTTTCGTAACTTTTTCGTCCATCACGTAAAATGTCTTCCGATATTTCACCCAGGTTGATGTATAAATCTCCATGACTTTCGGAATATTCTTCTTCATCAAAAGGATCCATCATCCAGAACTCGATATACTCAATATTGGCTGCCTCAAAATCGGAGGATTCAACTTTACGCATAATACCACCCCACCTGCTCTCAGGATCCGTCAGGGTTCCGTCATCATTCAAACCGGCAGAAATACCTGATGGATCAACATCATAGTTGTAAGGCCCTTTTTCTTCAGGGAAGTAAGCCAGGTTTAAAACTGCAATATTGGTAGAAATTCCATTGGGGTTGTCCTTATTCGGAAAGACTTCCGTTTCCAAAACCTGCCGTGTTGAGTTTTTTGATAACTCATTTTTCGAAACATTCCCCGGCCTTAAAGTTCCGCTTCTGTCATAAAACAATGGGTCGATGATATACCATGCCAGTCTTGCCCTGTTTTTCCCATAATTGAGGCTTTCGTTCATGGCTTCCGGGAAAAGGTCGTTTTGCAGCTGAGGCGTACTTGCGGTGAACCATGAACCAATATGTTTCAGGTCGATAGAAGATTTGGCTCCTTCAAAATCATCAATATAAGAAGTTCCGCTACTGCCAATGGCTTTTGAATGACCTGGTATAAACTGTGCAAATTCGCCATCAACGGTAATTTGCGAAATCTGGTTTGATGATATACCTGGTAGTTTATTAATGATTTTTGTCAGCCATCTCGATTCAGTCCGGTAACTCAAATCAAGGCCCCACATGGTATTCGAGACCGGGTCATCGCCATAGTTAACTTTTTGTGTGAGAGGCCGTTCATGCAGGTTTAACAATGTTCCCCCAATGTGAAAATTCTTATTGATCTCGTGATCAACATGTACCCCCATCATCCTTTTTTGCTGCACATTGAACATGGAATTACTTTCGAGCGAAACATTGATCGGCACTCCGGAATTAAGAATTCCTTCATTGATTATGGTCACACGACCCAGCGTATAATCTACCGTATAGTCCTGATTTTCAACCAATGGAATACCGCCAGCTGTTACAGTAACCGATCCCTGGGGAACATTCAAGGCATTCAAGCTAATATCAGAACCGGATTGCGATTTGTACATTCCTTCGAGAATGTATCTATTCTTTTCAGGATATTGTTCAGCTCCTGTTTTGGTCATTGAGTACAACGAATCAAAGGCATAGAAATCCGCAAAATCAGGATCGTTCGGAAAGATGGAGTCCCTGACAAAAGTGCCAAAAGGTTCGAGCGATGTAAAAAATATCCTACCATTGGATGCCTGGATTGTTCCACCATTCAGTGCAGCGCCATCAATAAAGTCAAACAGCCCATCCCCGCCAGGCATTGGATTTCGTTGGATATCAAGCCTGTCCATGCCAAAAAGATGGATAAGCGGAATACCTGTTGCATCATCGGGGCCCCTGGTAAAATAGCCTGTTGGAACTCCTTCTTCATTTCCGGTATAAAGTAGGTTAAACCTGAAATCATCTCGTTGCACCTGGTATGCTCCAATAGGATAGACGTTTTTCATCATCAGGTCCCACATGGGCATGCTTGTATTCAGGGTGTTACTTTTCAATAATCTTACAACCAGACAATTTGGAGCCACAACACCCTGGTCAGAAAATTCACCAACCTGGTAAACCTCATCTGAACCTATGATGGTATATTGATAGGCCAAAGCCAGAACCTGATCGGGGTTCAATGTGGTATTCAGCGAAAGAAATCCAAGTTTACTGTTTAACGTATATTCAGAACTTCTAAGTTTCCGTGCATTTTCAAGCTTTACGTAGTCATCACCGGCAACCATATAATTAGTCATACCAACATTTAATGGATCGCCTGTAAGATAGCTGGTTACGTTGCTGATATTCCTGATTTGGGTTGTATCCATGCGCAGCAACAAGTCGTTAGAATAATTTGATGGATTGCTTTGTCCCGGTACAGGATTAACAAAATAATTATAAATGTTTTCACGCTGATTTTCACCGAGGTCGGTGAAAGCAACAATGTTTCTGTTTTCTTCGGTGGCGGCCCCAATATTTGTAACCCATACTTCAATCCTGGTAATTGTTACATCAGATGTAATGATGGGTAATGTTGAAACACCTCTTTCATAATTGTCACGAAATTTATGTCCAAAGAAGAAGTGCTTATTTTCTTCATAATCAAGCGCAGTAATTTTAAAGCGGTTAGATTGGGCGCCTCCCTGTACTCTAATATTCTGGGTTTCGCTTTGCTGCTGCGAGAAAAGGGCTGTTACCCTGGTTTTACCAAATTGAAGCTCTGTTTTAACACCAAACAAACTCTGGCTACCACGGATAAGGGATGAACGCAACGGCAGGCTTACGTTACCGGCTTCAATAATTTTAATAATCTCATCCTCATTTCCTTCGTATTTCAATTTCAGGGTATTTTCAAAGTCGAAAGAAGATTCGGTATTGTAGTTGGCTTTAAACTCGATCTTATCTCCGATTTTAGCCACAACATTCATTTGAATACGCATATCAAAATCGAAGTTTGTTGTTTTCCGCTGCCTTACATCCAATGCAGGGTCATCACGTTTGTTATGTAAAACACCAAAACTAACTTCGGCAGATCCCTGCGGTCTGATATCAATGGTGTTGCTGCCGAATATGGTTTCAAATGCTTCACCTCCAATGTATAATTTTGGGATCAGCCTTGACCCCTCGGCAGTTCCGGCGGTTTGAGCCCTTTCGTTCCAATATTGGTTTACATCACGTTTAAGGTCAAAATCCTGGTAATCATCAAAATCCAATACGGTTGGTGCACGGTAAGAAAAATCACCCACTTTATTAACAAACTCGTAGGTGTTGGTTTCTGGGTTGTAAATTACTTCACGCTGAATGTTAGAAGGATCGCGTAAAAAAAGGGGGCTTGAATTCTGATTATCGATATAAGGATTACCGGTGTTATCGTTGAAAGGAAAAACCAGATCAACGCCTGTAGTATCAGGCCGGTTTAATGAATCAGGAATGATAAAATTCTGGGAAAGCAATTCATCGGGTATAAATACAACAGCAAATAGTAGGCAAAACAATAGTAAAGCAAACTTTTTACGAATGCTCAGAAAGTATTTCGACATCCTTCTCACTATCCCCAAAGCGCCTAATTTCTTGTTGTTTCGAGGTTCGTTACAAAGCCTTCAGTGCCTCTTTAATCAGTTCTTCTACGCTCGATACCGAACCCCGTTTTAGTATCCTGTTTACAGCCTTTTCAGCAGTGGTTTTATTAAAACCCAATATCAGTAACCCTGATAACGCTTCATCTTTTAATGTATTGTGGCTAAAATCAACTTTTTCAAGCTCAATTCCGGCTTTTGTCAGTTTATCACCTAAATCAATTATAATTCGTTGGGCAGTTTTTCCGCCAACACCTTTAACACTCTGAAGAACAGGCGCATTTCCCTGTGTGATTGCTTCGTAAACTTCTTCCGTTGTTAATGATGATAAAATAAGTCTTGCTGTGGATGCTCCAACCCCGGAAACGGATAATAAGAACCTGAACAATTCCCTTTCGGTTTCATCGGCAAATCCAAATAAAATCTGCGCATCTTCACGCACATAAAAATGGGTGAATAATTTTACATCATTCAGGTCTTTGATTTTTGAAAAGGTGTTCAATGAAATATTGATCATATAACCAATTCCATTGTTTTCGATTACCACATAAGTGGGATTCTTTTCGGCAAGTTTACCGCTTAGAAATTCGTACATATTACCTGCAGGGTTTGTTGTTGGTTCTCAGGTTTGCTAAACGAGCAAAAATAGGATAAATCTTGACAGCCCGATATAGACCAATAGCCTAATGCTAAGCAATTTTTTGGCGACGAATAGATAATTGCTTAGTATTAGGCTAAAAACCAGTGTTGAAAAATTCCTTGGCGACGATGAATAAATAATTGCTACGCATGGGGTAATCGCTTTGAAGATGAAAGTGATTAACACTGAAATGGTTAGGTTAGTTTCTTCCTCTTTATTAGTATTTAACAAATTTGCCAGTAGATAATCCGGATTTTGTTCTGGCGGTTACAATATACATTCCACCCGAAAAAGCAGATATATCTATTTGCGTTTTGGTAATACCTGAAACATTAGTGCGAAAAACACATTTTCCGGTTTGATCGAAGACAACTATATCGGTCATTTGGTATTTATCAGGGCAATTAATATATACGGTTGTATTTGTGGCATTTACCTGAATATCAAAGTTTGTTTGTTTTTGTTCCTCAATGTTTACCATATTATAGCAAGGACCTGAATATTGACTTACAATTGAAGTCGAATCAGGCGATTGAGCTGTTTCGATCTCAAATTGAATTGTGCCATAATAAATTGTATCAGGCCCTGTTAATTCAATACTATAAATATCCGCCTCATACTGCCCGTCAGCCAATGGGCCGATAGTTACCGAAAGGTCGTAATTGCAAATGCAATAGGCCATATCACCAACATTATTTTGCAGCCAATCAATTTGATTTGCATCAACAATAATATCCATCTCATATAACGCACCACAAATGCGTTCAGTGCCTGTATGCCAGAATGTTACATAGTTGCTGTCAACTTCAGCATAGAGATATCCGTTTTGGGAAAATGTAAATAAGGGGAGCAGAAGCAATAACAAAATACTAAAGTACCGTTTCATTTTATTGGTTTTAATAATTATTACAAAGGTACTATTACTCCAGTGTGAAGTCAAGGAAAATCAACCTTTTGAATCTAAATAAATAGCGTAGCACAATTAGCATCACTTTATTTTGCAATTCCTTGCAACGAATAGATAGTTGCTAAGCAATAGGCTAATACTGATCCAGTACTTGGAAATTTGTTCTCCGATATACCGATATATTTATTCACTAAGCACTGGATTAAATCAAAAAGGGAATAACTGCTTTTCTTTCTTTCGGATAATCTTTAAATTTTCTATGGTACCAGCGGTGATGGTCTCTGGCCCGTGGAATAAGATTGGCAATTGTCCATAGTGCAAAAGAGAAAGAAGGTAGGCACCAACTCATCATCGCCCAACCCAGCCATTCAATGATCTCGCCAAACAGGTTTGGGGATGACACATATTTGAACATTCCACCATAAGGAATATAATATCCTGTTTTACCACCTTTACGAAGATTGATGAGTGTTTGATCGGATGTAATATTAATGTACATGCCGGCAAAAAATAAAACTACGCCCAAAATAAACCGCCAGTCGGTTAACCAGCTTATACCGTAGTGAAAATCATTCAGATAGCCAAACCAATAGCCATTAAAAAAACCATTCAACAGGTTGAAAACCGTTGCAAATAAGATGATTACAAGGGGCGTTTTTTTGTTCTTACCTTTTATGATGAAGGGAAATATGAAAATTCTATGAAAATAATGCAGCATAAACAGGCTATAGAAAATATACACAGGCAAAGTTTTTTCGGCATCTCCTGAAAAAAACAACCATGAAAAAACAATGACCACAGGAACTTCCATCAACACCCAGGATAAACGATTGTTTAGCAATGGACCCCAGGTATTTGTTGTGTGCCTTCCATAAGGTACTGTGATCTTGAGCAAAAAAGGCATGGTGACAACGGCTATACCCATCCAGATGTACAATAATATAAAGTAAGTTTCTGAGCTGATAATCATTTATTTATATAATTATTTTCTTTAAACCATCCTACCGTATCTTTCAGTGTATCTGCCAAAGGCCTGGATTGAAAGCCCAGTTCTTTTTTCGCTTTATCGTTACATATGTTTTTATTTCCTTCCTGTAAAATTGATAAAGATTGATTGGTATACAAAGGGTGTTGTCCACTTAGCTTTGAATAAAACTGGATAAAAGGAAGTCCTAGCCTTGCCAGTCACAATGGGAATATTGGTTTATTAATGTTTTTATCTGTAACTGCTCCCAGCAATTTTGCAAAATCGCCAATGCTTTTCCAGGTGCCCGATAAAATATATCTTTCGCCACCTTTTCCCTGGAATATTGCATTAGATGCTGCATCACAAATGTCCCTTACATCTACCCAATCGTAACCTCCGGGGACGAGGCCGGGCAGGCTTCCGTTGTATAAACGGATGATCAGTTGCCCCATTAATGATGGTTTAAAATCGCAAGGACCAAGTATGGCTGTCGGGTTAAGGACTATCACATCAAAATTATTGGCCTGTTGCCCCATAACCCATTCATCTGCTATCGATTTTGTTTTTTCGTATGCTATTGAAGAATCTAATGCCAGTGGCTGCATCTCGTTCATTGGCTGATCAAGCGGCTCATGAACCAGGGCATGAATGGAACTGAAATGAATATATCGTTTTACACCGGCTTTTTTTGCTGCTTGCACCAGGTTTTTGGTTCCGTCAACATTGATCTTATATACACTTTCATATTTGTTACTGCCGATTGTGATCTTAGCTGCCAGATGGATTAGTACATCCAAATCTTTACAAAAAGGAACCAGTGATTCAGGATCATTTAAATCGCCAGGTACTGCTTCTACATTTAAACCATCAAACGCTTCATGATCATGGTATTGCAGGACACGGATTTCGTATTCATCTTTTAAAAGCCGCCGAACTAAGTTAGCACCTACATGCCCGTTAGCCCCTGTTATTCCAATCTTTTTCATCCGGTATTAAAAGGTGGCAAGATAGGAAAATTAACAATTTCAGCTAACCAAAAACAGCGTAACCAATGGGCCACGCTGTTTTCGTTCTTTTGATTTTAATTAGGGCTTAGGGACAAATCACATCTTGCAATGTAGTATCCCAGCAATGCCAGTCACTATCTCCAAACTTATTGGGATCCTTAACATGCCCATGATAATCGGTGTGGCTCCATTCAATCTCGGTCAGGTTATCCTGTCCTTTAGTATAGATATCATAAAACCGGGTCATGTCGCCTGCTGAAGTTCCATAGAAAATGTATCCACCATTTTCAGCGCCTCCAGGAATAATATTGGTGTATTTAATATCACCAATACCACCTCCATCATAGGTCCAATCGATGCGCAACATTTCATTAGGATTGGTTGGGTTTTCATTCAGAATCCAGTAGCCACCGCTACGGTCGAAACTGTTTTTACCGGTATACCATAAAAAGTCGTTATACTGTCCATCCTTAGTAATGCGCATTTCCCAATTTACAGTATCACTAACTATAAAACCGGTTAATTCGGCTTCGTGCCATATTCCACTAACCTTAAAGTTATAACTCCAGGTCCAGTTGTTTTCATCAGGATGATAAACGGCCTCGTGATTAAATGACTCATAAAAGGCAGCAACAGGAACTGCAAGCCCAACCTTGATGATTGTGCTCCAAACCACAACATTTGTGTAGGCGTGTCCCCAGTTTTGATAAGTTGCAATACCTCTTGAAGACAACGTATCATCAGGATTTGAGAAACCTGAAAAATCCATTATGAAGGAAGATTCAGGAGGAAGATCAGGAGCAGGTTCATTGTTTTCTTTTTTACATGAAACTACTCCAATTGAAAGGATAAAACCAATCACTACGGAATAAATCAATAATTTTTTCATAATAATTAAATTTAAATTTCTATTAGTCTTCCTACAACTAACTCAAAGATACCCAACAAAAACGGGGAATTGATAAAATAATTGTTACCCCATTTTTCATTTATAAGAAATTTACTGATAAATTAATTGAAAAGTGTTTCACACACGCCATCAGGCAGTGCCATATCAAGAACGACATATTCGCTTTGCTGAACAGTTACTTCCCACTCGTTCCACTGGTTTTCGTAATAGGCTCCGATAACATAATTCTTACCAATTTCCACATCGCAAATATCGGCAATGCCATTGGTCATAAATGCCCATCTCCAGCACACACCATCCGCCTCGCGAAACCAAAAACCAAAAGTAGGACGAACTTCTATATCAGGATATTCGGAACAACGTGCTGTTATCTCTATCGCTACAATAGTTGTTTGTCCCGACTCGCTCAACATTGGGATCTGGTATTGGGAACTGCCACACAAATTACTGATGTGCAGTGGGTTCGATGCAGGATCAACGTAATAATTTGAGCAATCAGTATTTTCCCATTCAATGTAAACAGGTAAATCGGCAGGAGCATTGGTTATTGTTACCGGCTCGCCATTGCAAGCCTCTAAATTTACAAACCTCAAAAAGGTATCATCTTCCGATTTCCGCATAATGCCCTTAACATTTACACATTCGCAACCCGATTGATCTCCTGTAAAAAGCAATTCAACACCCATGTCGCAGTTGTTACCAAAAAACCAACCAAAGTTCCAATATGACAGGTGATTGAGCTGAGCTGAGACTTCCAGTCCGTTATCTGACATGCTTATATTTGATGACTGTTCAAAATTCCACGAACCTAAGGAAGAATCAAAACTAAATACTGAAAGCCCATCTCCTGAATTTACATTGGTTGATGTATTTGGATTGTAAGTTTGATCAGGAACCACGAGCGTTAATTGTAATGCCTGGCCTTCAAAAGTTTTTGCAACGCGTCCATTTTTATCACTAACCTTTATGGATACAAATCCGGCTGAATAAAATACACCATCTTTTGTTACTCCATCCTTTTGTAAACCCGACATCAGTCCTCCCGGAAATGCCGCCAGGGAATGATCGTTCAGGTTATCGAAATAAGTTATTTCAATGTTTAAATAACCGTTTAATAATCTATCTTTTTCATCTTTAATTATCGTGCCTTCAGGAATAAAAACTGAAGCCTCCTTGTTGTTTGTTTCCAGTGAAACAGCCTCAATTACTTCGCCATGATAGACTTTTCCCAGTTCTGTTCCCTTCATAATTACAACTCCTTCCGGCGGCAATTGACTTTGTATCATCGGTATATCAACAAAATAATTACCTTCTTCGGAAATAACCATGCTTCTGCTAGCCTGAAGATATCCTTCAAGCTTCCCAACCAGTGTAAACCGTATTGGATTTTCAGGCGAAGGATGAAATTCTACATTGGGATTCAGGTACAAGGTCATATAACCTGCTCCTGATTTATATGTTTTTCCACTTACACCTGACATGTCAATTACGGCTGAAGCAGATTCCCCTGTTATTACTACCGAAACCTGTTGTCCATCTTCAGCACCAATTCGCTGGCCTGTTGCTGCGTCAAAAAACCTGACATTGATGTTGGTTTTTAGCACGTCATAATTAACGATCAACTTTGCTCCTCTTGATGGATCCTCAATCTTCTGGCATGCATAAAAACTCATGATCACCGTAAATACTATCAATACAAAAAGTAGTATCTGAACTGTGACCCGGGTAATTGTTTTCATTGCATTCATCTTATATCTTTTTTAGAATATCTTCTTTACAAAAACCGAAAAGACAGCTGAAAATTCATCATAGGATAAAAGCGATATCCTTTAATATTATTTTCAAGTATTTGTCGCTGTTCTTCACTGGCTGTCGGACTTACCATTCCATTTGCATCGAGTTGCACTTTTGGCGAACCATGATAAACTACTCCTAAATCAAAGGCAAAACTTACTACTTTCGACCGTGATATACTTCGGCCAAATCCCAATCCTACGTACGGACACAACTTATTCGGTGATACGTTGTAATAAATTGTACCAACCGTTTCGGGTGTGATTTCAATTTCGCCAACATTGTATTCATCTTTCGGAATAGCTTCCATATCAAAATTTACAAAGTTATACATCAACCCTCCTGTAAAGTGCATAAAACTCAGGAAGTTGATATCTGCCATCAGGTTAATGGCACCAAAGGTTGTATAGGTTTTATTAATGGTGCTTATATCATCTTCTAACGAAAACTCGTATTTAAATTTGTAATACGACCCTCCAAGCCGCAGATTGATCAATTCATTAAAGCTTTTTACAATTTCGATACCTGGCCCAAAGGTGCCTACCTTTATGCCTATTGCCCATCCAGGGGTAAATTCCTGATCCTTTTTGGTTTCCTGGGCGTATAATTGTGAGTATGTTCCTATCACCAAAAAGAATAAAAAAAAGTATGTTAACCTTTTCATTTTAACCGACCTAATTATTATAAGTTGAATCATTATGATTCCCCTGTAAAGTTTTATTCGATTTTTTCGTAAAAAGGTTACGGGATTGCTTAAATAACAGGAGGTTTGAAGGAAAGGAACAAAAGCGAAAAAAGAGATTTGTTTTGATTAGGATCTTAAAACAATTGTTCGATTTTTAATTATTGCTGAAAGATGTTTGCTGATATTTATTTGTGCGGTGCTGAGATCGGTATCAATATTTTTAAAAATAATGTCTAAATCAGCTTCTAACCAGGTATTTGAATGCGCGTTGGTATATGCTCTCAATGATTGTTTAAAAACCACTTTATCGTGCCATTCACCGATTAATGATTCGGTGATTTTTACTTCATCGTAAAAGTTTTTCCTGGCGGGATGTGGATGCAGGTCAACAACAAATTTCAATATATAGCCCGATGATTTCAAATGCATTCTGACTTTATGAAGTATTTTTTCGTTTTCTACATCCGGATAAAGATGTTTGATGGCATTAAATTCGGTATTTAGAAACTTAAATGCTGATTGAAAAACAGCATCAAAATCGATACTATTGATTATCCCGGTTATCTGCTGGAATAGTTGATCCAATTCGGACCCACCGATAGTTTCAAGCCTCCGCTTCAGCTTTTTGGTATGTTTCTCTGCAAGGGTTTCCTGAAATTGGTTGTAGTTATCAGGATCTTTCAAATTATAAGCTTTAACCAACACTCTGTTCATATGTGTTTCGCGAAGTTTTCCTCCCGGCCTGAATAACTTCTGAAGCGGTTTTTCATATTTCTTTTTCTTAAACCCTCCAGGGATAGCACCCTCCAGCAAACTGAACAGTGCTCTCATCTTTTTGATCTCCACACGCAACTGATGCAGGTCTTCTTCACCAAAATGAGCAATTGTGTTGTTCAAATGCAGTGTGAACACAGCCCAACGTTCAGTAGAGTATGTAATTAATGGATTATCTTGTTTTACCTTTTTCATTTACTTAAAAGGGTTCACACTACCTGATCAAATAATTAAACATCAACATTTACTTCAGTTTAGTTTTCATAAAACTCATATTCATACCGGGTTACAAGAAAACTTGAAGCCGTTCTGCTGAATACGCCCGGCTCTAACTGATAAGCATCTCCCATGCTAAACATGCGCTCTTCGATCACATGCCCATGTTCACCGTATTTGTATTCGATTAGTTTTTCAACCATGTTATTCGATCGGTTTTTGGTTTCTTCAATAATAATCCTTCCCTGATCATCATATTCAGTGTGAATAAGGTGGTGATTGCTCTGCTGCAAGGTTTGGTTTCCCTGCTTATCATATTCATAAACATAGGAAGCAATCAGTTCATCTTTCTGATTTAATTGCATCAATTTAACCAGGTTATTATGATCATCATATTCAAAAAGTGATTTCATCTGGAACTCATCATGCTCACCGTAATTAATCCTGCTATGCACATTATTTGATTCATTATACTCAAAAACCGACCTCTGCAAAATATTCCTTTCTTCATCCAATTGCACTTCTTCTACCGGTCGTCCTTTGTTATCGAATTTTACCGATTCTTCACCTTCAAATTCCCCTTCCTCATCAAACGATTTAGCAGTAACAAGCTGATCGGACCGGTTAATTTTTTTAACGGACTTTGCATTATCAGCATATATGGTTTCTATTTCAAGACGCTTGCCTTCTTCATCCACTATATACTTAATGTGTTCGCCTATCTCATCATGATTAAAATAATGAATTTCTTCAATCATTTTATGCTTATCGTTGAATGTGTATGCACTGGCGTTATCTATCTCACCAAGTTTAGTGAACTCAATCTCTTTAATGCAGTTCTGATGCACATCAAATTGCTGTTCGTAGCTTTTGTATTCGTTTATTTTTTCATCATTATTACCCGACAGGGCTACGTATTTGGTTAAGCGTTTGATGTTGGTCATGCTATGTTAATTTATTTCACAGATTCAGGAAACGGACAAAGGTAAGATTATAGGATATTAGGTGTAGAAATATCTGATACAAAAATGTGTCAAAACCAAAGGTGAAGTTTATTCAATTACGGTGAAGCTGGCAATCATCTGTCCTTTAGAAATATTAGTTAGTTTAGTATTATTGGTATTTTAAATATAATTGAATTTATTGACACGATTAATTAATCAACTTCAGTTCTGAAAATGTATAATCGAAATTTTAATCAAAGTTTTTACTTTTATTTGTGAGATTTTTAAAATCACAATGATTATGAAAAAATATATTATCATTTTGGGGTTATTGCTTATTGGATTTACTTCACAATCTCAGGTATTAATCACCCTATTGCTTGGCGATAAATTAAATTCCGAAAACCTTGAGTTTGGCCTGGAAGGTGGTATTAACTGGACAAACATATCCGGCATGGAAACCAAGAATTTTGCACGAAAGTGGAATTTGGGGTTTTATTTTGATATCCGCCTGAAAAACCAATGGTTCCTCTATACCGGTGTTTTGGTGAAGTCAAATATGGGTGTTGATAAATTGACGGACAATGACCTGGATTTTCTCCAGGCAACTATTTATCATGACCTAAACGACAACAACCAACGAGCAGAAGGCGATTACAGCCAAAAGATGAATTACTTTTTAGTGCCGGCACTTATAAAGTATAAATTTAAAAACCACATGTATGTGGAAGCCGGACCACAATTCGGACTCATGTATAAATCGTGGGTAGAATTTGAATCGGATATTGATGGCAGGGATGCCGTTATTAAAGAGTACAATAAAGAAAAAATAAACAAGTTTGATGTTGGTATTATGGTTGGCTTCGGCTATACACTTTTTAAAGGTACAGGCTGGACCCTGGGGGCTAAATATTACTACGGATTTGTAAATGTTTACAAAGGTGTTCCGGGTACAAAAAACAGTTCCATTTTCTTAAAACTAAATATTCCTATTGGGGCCGGAGAAAAAGCTAAGCAAAAGGCAGCAGAAAAAGCAGCGAAAAAGAAAGCACGCAAAGAAGAAAAAGAGAATAAAACGAAAAAGGAAAATGGGAAATAGGGGCTATTAGAATTTCCGAACATTTAAAAGTAAGCTGATCATATGTGCATCTAAACCATTAGTTCGGTTATAATATGCATATCGAAAAACTACATTATTAAACGCCCAGTGGCTTTTTCCAAATCTCTTATCAGGATAAAATCCAAAACTAAGTTCTATTTATGAATAATTTATCAGGTTAAAGATAGGAACATTTTATTGCTTTAAAGAAGTGTGGTAATGGTTTTGTTTTACTGATCACTAATCACATTTATGGTAGTATAATTTCTTCTCTTTGGTGATATTCCAATACTTAAATAATTCAGCATTACGTTCTGAATGGCGATAATCCGAAATTGTAATCCACTCCATCACCGGACAATCGCAATCAAGTGCAACGATATCTTCGGTTGACCTGGCAATTTTTTCCAGAGATTCCCTTTCACATTGGTTATCTTCTAAATCCAAATTATCGTTAATTGTAAAAAATAGCAACAGTGCTGCAATACCTGTCAGGTATACTGTTTTATACTTTTTCGAAATATTTTTGATTAAATAGAAAGTAGTTGATCCAAAAACAAATATCAATGAAAGTGTAAGAGGAATAATTGTGTCGTATCTCAAGGTATAAGGTCGGTAACCTCTGTAACCACCAAGGGGAAGTAATAAAATGTAAATTATTGCAAAAAGGCCAATCCATTTAATAAAAGTGAATAACTTATCTCCTTCTTCCGATCTGTAATTCTTTCTGATTATGATCAGATTGACTGTTATCATTATGAAAATTAAAGGGAATCCCAACTTCTTTACAACCAAAAGGTAAATACCATAAGGGAGTTTTAAATATCTTTCTATTATTGAAATTGGGTCAGTAGAATTGAAACTATTATTCTGACCAATATATAATGAGTATAAACTTAAAATGCTAATGGCTACAAAAAACAGCAACAGGTCTTTTGGTATTCTCTTTAGTGAGAATAAAATTCGTTTGTGAGTTGGGGATATTTCCGAAAGTTTATAATTCCTAAACCAAATATTTAGCAAAACCAAAGGGCAAACAATAAGCACCACACCCGGTACTAACGGACCATTAAGTGTTATAAAAACAATAAATAATGTCAATATTATTTTAATTACAATATTGAGTTTTAAATCTTTGTTATGGTAAATGGATCGGAAAAACGGAAGGTAAAAAAGCATTAACAAACCTAGTGGCAAAGCGTAGAAAAAAGAATATATTACTGACTGATCAATGATTCCCATATACCTGCTATAACCATAGGTTTGAAATAAAGGAGTAACCAGTAATGCCGCTACTAAAAAATCAAGGTTTAATATATTCTTTCTGTTCGAAATATAAATTGCCAATAACCAGATCAGTAAGATTTGAATAATGATTTTTGCAATTGCACTTGATAAGTAAATGCTATCAATAGGATTGACAAACCACTGAAGAAGAAGAGGCATACTTTTAAACCAGGTTGATGTAGTCCAATGTGCAAAAAACCGGTTTGGGTTACCATATTTTTCATTATTTAAAAGAACATTCAGTCCAAAAGGATCCTGTAATACTTCGTAGTATCCAGAGGTAGGTGTTGGCATTACAATATCCGTAACATCGCCGTGCAAGGGTAATTGATAATGCTGGTAAAAGGAAAAACCCAAGTCCAACAAAAGAAGTATTAAAATAATAGTAATAAGAGATTTTTCGAATTTACTATTACTATTTAACGATATATTCAATAGTTGAAACTTTAATAGATAGTGCGTTTTTTCAATTTAAGATCACAAAGATAAAAGATAAACTTATTACTCTTTATAACTGATATTCTGCTTTTTATTCGATATTAAACGGTTACAAACGAATGTTAAACGGAAGTAAATGGTTAATAACCGAGTCGGGTGAAAAGGTCGCCATAGTTTTGCCTCAGAATTTGTTCATTGAAATACTGGATACTTGATACCCGATACTTGATGCTGGATAAAACCAGTATCCATTATCCATTATCCTGGATCATATTACAAACAATCTAATTAATTTACTTTTTAACTAACTAAATCTTAAAATCATGACAACTTTAAGCAATTCAGTACACCTGATCGGACGCCTGGGCATCGACCCAAAATCATTTGAATTTGATGGCGGAAAAATGAAAACTACTTTCTCACTCGCAACATCTGATTATTATAAAGATGCAAAAGGAGAGCGCGTGCAGGAAACACAATGGCACAATATTGTTGCCTGGGGAAAAATAGCAAAGATAGCTGCTGACTACCTGAACAAAGGGAAAGAAATCGCCCTTGAAGGCAAATTGACCAACCGCACTTACGAGGACAAGGAAGGCAACAAAAAGTATTTCACCGAAGTAGTGGCCAACCAGATTTTGATCCTTGACAAGAAAAGTTGATTTTTTAATTGCACGCAGAGTCGCAAAGACGCAGAGAAATTCCTTTGCGTCTCTGCGTCTTTGTATGATAAAATTTATGGCAATGCATGAGAATGAAATATCAAAGATAGTTGTAGATGTCTGCTACAAGATCCACACAACCCTTGGCCCAGGTATTTTCGAATCTGTGTATGAAAATATTCTGGAATATGAGTTAATTGAAAGAGGACTCAATATTACCCGACAACAACCAATTCCAGTAATTTGGAAAGAAATAAAATTCGATCAGGGGTTCAGAGCTGACATAATTGTAGAAAACAAGGTAATCGTCGAAATAAAATCAATCGAAGCAATTGCCCCGGTTCATCAAAAACAGTTGTTAACCTACCTGAGATTGACAGATTTAAAATTAGGGTTACTGGTTAATTTTAACGAAGCATTGATCAAAAACGGAATTCAACGGATTGTAAATAATCTTTAAATCTCACGCAGAGTCGCCAAGACGCAGAGAAAAACCTTTGCGGCTCTGCGTCTTTGCGTGATAAAATTTGATGCAATGCATGAGAATGAAATATCAAAGATAGTTGTGGACATCTGCTACAAGATCCACACAACTCTTAGCCCAGGTATTTTCGAATCTGTTTATGAAAATATTCTGGAATATGAGTTAATTGAACGGGAACTCAATATTACCCGACAACAACCAATTCCAGTAATTTGGGAAGGAATAAAATTCGATCAGGGATTCAGAGCTGATATAATTGTAGAAAACAAGGTAATTGTAGAAATAAAATCAATCGAAGCAATTGCCCCGGTTCACCAAAAACAGTTATTAACCTACCTGAGATTGACAGATTTAAAATTAGGGTTACTGGTTAATTTTAACGAAGCATTGATCAAAAACGGAATTCAACGGATTGTAAAT
>JAUVKF010000010.1 GCA_030596395.1 Chlorobiota bacterium | reverse complement strand
GACGACGATGTAATTAAAAGATACGTGAAGCATCAGGAGGGACAAGAGAAACAAAGAGAGGATCAGCAACATAGTTTTGATTTTTAAAGCCCCCTATGGGGGCAATTCAAAGCCACCTTCTCAGAAGGTGGATTTTTACTTAATAAATGTGGATATTTATTAGTAAATGATGATTATAAAAGTAAGTAATATGTTCTTCTCGAACAATACCGGTTCTAATTGTTTGTCAACTAACTGTGCCTATTATATTTTATTAATTTTCTTAATCGTCCGTTTGTCGCTTCAAATCTTCCAATGAAATAGTCCTTAATCTTTTTTCTTCATGATATATGTCCAAAAGAGTTAATTCAACACTCAACCAAGAATTTTGCCTAATCAAATCTATAAGTTTCATTCTGTTTTTCTTTTAATAAAGCCTACGTTAATTTTGTTATATGTGGAATAAAGTTAATCATATCCGGCTGCTAACTCCTAAAAAAGCGATGTTTGGCAATTTTATCAAATCGTTTTTTTGCCACATTAAATCTACATGTTCTTCGGGTAGCACAAAAAATGCTTTGTAACCGGTTTGGTAAGTAGTGAAATATTGAGTTCGCCGGCAGCATCAGCAATGTCCTTTACCGTACCGTCTTTAAAAAGAATGTTGATCTTGTCAGGTCCGGGTTTGTATGCATAATTTGAAGTTTTATCCTGTATGATCAGGTATTGGCAATCCGCTTCGTTAATTCCGTATTTTTTAATGATTTTTGCTTTGATATCATCTACATACCCAGGGTCAAAGGCTTCATTCTGCAACTCAATCTTAAACAACCGCCTGTCGACAAGGCCTATGCTTAATGCAGAGAGTATTTTATCATCATGTTCTTTCCAAACCTTCATGGCTCCAAAAATATCATAGTCGTCCAGCCGTGAAAAGCGATCCAGAACCGATTCATCCCCAAGGAAATCATCGTGGTTTATCTCGTTGTTCAGAAAATAATTAAGCGAAGGTGATGCAAATAATTTTGCACCATTCAGGCTTAGGTATTTTGCTCTTTTCAACAGGTGCATCAGCATGTACTCGGCAGCCAGTACGGTTTTGTGAAGGTAAACCTGCCAGTACATCAGGCGGCGGGCTGTGATAAATTTCTCAACCGAATAAATTCCTTTGGCTTCTATTACGAGTCCGTCATTAACCACATTGAGCATGTTCAACAGGCGTTCGTAATTGATCACGCCTTCGGCAACGCCTGTAAAAAAACTGTCACGTTTCAGGTAATCTATACGGTCCATATCCAACTGGCTGGAAACAAGTTTGTGGAGAAACTTCTTTTTGCATTTGTTCTTAAAAATCTGAATAGCAAGATGAAGTTGACCATCAAAAATTGAATTTAATCCCGATAGGAAAACATTTGAAACTTCTTCGTGATTAATACCGGTAACGATGGAATGTTCCAGCGCATGCGAATAAGGCCCATGGCCAATATCATGCAAAAGAATGGCCAGTTCAGCTCCGGTAGTTTCTTCCTCAGTGATCTCATGGCCTTTTGTGCGCAATTCGGTTATTGCTTTTTGCATCAGGTGCATAGCACCCATCGAATGATGGAACCGGGTGTGTAATGCTCCCGGATAAACCAGGTGCGTAAGGCCCAGTTGTTTGATGCGGCGCAACCTTTGAAAATAAGGATGCTCGATGATATCGAAGATCAGTTCATTGTTCACCGGGATAAAACCATATACCGGATCGTTGAATATTTTTCGTTTAATGGCCATCGCTTATTAATTAATGTTAAAATTAGTTGATGCTAAGTAAGTGTGGCAATAATTATCAGTATTTTGCATTATTATCTACAAATTTAACACATTTGTAAAGCTATCTGAAACTTATGAGCAAGATCAAAATACTTTGGGCAGACGATGAAATAGACCTTCTAAAACCACATGTGATATTCCTTGAAGAAAGGGGATATGATGTTGATGCAGTGAACAGCGGTGATGAAGCATTGGATTTAATTAATGAAAACAATTACGATATTGTTTTTCTGGATGAACAAATGCCGGGTTTGAGCGGAATAGAAACCCTCGAAAGCATGAAAATTGATTTCCCGAATATGCCTATCGTAATGATCACAAAAAGCGAAGAGGAATCCATCATGGAGTCAGCCATTGGCTCTAATATTGCCGACTATCTTATTAAGCCGGTTAAACCCAGCCAGATATTGCTGTCGCTAAAACGCAACCTGGAAAACAGGAAACTTGCCGGCGAAAAAGCTACCATGACCTATCAGCAGCAGTTTCGGGAGATTAGTATGAAACTGAGTGACAGGATTGACCATGATGATTGGATTAATATTTACAAGAAACTTGTGAGGTATGAGCTTGACCTGGAAAAGTCGAACGATGAAGGCATTATCGAGGTGCTTAGTATGCAAAAGAACGAGGCTAACAATACCTTTTGCAGGTTTTACGAAGACAATTACCTCGACTGGCTTTATGGTAATACGGAAACTAAGCCTGTGCTATCGCATACCATGATCAGGGAAAAAGTGTTTCCCGAATTGGAAGGTGGCCGGAAAGTGTTTATGTTGCTGGTCGATAATTTGCGTTACGACCAATGGAAAGCCATCCAACCGATGATTGAGCGGTATTTCCGTGTACAGGATGATGATATTGTTTACAGTATTTTGCCAACCACTACGCAATATGCTCGTAATGCCATTTTCTCGGGAATGATGCCCAACGAGATCAGGAAACGCTATCCGCAGTTTTGGAAAGATGAAGATGAAGAAGGTTCGAAGAACCAATTCGAACATGAATTGTTGGAAGCACAGTTAAAGCGTTTCGGAAAAAATATTAAGACTTCCTATAACAAGGTGCTTAATCAGAATACCGGAAAGAAGTTGTATGAGAACATTGCCAACCTGATGCAAAATGATTTCAATGTGATCGTTTACAATTTCGTGGATATGCTATCGCATGCCCGAACTGAAATGGAAATCATCCGTGAACTGGCTGATGATGAGCCGGCTTACCGTTCGTTGATGATGTCGTGGTTTGAGCATTCATCCTTGTTCGATATCATTAAATATTTGTCTGATAAAAATGTTAAATTGATCATCACAACCGATCACGGTTCAATTCGGGTGTCAGATCCGGTGAAAATTGTCGGCGACCGCAGTGTGAATACCAACCTGCGCTACAAGTTTGGTAAGAGCCTGGCATACAATCACAAGGAAGTCTTTGAGGTGAAAGAGCCCGAAAAATATTTTCTGCCCAGGATCAATGTCAGCACCAGGTATGTATTTGCCCGGACAACCAATTTTTTTGCATATCCGAATAACTACAATTATTACGCAAAATATTACCGCGACACTTTCCAACATGGTGGTATTTCGATGGAGGAGATACTCACTCCATTTATTAAATTAACATCCAGATAATGGAGGAGAAGGTGCTGACGGTTGCTGGTCTTTCTGATCTTCCGGAGGCTGCAAAAACAATCTTGGAAGACTTGAAAGGTGAACGCATATTTGCCATCCGGGGGAAGATGGGCGCCGGAAAAACCACATTGATCAAAGCATTTTGTAATGTGCTTGGTGTATCATCTATCGTAAGCAGCCCAACGTTTGCCCTGATAAACGAATATACAGATGACCACCTGGAAAGCATCTTTCATTTTGATTTTTATCGCATTAAAAAAATAGAAGAAGTATATGACATCGGGTACGAGGAATATCTGTACAGCGGCAATTATTGCTTTATGGAATGGCCCGAACTGATTATAGACTTACTGCCTGAGCGATTTGTTAATTTGATGATTGAAGTGAATGATAATGATGAACGGATTATCAGGTATCATATACAAACCTAAGTCTGTCGTGCGTATTTTGCGTGTTACATTGATAAGTCAGATGTTGTTTATTCCGCACCTTCGGCGCTTGTTTCTCCATTGCTGATTGACCTCCGGGTTTTCACCCGGAGCAACTGATTTCCGCCCCCTTTGGGGCTTTATTAATTGGATAATTGTTTTTCCTGGTTATAACCCGGAACGATTGTCTTTCGCCCCTTTGGGGTTTGGTATTATTATGTTGTAATTTGTAAATTACTTCGACCGGTTTATTAATGACTTTCAATCAAAATGGTCATTATTAATCCACATGAAAATAAATGATGGTATTATCATTAATTATTTGATTTATTAGCACCAAAGGTGCGAGAATAACAGCCCTGAGGTTTTACGGCAGCAAAAACTCAGGGGAAATAAAATAGAATTATCTAAGTCCCAACGGGGCGAAACCCATCAGTCCCAAACATATTTTTCGTCAAATTCAATATTATATTCTTTGAGGAATTCACGATATTCTTCTTTAAATGATTTTTTGCGATGATGGTCTGCCTGGTTTTCAATGTATTTTTTAATCACATCAATTTGGCTTTCGTGAACTGAAAATGCACCATAACCATTTTGCCAGTAGAATTTTTGATATTTCATTCCCTTGGTTTTCATCCATTTTGATGATCCTGTTTTTACTTTTTCAACCAGTTTCATCAGGGCGACTTTTCTGGACAACAAACACAAAATGTGTACATGGTCACTATGACCTCCAACTTTTATTGGGTTGCATTCAAGGTTTTTACAGATACCGCCAAGGTAGCCAAACAACTCATCCTTTATCTGATCATCAATAAACGGGAACCTGTGTTTTGTGCTGAATGTGATGTGAACATAATTCTTAACAAGTGATTGTGGCATTGTGATTTATCTTTATTTCGCCCCTTTGGGGCTTGTTCTTTTTAATTATTTACCCTCTCCGGACTAACGTCCGGAGTTACCGAATGCCGCCCCTTTGGGGCTTGGTTTTACGCAAAGATATTCATAATAAATAATTATAGATCATCCGTTTTGATGACAATTGGTCCCTGCTAATTGTTGCCTGCTTGGGGATTTTGATCATATTGTTTATTGGTGAGTGTAAATATCAGGCGATGTCGAAGTTAAGCACCAAAGGTGCGTGATTGAAAAGACCTGTGTAACAGCCGCCAGGCTGGAGCACAGGAGAAATGATAAATAACATCACCATAGCCCCAATGGGGCGAAAGAATTAATCCTGATCTACGATACCTACAAGGTAGTTTTTCGTATCAGGACCTAAATTAAACAACCGGTCAATAATACTCAAGTCCCCTCGGACTAATATCCGGAGTTACCGAATGCCGCCCCTTTGGGGCTTGTTCCTACGCAAAGATATTCATAATAAATAATTATAGATCATCCGTTTTAATGACGATTGATCTCTGCTAATTGCTGCCCTTTTGGGGATTTTGATCATATTATTTAGATCACTCATTTTGGGGCATATTTAGTATAAATAGCAGGTGATGTCGATGTTGAGCACCAAAGGTGCGTGATTGATAAGACCTGTGTGACCGCCGTCAGGCTGGAGCACAGGAGAAATGATAAATAACATCATAATAGCCCCAACGGGGCGAAAGAATTAATCCTGATCTACGATACCTGCAAGATAGTTTTTCGTACCCGGACCTAAATTAAACAACAGGTCAATAATACTCAGGTTAGGAATAAAACCGTGCCTGTCGCCAAATACCTGGATGTATTCCGGAAAATGTCCAATTGTTGACGGCTTTTTAGGGTTGATGGCTGAACGCAAATCAATTACATCTTCGTGCTTACGATGAAATTCGTCGGTAAAACCTATTTCTGTATCAATTCCTATCAAGGTACATAACTGCTTTGTCAGCCTCGTATTGAATTCTAAAAGTTTGTGAAATCTGGTTGAATAACAAGCTGCCAATTCATCTTTGTAAAACAAAAAATAAGGCGATGCGATGTATGCCGACTCAATTGCCCGCCAATGGTTCATCTGCCATCGTTCCTCGTTAAATAGCTCTACTTCATTTGTTTTTGTGCGATTTCCATTCACTTTGGAGACGGGAACGGACAATGTCGTTTTTCCTTTTTCAGTATAGATATGGCATCGGTTGCGGTAGGTTTGCTTCGGATAAGTTTCGTGCTGTTCAATTAATGCCTGGGGATATTTTTGAAGATATGCAAAATACTCCACCGGAGGCAGGTAAGCCGAAGACAGCAACAGGGTATGTGGATGTTTTTTCAAACCAGGGCAAAAATAAAAAAGGCTATCTTTCATTGGAAAGATAGCCCTGGCTTTCTCATAAAAAATTGTTATGCAACTTTTTCGGATGTTTTCAATAACACTTCTTCAATAGCTTGCTTCAGGTTATCCTTTGGCAAAGCACCCATTGCCATTTGTGGTTGACCATCTTTCGGGCAGAAAAGCAATGAAGGAATACTGCGAATTCCAAATGCTGCAGCTAATTCTGTTTCTTCTTCGGTGTTGATCTTATAAATATTGATCTTGCCATCATACTCTTTTGAAAGTTCTTCAAGGATTGGTGCAACGATTTTACACGGTTGGCACCAATCAGCATAAAAATCAATTAAACAAGGCAATTCACCTTCAAATTCCCAGTCTTTATTTTGTTCGTAATTGAATACTTTGTTCTGAAATGTTTCTTTTGTTAAATGTTCCATTTTTCTTGATCCTGTTATTTTTTGTAGTTTACTTTATTGATATTACTTGTGCAGTAGATTATCTTCAATTATCTTAATATATTGACTTTTAGGTAATGCACCGGCCTGCATCATTGGCTGTCCTTCCCTGGGCGAGAATAAAACCGAAGGAATGCTTCTTACCTGAAATATCTGGGCAAGTCTTTTCTCCTTGTCAACATCAATCTTATAGATCTTTACTTTTCCATCGTATTCTTTTGCAAGGTCGTCCATGATTGGCGCTACCATTTTACAGGGTTTACACCAGTCGGCATAAAAATCAATTACACAGGGTACATTTCCCTCATAAATCCATTCCTGCGGGTTATCTTCAAAATTCCATACTTTTTCAAGGAAGGTATCGTAGGTAAGATATTCAGGTTTTGCACCATTTTGAGACTCGTTATTTTCAACCTCATTATTATCTGAGCGTGTTGTTGTTTCCTGATTGCCCTGCATGTTTGTACAACTGAGAAATGCAAATGACAGAGCCAAAATAAATATTAAACTTAGTTTTTTCATATTAAATATTGATGATAATCGTGCTTTTTTGCGCCGCAAAGGTAATTCAAATTTTTTATATAGCGCTTTAATATCACTTAATTTTTATCTTTGCAATCAAATTCTGTTCCAGAATAATTTTTGTTGGCTTTTTGGCAGCGTGATTACAAGAAATGATAATCGATAGTAAAATACTGACATTCCGTAAGTTGTTTCCCGATGAGAAGGCTTGCCTGAGTATACTTGCTGACTTAAAATGGAAGGAAGGTTTCGTTTGCTCTAAATGTGGAAACACAAACTATTGCAAAGGAAAGTCATTGCTTTCACGCCGTTGTACACGCTGTAAAAAAGATGAATCTGTTACTGCTAATACAGCTTTTCACCGTTGCAAAATACCATTGAATAAAGCGTTTGAAATTGCATATTCCATCTGCCATTCACCTGCCATCTCGTCATACGAAATCAGCCGGCAAATCGAAGTCCGGCATATGACTTGCTACACTTTCCAGAAAAAAATGATTAACTGCCAGAATGCCGAAACGAAAGACCATTTACTGGACAAGGTTCTTGCTGAATTGAATGAACAGGTCGATAAAACACTTGACAAAAAAAAGACATCGGCAAAAATCGATGTCTTTTAATAATACGCTCAATAATAATTATTTCAATATAACTTTTCGGTCGTATTTTCCATTATCGGTTATAACACTTAATAAGTAAATCCCTTTTGAATGATTACTCAGTTCAATATTGTTTTTGTACGATCCAGTAAAATTATCTTTTGCTTCACTGAAAATGGTTTGTCCGCTCATGTTTGTTAGTCTGATCTTAAGATCTGTAGTTTTGTCAATTTTCATTTCCAAGTTAATTAGATTGTTGGTTGGATTAGGAAATATCAATAAACTGATTTGTGGATCGTTTTCATTTATCCCCACACCATCAATCATATATTCAGCACTCCAACCCGGGCCCCTTACTGAGGAATTCGTAACCCACACCACGATCATTGTACCGGTTTCTTCTGTAATCACAGGGGGTATATCATCACCTGAAAATTCTGCCAATAACTGGTTGTACTCATTATAAACCTGGATCTTATCCTTACCTTCTTCTGTATCAAACTCAGTAAATTCGAGGGTTATTTTTACGGCCTCAGGATTCTGGATGATATAAACACAGGTTGTTCCGTTGTTATAATAAAAGCTTCCGCTGCCATCAGAAAAACTACCAGAAGGTTCAGTTAATATTTCTCCTTCGCACCAGGTGGGTAAACTTGTGTAGTACTCTGCCCTGAATCCCTCATTTGAGCCAGTCGAATTAAAAGTGACTAACATCTGGTTACCGTCAAATGAAATCACTTCTGGTAGATCTGACCCGGAAAATTCACCAAGCAATTCATCATCAGTTGAATTACCTCCATAAACCTTCACTATATCAGAAGAAGATGTTTTGAACTCCTTGAATTCAAGAATAATTTTACTTACAGAATCAATTTCATTTTGTGGATCAATCAGCCATGAAGCACTCGTGCCTGAAGGATAATCTTCAACAGGACCACTGCCATCAGTAAATGATCCTGAGAAATGTGTTAATGTGTATTCGCCATCTGCAAAGTAAGGATAGTTAGGGTCGTCAGGAATTATGTACCTTACCATTGCCTGTCCGCTGCTAAACCCTGCAACATCCTGTAAGGTATAATATCCATTACTGGAACCGCCCCACCCGAGATTGATGTGATAAAAATTACTTCCCTGGTAGCCATCAAAAACAAATGCATGTCCTCCCTCATTGCTAAAACCCGAATAATAAAGTGGGTGCCCATCATCAAGTTCTGTCTGGATCATTGTTTCCCAGGTACTGAAATTATAGTTTGATTTTTCAACATACTGAACATTGTTTGCATAGTTGAAATAATTCTTGAGCGCATAAGGCACATCCCAACTGAATGCGCCAGAACCATTAGGGCTAAACATCATATCTATCGAGACTGCTGCATGAAATCCAATTTCAGCAATTTCCCAAGGGTTTGAATGAACAATTTTATCCTGCATGGCATCCCATTCGTAAGTGGCATCGCCAAAATTAGCGGTTATAGTACCATAAGGATCCCAATAATAGGAATGAGAGCCAGTACCACTATTAGGGTATCTCCAGTAATACATGATCTGTACCATTGCAGTTGCAACACAACCTACATAAACATGGTCGCCGGGCCCGTTATCATCTTCCGGACATAAAACGTTATAAGGACTGTCCTGGTTCCATTTACAGCTTAACAGCGGATCAACCGATCCTCTCTCTCCGCTTCTTATTGTTAATTCCGAAAGAGTAGTGCTGTATTTATTCCACTCTGCTTCAATGCCTTCGCTTTGCGTTATCTGGTTTTCTTCAATATAATTAACCTGGTCGGTAAAATATTGCATCCAGCTTTTCAGGTTATTCTCCTGTTTTTCTTTAGCAGGAAAATTGCCTTCAAAATTATAACCAATAACCGGTGTCATTATATCATCGGCTGAAACCAATACCCAGCCATCGGTAAAATTAACGATCCAATAGGTGTTGTCTACCAATTTAATTTCTGAGACATTAAGGTCAGTGTAATCAATTGGATGATTGAACCGGACGAATTTTTCATAAAAGAAATTTACTGCTACTTTTTCGGCAGTATTGCTATTGATCTTTTTCGCGAAAACGCCTGAAACAAAGGCGAAAAGGAAAATGTTTAAAAGTAGAAATTTGAAACGCATAAGGTAATTTTATATTAAATGCCTGATCAAAAAAGTGCAAATGTAATGTTTTGGTAAATAATGCACTAAAGTGAGATTAGAGTTGCCAAAATTTTTAGTGATTTCAAATTATGAGAAACGGACTTATTATATTTGTACCTGACTAAGAAATAAAATGATAAACCAAATTCAATAAATCTTTTCAAAATGTTGATATTGATAAATAATATAAAAGAACTGGTCCAGGTTGAGGACGATCCGAAAAAATGGGTTGCAGGCAGCGAAATGGCGAAAATCGATACCATTAAAGATGCCTGGTTATTGATTGAAGATGATCGCATTGCCGGGTTTGGTTTAATGAAGGATTTGAATATTTCAACGATTGATGAATACGATAAGGTAATTGATGCTACAGGAAGATTTGTTTTTCCTTCATTTGTTGATTCGCATACGCACCTCGTTTATCCCGCATCGCGCGAGATTGAATATATTGATAAGATAAGGGGCTTGTCGTATGAGGAAATTGCTGAAAGGGGAGGAGGCATCCTGAATTCAGCAAAGAAAATGCAGGAGATCAGTGAAGACGAGCTGTTAGAATCGGCATTAAAACGGTTAAACGAGATAATCGGGTATGGAACCGGTGCTGTTGAAATCAAAAGCGGATACGGGCTTACAACTGAATCAGAATTGAAAATGCTCCGGGTTATTAAAAAGCTGAAAGAAAGATCGCCACTTACCATAAAATCAACTTTTTTGGGAGCACATTCCATTCCGATGGAATACCGTAACAGCCAGCATAAGTATGTCGACCTGGTGATCAACGAAATGCTGCCACAGCTTGCTGATGAAGGCCTGGCAGATTTTATCGATGTGTTTTGTGATAAAGGATTTTTTACGGTAGAAGATACGGAACGCATACTCGAAGCCGGTGAGAAATATGGCTTGCGGGGAAAGATCCACGCCAATGAACTTGATTTTTCAAGAGGTATCCAAGTGGGTGTAAAATACAATGCACTGTCAGTAGATCATCTGGAATACACCGGAGATGAGGAAATTGAAGCCTTGCTTGGTTCCGAAACCATGCCTACGATATTGCCTGGTGCTGCGTTCTTTTTGGGAATGATCTATGCGCCTGCCCGGAAAATGATTGATGCCGGCCTTCCCATTGCACTTGCCAGCGATTTTAATCCAGGGTCTTCTCCTTCGGGCAATATGCAGCTTATTTTATCGATGGCCTCCATATTGTATAAAATGCTTCCCGAAGAGGCCATCAATGCAACAACCCTTAATACCGCTTATGCAATGGGGTTGAGCCATGAGTTGGGAAGTATTGCAGTCGGAAAAAAGGCGAATGTTTTCATCACAAATGATATCCCAACCTACGAATTCATGCCGTACTACTACGGTTCGAACAAGGTTGATACCGTAATTTTAAATGGTGAGATTATATAAGTCAACAACTAATCCCACTCTTGTAAACCATTTAGGTTCCTTTTATTGGATTTTATCAGATATCAATTCTTATTTAGACTTTTTATAGATTACATATATAGATTTTATATATTTGCTGCAATCGTTTTAAACATATAAAATTGCTTTAAATGGAGGTCGAATACGTCATACTTGTAAACAATAATGACCAGTCGCTGGGCGCCATGGAAAAAATGGAAGCCCACGAAAAAGGTGTGATGCACAGGGCAATATCTGTTTTCGTTTTTAATAATGCCGGTGAAATGCTTTTACAGAAGAGAGCCGATGAAAAGTACCACTCGGCAGGATTATGGTCAAACACAGCCTGCAGCCACCCGCGAACCAATGAGAAACCACGTGACGCCGCTCACCGGAGATTGGTTGAAGAAATGGGATTTGATTGCGATATTGATGAGGCTTTCTCATTTGTTTACAAGGCCAATGTTGGGGAAGGCCTTATCGAACATGAATACGACCATGTATTTATCGGTAACAGCGATACCAAACCAACACCGAACCCTGATGAGGTTGGCGATTGGAAATATGTTGATTTTGACTGGTTAATAAAGGATATTGAAACAAATCCTCACGATTATACAGTCTGGTTTAAAATCGCCCTTGAAGAAGTGAAAAAGCACTTCAAAAAAGCTTAATTCGCATTTTCCAACAGGGTTGTTATATCACTGCTTTTCGGAAACTGATAAACCTTCAAACCAAATTCAGGTATTGCAGCAATAATGTGGTCAAAAATATCAGACTGGATACTTTCATATTTAGCCCATTCGATAGTCTTCGTAAAAACATAAATTTCAATCGGTAAACCTTTCTCATGAGGTTGCAATTGCCTTACAAGAAACGTCATATTCTTGTGAATGTCTTTGCGGTTTTTTAAGTATGATTCAAGGTAAGCTCTGAATACACCGATATTGGTTTGTCGCCTGCCATTAACCAGAGAGGATGGGTCAGTATTGAATTCATGGTTGTACTTCTCCAATTCATCTTTCTTTTCGTTCAGGTAATGCTTTAGTACACTTATTTTACTGAGTTTTTCCAGCAATTCGTCGCTGCAAAAACAAATGCTGTCCATGTCGATATTGATTGAGCGCTTGACCCTTCTACCGCCCGATTCTTCCATGCCGCGCCAGTTTTGGAATGAATCGGAGATCAAATTATAGGTTGGAATTGTAGAAATGGTTTTGTCCCAGTTCTGAACCTTTACAGTGGTTAAATTTATTTCAAGCACTATACCATCTGCCCCGAATTTGGGCATTGATATCCAGTCGCCAATTGAAAGCATTTTGTTAAAGCTCAATTGAAATCCGCCAACCAGGCCAAGGATTGGATCTTTGAAAATAAGAAGCAGAATAGCAGAAACAGCACCCAGGCTAAAGATCAGTGAGCTGATATCGCGGTCGATGAGCATGCCAATCACTACCAGCCCTCCAAAAATGTAGAGGATAATTTCAAGCACCTGGAATACCCCTTTTAACGGATGGTCTTTCGAAAACTCGTAACGATCGTAGAAGTCGTTAATAGTTGAGAGAATGCTGTTGATTATCAGGATAGCATTAAATATGAAAAAGACTTCAAGAATAGTTTTAATAAAAGAAGTAAAAACGGGGATGGTGATTGTATCATCGATAAAATAATACATGATTAAGGCAGGCACCAGATAGGATAACTTCCTGAAAAACTTATGTTTAAGTAAAAGGTCGTCAAACTGGTTTTTTGATCTTTTTATGAGCGGAATAAATATTTTCCGCATCAAACGCCATGCAATAACATACCCCAGGTATGATACAATAATCAATAATATTAGCATGAAAAATTCGCCTATCCATTTTGCGGCTGAATCGGACAGGCCTGAGTTAGTTAGGACCTCTATAAACCTATTTGTGCCATATCTGATGTATTCACCCATAAGAATTGGTTATTTTTGAAAATATGAAAAGAACTAGTTCGTGATGATTATGCCATTTTATAATTTTGAAATCGCGTCTTCGTATTTTTCTTTAATATGAAGGAGTTTGCCCTGGCAACAATCTTTATCGAATATCCTTACAAAATCCATCAGGCCTTCCTCTCCGTAAATACTCGTTTGCGCGGCATCAAAATTCTTGTCTTCCATATTGTATTTAATGTCCATGGTAATCCGCTCAAAAGTGTTCCACCTAAGCATTAAAGGAATCTGGACATAATACTGGTTCTTGTCTAGAATGTCCTGGAATACACCTTTGGTCGTTTCTTTCATCCTGAAAAACTTCCTGACTTTAATGAGTGTCTCATGGGGTGCTACTTTTTTAGCCCGGCGAAATTCAATGCCTGCATCCTCGAAATAACCAAGTATTTTTCCCATTTGCATATATGATAAATTCTTAAACCGAATAAAATTATAATTCTCGTTGTGAAGTGAAATGGTTCCGGGTGCTGTATCGAAATTGAGGTCAGTAATCTTTTTTACAGCCTGAATGCTTCGGATGATCCGCTCATCGTTGTACATCAGTTTTGTCAATACAAAAAGCGATTCAGGCTCCAGGCTATCAGGAACAGTTAAACCGTGATATCCTGGAAAAGGTTTAATGGATTCAATAACAAATTTATTACAATTGGTTTCACTGGCAACAGATGCCAGGCGTTCTTTCTTTGTCAGAACGCCGATAGTTTCAATAATTCTATTACTCATATGTTTATCAATATACAGTTTATGGATTGCAAGCTAAAATAGGAACATTTTCTCAATTATCAATTAAGTTTTCGCAACAGGATAAAAAATTCCCTGCCTAGCCTTGGCTTAATGGAGTTATAGGCGGTTTCCATAATTTCAATTGCAAAATATTTACTGAACAGTACATTATACTCTTCGGCTGTGCCACCAAATGGAGGGCCTTCGAACCGGAAATGATGATTAAATATGAGTCCAACAAATTTACCGTCAGTATTTAACAGTTTACTGATATGTGCGGCAAACCGGTTTCGCATGTGAGGAGGAATTGAACTGAAGAAAGCTTGTTCAATGATCAGGTCGTAGCTGCCATGATGATCGAAAAAATCTTCACTAATAATTTGTTCCGTCGGAAAATCAGGGCAGCGGTTAAGAAAATTTTGGATGCTATGTTCCGAAAAATCGAGAAAGTAAGTATTGGTAAAGCCAAGTTTATATAAGTACTCCACTTCGTAAGCATTTCCAGCACCGGGAACAAGTATTTTGATTGATTTATCAGTTAGCTGGTCGATGAACTCTTTTATCGGTGTTGATATATAACCTATATCCCATCCCGTTTTGCTTTCGAGATATTGCCTATTCCAGTATTCTGCAGAAAATTTTTCCAATTGTTGTTTTTGTTTTATCAATCCTCCATTTTGCCTTTTCCACCACCCTTATCATTGCTTTAAAACGATAAAACCTCTACAAGGTATTTTTGATATTAGGTGTTTTACTTACAATAATCAATCGCCTACGGCGAACTTTCATGGGTTTGATCCTTTGATTTCCTTCGCCTCCACTGCGCTACGGTCGGGCAGGCAACAGTCTCCCCGCCTTCGCTCCGCTACGGTCGGGCAGGCAGTGGGCAGTCCTCATATTCTCAGTTGACAACCTTCTATCTCTAATCATCAATCACTAATCACTATTAACCATTAACCAATAACCATTAACCGTTATCCTGCTTTACTCCTCGGGTGCAAACACAGGATCCCACGGAGGTAGCATAATGGCTTTTTTGTTCAATATTTTAAGGGTTTTTTTATCAATGTATTGTTTGTTCACGATCAACCTGAACATGTATTCATCAAACCATTCATCTGTCATGGTTAAAAATCCGTTATGTCCTTTTTCTTTTCCCCAGCTGTTCTCCAGCAGCCATTTATCAACACTGTCGTCGGGTAAAATATTAACCCCAACCAGTGCCATGCCATGTGTTGAACCACTTTCGTAAGTGACTATACGCTCCTTTTTCTCCATTGCAAAGTTTACGCCCATTAATGCATTATAGTCATAATTGTTCAGGTCGAGTGTTCCGGTTTCTGTATTGAGTTGTTTGCCCACATCACACGAAAAATACATCGCTTCGTTATTGAGGATAGAGGCCCTGGCGAATTCTTTCACTTTTTCGATTGGCAGGTTGATAAATTTCCAGTTATTTCCTTCCTGAAGGTTACGGTCGTATTCAACTTCATATAATTTGTTGTAATCTTTTGAAGGATCGTTCATTAACATCACATAATCATCCAGGTTTATTCCAATCACTTCGTCGTAGAATTGTACCGGGGTGAATGTCTTAGCTTCACTGATTATTCCGTCTTTGTCTTCAAATTGCCAGGTAAATTCAGTTGGCGGTTCGCCCAGGCTTAAGGCCAGGATGCGGTATATTTCGCTAAGTATTTTCAGCTTCGCTTCCTCCAAATCCTTCATCGACATTTTATTGTTAGCCATCTCTCTAAGGCGTAACCCGTTTTCCCTGAGTTTCCTTTTTAAAAGTTTCGACATCATCCTGGTGTTCTCACTCTGGTAGGTATCGGGCATAGCAGATGAGGGAACCAATCCATATTTTTTTACATTATCGGCAAACGTGGTCCACTGACCGCCATCGCCAACGGGATTTTTGAAAAGCCATACAATTTTTCGGTCATCAACTGCTAAATCAGCGGTGGCTATCATGGCTTCCATAAACAGGTTAGCTTTTTCAAACTGGTCCCAGAAGAAATTGTAAGTCTGCGAAAATTCAAACTGTTTCATTTTGTAGCTGTCAACAACCATTGGCCTGAGCGTGTTTAAACCCGTATATAGCCAGCATCTGCCTGACTTTTTCTGGTTGGTGATGGCACTGGTTTCAACTTTGTTTGAAAACAGGTGATTAACTTTTCCATCGTTTTCACGATTGATGGCAAGCTTTTTCAATTCGTTATGGGTAATCGCATTGACCAGCGCTTTATTTTGCTGCGAATCAGTAAACGTTGCCCTGATCTCCTCCATCATATCCGGTGTAATCGCACCCTTAGTTTCCTGTGCGAAAATGGGCTTGCTGATTCCTGCTGATAAAATGATAATCGTAATAATTATTGATCTCATATTCAGATTTTTTTTGTTAGACTTATTGGCTCTTCTATTATTTTAATGTGTAAAATTTATTTTTCAGACTTCCTTTGAATGTATTAATGATAAAATGCTTAAATCTTTTTGCGTAATTATACCTTTGATTTGTATAAGCATATTGAGGTTTTTACAATAAGGATAATACTTTTTATTCAAGCATTTAAGCATTCCGTCATTATCGCATTTTTAAATTTTCCACTAAATTCATGGTCGTAGCTTATTATTAATTATCCTGATATCTTACATCCGTAATTCATGTTGCTTAACAACTGTTTCACTTTTTCCCTTAAATCACCCTGAATGATGATCTCGTTATCTTTCACCGAACCGCCAACGCCACATTTCGATTTCAGGATTTTGCCCAGGTCTTTCAAATCATCGGCATTGCCTGCAAAACCGGTTACCAGGGTTACCTGTTTGCCTTTTCGTTGCTTTTTGTCAAGATGGATAGTCAGTTTTTGTTGGGAAGGAGGTAAAGTCTCAGCAATATTTTCTTGTTCATCACGGTATTCAAAATCGGGATTCGTTGAATAAACGATCCCACTGTTTCTATGTTTTTTCGACATTTTTCGGAATAATTACTTTTAGTGATAAAGGATTTATTTTTACTCTCAGATTCTTGTCCAGCTTTATCGGCTCACCATCAACATTTACCACCCTGTTTTTTTTACGTTTTACCCTTAATCCGGTTGTTTGAATGATGCGAACCTCATCTGATTCATCAATGCGTTTCAAAAGTAGAAGATTTGCTATTCGGGGAATTTTAAAAACAGCGGGCTTGTTCACAATGCAAATATCGAGTTTTCCGTCATTTAATTTAGCGTTGGGTGCAATAGTGGTGTTGTACCCGAATTGGTTTGAGTTCGCAAACGAAATAAAAAAGGCTTTAATACCGATTGTATTTCCTTCATCGAAGATGAGTTGATATTTTTTAGGCTCATACGACATAAACCTATTTGCGATGATGTTGAAATAGGTAAGAAAACCTCTTTGCTTGTTTTTAGCAAATTCCTTGGCTACCAGCGCATCAAATCCAATACCGGCAATACTCACAAATGGCTTACCGTTGATTGTTGCCGTATCAACCTGCATAAAATGGCCTGTATTTATCAGTTTTAGAGCCTTATGAACAGGCCTGGGAATACCGAGATGCCTGGCAAGGCCATTCCCTGAACCGCGTGGGATAATTCCCAAAACAACATCAGTATTGATCATCTCTGAGGCAACCTCGTTGATGGTTCCGTCACCGCCCACAGCCACAATAATATCTGTTTTGTCATCAACAGCCTCCTTGCTTAGTTGGTTTGCATGACCTGCTGCATTGGTATATTTGATCTCAATATCAAAACGGTCTTCATCCAGATTGGAATGAATTAATTTCGAAACATCCCAGATTCTTTTTTTCCCCGAAATGGGATTGATAATAAAGCAAATACGTTTTTTGTTTGTTCTTTCAGACATTATGCTTGGCGGTAATGATTTTGGCTGAATTATTTACCGATGACTACTTTTACAGTTCTTTTCTGCTCATCTGCCCGGTTACCGGCTTCATCACTCACGTTGTACTTCACTTCGTATTCACCTTCGGTATCGGTATCTACATTGCTATTTACATAGAGCCTGTTCGAAATGTCAACTGTGTCGCCCGTTTGCGTAACATCCCAGGCTTCTGCGCCTGCATCAATATAATCCATGTCCAGTGCAGTGTAAACCGGGTTATAACCAAGGATAATTATGAATGGTTTGTTTGTATCTCCGTTTTCTTTTTTACAGGAAAAAGTAAACGAGATGAACAACAAGATAACTAAAATTATGGGGGAATATTTTTTCATATTTTTCGGCATATTATTGTCAAACGCAAAATTACTGATTTTGGTTTTTGGTTGGCCAAATTTTAGTTCGCCCCAAAGAAAATATTGTTTCGGAAAATCAGCAACATTTTTAAAGATTTAGCGTAAACAAATCTAATTTTGCACACTTTTGTCACTGAATAACTAATAGCGATGAGCGCCTTTAAAAACTGGATTTTTCTTTTGATGATTTTTCCACTGGTACAATTGATTTCCCAGGGAGAGGTTAACTATGATAATGAGGTGCATCCCCCGGTTGATATTCCAATGTATTTATCAGGAACATTTGGTGAACTGCGTACAAACCATTTTCACAGTGGTCTCGACATTAAAACCCAGGGTGTTGAAGGCTTAAATATTTATGCTGCTGACGATGGATATGTTTCAAGGATTAAAGTTTCGCCAAATGGCTATGGTAAAGTGTTATATATTACTCACCCATCCGGGCTGGTATCGGTTTACGGCCACCTGCAGCGGTTTAATGATACCATTCAGCAATATGTAAAAGAATTACAATACAAGAACGAAAGTTTTTCCATTCATAAGTATCCGAAAAAAGGGAAATTAACGGTTAGAAAGGGTGAAGTTATTGCGTATTCCGGAAATTCAGGCGGTTCGTCGGGTCCCCACCTGCATTATGAACTGAGGGAAGAAACCTCGCAGCATCCCCTGAATCCGTTATTCTTTAATGGTATTCAAATTAAAGATACCTATCGCCCTAAAATACTTGAATTGGCTATTTATCCGGTAGATCAATATTCACGGATCAATGGTAAAAATGATACATTATTTGTGATGGTTTCAGGATCGGGTAAGCAGCATTATCTTGGCAAGAAAAATAAAATAAAAGTTTCGGGACGAATATCATTTGGGATTCGAACCTACGATCCTATGGATGGCATATCCAATAAAAATGGTGTCTATCAAATTGAAATGCAGATTGATACGCTCAGTATTTTCAAAATTGAGATGGATAAACTTTCGTTTGCCACCACACGCTATATGAATAGTTTGATTGATTACAACTATTATAAAAAAATGCGTAGAAAAATAATCAGGACGCAGGTTGACACCAATAACAGGCTTTTCAATTATCGTGATATCGTATCAAACGGCATCTATACATTTAATGATGCTGATAAACATACTGTTCGCTTTTTGGTGAAGGATGTTTACGATAATACAAGTAAACTGACTTTTGAAGTTGTTTCTGAACCAAATTCCAATTACAATAATCAGCAGGATTCAAAGTTACCGGAAGGGATTTACTTTTCGTTCAGGAAGCAAAACGATTTGGATAGAGGAAATATAACACTTTCGTTTCCGCCTAATTCGTTTTACAGATCTTTTTATTTTCAAATTGATTCGCTCGAAGGCGACAGCATAACTTGTTCGCCCTATTTTCAAATCCACAACCACTTCACACCGGTTCAAAAACACTACAGCATAGCGATCAAACCCTATCATTGCCCTGACCAGCTTAAAGATAAACTATATATTGCCATAGTTAATGGCAGAGGGGCCTGGTATATTGGCTCAAAATGGGATGGTGATAGAATAACAGCAAGTTCACGTTCATTTGGCAGGTATGCAATTATGGCCGATACCATTTCGCCGGAAATAAGACCGGTTAATGTATACGACCAAAAAAATATTCGCGGACAAAAAACGATCCAGGTTAAAATTGAGGATAAAGAAACAGGTATAAGTAAATTCCGTGCTACCTTAAACGGAAAATGGATACTGATGGAATATGATGCCAAATTCCACAAGTTGAAATATGAGGTTGACGATCATTTGATGCCTGGTAAGAATAGCTTAAAAATTGAGGTTGAAGATATGCTTGAAAACACATCTGTTTATGAGGCAATGCTTATAAATTAATGGTTTATACCAAATGAATATCAAAATGAGTCTTTAGAATTTGAATTATTTTTTGTCTGGATGATGAATTAAATCTTTGCATCCGCCAACTGGCGGACGGAAATATTTCATGAAGAAATCCAGGCGAAAGAGAAACATATTATATGGCTTGTTTTGGTGTTCATTTGGTATTATAGCTTAAACCAGGTCATGGTCATCCGCTCTTCCCTGCTTTTACATTTGTCTTTGATCAGCTTGAAAAAAAGTTCCCCGTTGTCATTGATTGAATAGAGATAATGGCCTTCCATATTTTCGCAGTAACCGCTTGCATACACAATTGTTACAATATTTGCTTCAATACTGATTTGCCCGTTGATTTTTTCAGCATCATCAACTGACGGCGATTCGATTGTAATCCTCAACCCATCGATTGTTAACATCCTGCCATCATAATTACTGACCCAGGTGCCTTCTATTTCAGTTATGCCGGGGTTGATTATTTCAGTTCCGGTTTGCTGTTCCTGAGCCTGTTCCGGTCCCGGATTATCCTCGCTCATATAGAAATAGGCTACAATTATTGAAATAATAGCCAGCACAATAACAATGGCAAAAAATATGAGCAAATTATTTTGTCCGTTATTGACTCTTCGTGATTTTCTCGCTTGGGTTGCCATGACGGTTTTTTTTGTAAAGTTAATCAATTCGTTGCCTTTGTGAAAACATTTACTTTTTCCTAAATAAATAATTCAACTAACCATCACTCTTCCGAAGGAATTCCTTTGGAGCAACCTTCCATTACTCCATCTAAAAACCTATCTTTGCGCCCATGGAAGAAACCATCATTATTCTTGATTTCGGCTCCCAATATACCCAGCTTATTGCTCGAAGGGTGAGGGAGTTAAATGTGTATTGCGAAATTTATCCTTTCAATAAAATTCCCGAGATCACACCCAATATTCAGGGTGTAATTTTATCGGGAAGCCCATTCTCTGTCAGAGATGAAAATACCCCCAAACCTGAATTGGAAAATATCAGGGGTAAGATTCCTTTGCTGGGTGTTTGTTATGGCGCACAATACATGGCGCAGCATAATGGGGGGGAGGTTCTTCCATCGAAGATAAGGGAATATGGCCGGGCAAATCTTAGTTACATCGACAGGCATTGTTCATTGATGAGGGATATTTCCAACAACAGCCAGGTGTGGATGTCGCATGGCGATACCATTTTAAAACTTCCTGAGAATTTTCAGACGATTGCCAGCACCGAAAGTGTTGAATTTGCGGGTTATCAGATAGTTGGCGAACGTACTTACGGCATACAGTTTCATCCCGAAGTATATCACACCGAAGAAGGAAAAAAACTGTTACAAAACTTCATCGTAGATATTTGTGGTTGTACACAAAACTGGACACCCGACTCATTTATTGAAACGACTGTAACTTCTCTAAAAGAAAAACTGCACGAAGAAAAAGTAGTCCTTGGCCTTTCGGGCGGAGTAGACTCATCGGTAGCGGCTATGCTTTTGCACAGGGCAATCGGTAAAAACCTGTATTGCATTTTCGTCGACAATGGTTTACTTCGAAAGAATGAATTTGAAGATGTCCTGCACTCGTATAAAGACATGGGTCTTAATGTAAAAGGTGTAGATGCATCCGGTAGGTTTTTAGATGCCCTTGAAGGTATCGAAGATCCCGAAGAAAAAAGGAAAATCATAGGTAATATTTTCATCGATGTTTTTGATCATGAGGCACATTTGATAGAAAATGTTAAATGGCTTGCCCAGGGTACTATCTATCCTGATGTTATCGAATCAATTTCAGTTAAGGGACCTTCCGCTACTATCAAATCTCATCATAACGTTGGTGGTTTACCTGATTTTATGAAATTGAATGTTGTTGAACCATTAAATTCGTTGTTTAAAGATGAGGTTAGGCGCATTGGCCGTGCGATGGATATGCCTTCTCATATCATCGATCGTCATCCATTCCCGGGCCCGGGTTTGGGAATCAGGATTATTGGGGATGTTACCCGTGAGCGAATCCGCATCCTGCAGGAGGTCGATTATATTTACATCAATACTATGAAAGAAATGGGGTTGTATAACGAGGTATGGCAGGCATTTGCTGTGCTGCTTCCTGTTCAGACGGTTGGTGTGATGGGCGATGAGAGAACCTATGAAAATGTAGTAGCACTCAGGGCAGTTGGCTCAACAGATGGGATGACCGCTGACTGGTCGAAATTGCCGCACGAATTTCTGGGGAAAGTCTCAAGCGACATTATAAACAAAGTAAAAGGGGTGAACCGTGTTGTTTACGATATCAGCTCAAAACCACCTGCTACTATTGAGTGGGAGTAATAATCTTTCTATAGCGTCTTATTTCATGCCAGGCCGTAATGAACACAGCTTTAGCAAATAGTTTAGAAATACCTGTCACCGCGATCTCAGCGACGCTGTGTGAAGCGATTTTTCATTTAAAAAGCATCGGTTATTTTAGCGCAGAATAACAAATTTAATGTTACAGACGTTAACCATATAGTTTTAAACTATTTTTACCATCGTTTATTTTCAAAAACCCTGAACGTGAGAAAGTATTTCATCAGCCTTTTATTGGTATTCACTGTTACATATTTGTTTGCCCAAACTATTCGCGTTTACAAAACCGACCGGATTGAGGAACGGGAAGGCAAACAATACTATGTGCATACTGTTCTTCAGGGACAAACTGTATATTCAATTTCGAAAGCTTATGAAGTAAGTACAGATGAGATCTATTTTGAGAACCCTGATACAAAGGATGGCATCAGTATCGACCAGGACTTATGGATACCCACAATAAATAAGGAAACAGAACTCAACAGGGAAATTAAAACCACTGATTTTGAGTTTTTCTATCACATAGCTAAAACCAATCAAAATTACCGGCAACTGTCAGACATATATCATATTCCTGAAAACACAATAAGGCAGGCAAACGCCGGATTGTTTGCTCCCTTCAGGGAGGGTTCGTACATAAAAATACCGGTTGAAGAATCACTACCCTCTTCTTCTGACTCACAAGATGTCAGTTTCGACCCAAACCTGCAAGTAATCCCTGATTTCAGGCATACCGTATCGCTGGGCGAAACAATCTACAGCATATCAAAAAAGTACAATGTAACGGTAAACAGTTTAAGAGCCGTAAATCCCGGCCTGACCGGCACGCTTGAACCAGGGGACAGACTGCGGATTCCAAAAGAACAATCGTATACTGATAATGTTAAAGAAGATATTGTTGAAGAAAAACCGCAGGAACCAATAAACTTTAAACACAGGGTAAGGAGAAAGGAAACCTTATACAGTATTTCGAGACAATATGGCGTTACGCTACAGGAAATTTATGCTGAAAACCCTGGTTTAACAAGTAGTATCAATGAAGGACAGATCATTAATGTGCCAACTACCTCACTCGATAAACCTTTTGTTATTTATACAGTTGACAAACGTACCAGGCTAAAAAAAGTCGCTAAACTTTATAATATTCCCATTTATCGTATACAGGATGAAAATCCATCCATCGGGACAAAAGTTTATCCCGGTCAGCGAATACGGATTCCGGTTGGGAAAATGGCGCTGGACCAGCTTGAAAAAGAAGAAGTTGATGCTGAACTCAAAGAAGAAGTGGCAAAAGAAGCTGAACCCACACCCGTCAGGTGCAGGAAGATACGGCCACATTACAACAAGGTATTTAATGTTGCTTTAATGATCCCGTTGTACCTCGAAGAAATGGACAGCCTGGATATGGAAAAATTCCTCGATGAGAAACAAAATGGATTTTATCCCTTCAGGTACATTGAGTTTTATGAAGGAGCATTAATGGCAGTTGACTCGTTGAGAAAAGAAGGGATGAACCTGAAATTATTTGTTTTTGATGTTGATCAATCGATAACGAAAACAACAAAAGTGCTTCAAAGTCCTGAGATACGGAATATGGATTTGATTGTTGGCCCGTTTCACAGCAAAAGTTTTGACCAGGTCGCCTTGTTTGCCGGCAATTTCAATATTCCTGTTGTCAACCCATTGTCCTATCGCGATAAGGTTGCCAATAAATATCCCACGGCAATTAAAGTTAAATCTGATCGGAGGAAGTTGGTTGAACTTGTACCCCGATTGATACCTGAGTATTATCAGGATGATAAAGTATTTTTAATTTCGCACACATCATACAAAGATGCTGATATTGTAACTGATCTGGCCAACAATTTGAAAACCACGATCAAACCACAACAAAAGCTGTCGAATAACGATTTATATAACCTTACGGTTGCTGTAGCACACCGTGATACCACCTATACGACCGACCAGCCTCTACCTTCGATTAAAGTGGAAGGTTTGGATATTTATCCTGATACCATTGAAAGCCAGATATTTGATAGCACGATTGTGAACAATGATTTGATTCGGATTAATTATATGAAAGATAGTATTCATCCTTTTTTAGACAATGCTTCGCCACTGCGGAACAACCTTGTTATTTTGTATGGCGACAGCAAAGCTTTTATGATGGATGCCATGAACAGGCTGAATGAACACCGCGATACCTTTAATATCCGTCTTGTTGGCTTGCCCCAGATTGAACGTTTTAATAATCTTGATAATACCCAGGCAAACAACATGAATCTGACCTATTTTTCTACCAATTATATCGACTATAATTCGGACCAAACGGAGAGGTTTATCAAACAGTTTAGGGAGGAGTATAAAACAGAGCCGGGTATCTACGGTTTCAATGGATTTGATGTCACCTATTATTTTTTAAATGCCTTATTTAATCTGGATGACCGTTTAACAAAATGCCTTGAACATGTGCCGCTCGACCTGATGCTTACCCGTTATAAGTTTGGAAAGGCTGAAGGTGCAGCAAATTACCAGAATACTTACTGGAATTTAATCAGGTACGAAGGGCTCACCAAAAGAAAACTTCCCGATCCGGTTAATCAGGAAAATGAATAAGAAATCGTGCAAATTTTAAGGACCAATATTCTCTGGCTAATCGTTTTACTGGCCATCTTATCAGGATGTGACCAGAGCAAAAAATCCTATTGGGACAATGGAAACCTACGATCTGATTTGAATTACAAAGATGGAAAACTGAATGGTCCGGCAGTCTGGTATTTTGAGAATGGATTAAAAGAGCAAGAGGCAAACTATGTTAACAACAAGCTCAATGGTGTTATGAAAAGATGGTATGCCAGCGGTATTCCTGAATCTGTTTCTAATTATAACCATGGTTTGCTGGATGGAAAGGCCTTTACCTATGATGAAGGAGGCACAAAAACTTTAGAAGAATCATATAAAAACGATACCCTGGACGGACCTTTCCGTCAATGGTACAAAAATGGCCAGATCATGATCGGAGGGTCATATAAAAATGGTTTGTTTAATGGCCGGTGGATGTATTATGAAGTGACGGGGCAGATTGTAGGAGTTGGAAATTTTGAGCAAGGAAGCGGTATTCAAAAGGCCTGGTGGCCAAATGGAAACCTGAAAAGAGAAGTGCGTTACAAAGACAACCTGAAACATGGTGAAGAAAAAATATATAATGCAGAAGGGAAACTGGAGAAGATGACCGTGTACCGGGAAGGAATCGAGATTGATTAACCCAACATGTAGTGGCGACTTCAGTCGCCACTCTTCAGGCAACGATTATTTAGCCACGGTTCAAATAGTGACTTCAGTCGCCACACCTAAGGCATGAATTTATTCGTCAGATAATATATCCCAGTTTATAAGGCGACTAAAGTTGCCGGTACAAAAGCCCAACTAAAAGTTTAGTTAAAGCGGATAAAAAAATATCGGCTAATCCAAAGCAAACTTGATAGGCAGATTATACTTAACGCGGACAGCTTTCCCGCTTTCATCTTTGCCGGCTTTCCAACTGGGCATGCTTGATACTACCCGTATGGCTTCTTCATCACATCCTCCTCCAATACCGCGCAATAATTCAACATTTGAAACATCACCTGATTTCTCAACAACAAAACTGACGAAAACCCTGCCTTGAATTGCATCCTTTTTTGCCTGTTCGGGATATTTGATATTTGAGCCTAAATATTTCATAAGCGCATCTATTCCACCGGGATACTCGGGCATCTGTTCTACAACATTATAAACTGAATCTTTATCTATATCATCGATTATGCGAATACGTGTAATTTTGTTCTTTGAATTTTCCAGTTTAAACTTAATCGGCAGATTAAAACTAACCTTTACTGATTTTCCTTTTTGCATTCCAGGAGTCCAGTCGGGCATTGAGTTGATAACCCTGATTGCTTCATTGTCACAATCATCTGAGATGCCTCTGATTACTTTTGCGTTGCCAACTGTTCCATCCTTATCGACAATGAAATTAACAAATACAGTACCTGCGATCCCGTTTTCTTTTGCAGATTCCGGGTATTTAATAGTGCGGCCCAGAAAAGCTGCCAGACTATCCATTCCGCCAGGATATTCAGGCATAACTTCCACAACGGTATAAACATCTTTGGCTGTTACTGTTTCAGATAATTCATTGTTGTTTTGCTGTGCTTCTTCCACAGGTGTTGAACAAGCGAATAATACAAAACCGAATGCTACAATAGCGCCAACCAGTCCGACACCAATTCTTAACGGTCTTTTTGATTTGTTTATCATATTTAACCTCCTTTTTAAAAGTGAATAACTAAAATTATGTGTTAATATATTTGTCTTAATTGCACTTGAATGATCCAACAACAATAATTGGTAAGCCTTGATATCGTGATAATTGGTTACTACCTCATAATCTGATAAATACTCATGGTTTTCTTTTATGATCTTTTGGAGCAGGTAAGCAAAGGGATTGAACCATTGTATGATGGTAAGTATTTCAGCAATGATTAAATCATAAGAATGGCCTTGCCTGGCGTGAATTTTTTCGTGAGCAATAATACCCGGTAAACCATCTTCTTTATTTATTAAATCCCGATCAATAAAAATCCAGTTCATGAAAGAATAAGTAGGGGAGCCCTTTTCAGTAAAAACGAATCTGAGGCCATCTGATCTCAATGTTTCAGATCGTTTGATCAATGCTCTTATCTGGATTAATCTGAACAAAAAATGCATGAACTTGACTAATACCCCTGAAAAATAAACCAGAAGCAGCAAGGTTCCTATTGAAATTCCGCCAATAAGATTTTGAGGGTGCTTACCTGCATTGATGACAACCTCATCAAGTGTTACCTGTGCCAATTGTGAATAAATAACTACTTCATGCAAGGGGATTGATGAGTTTGAAATAAGCGGCGCTGCATTATAAGGGATTAATGGAAGAACAATGACTATAAATAATGTGGCTAAAAGGAAATATCTGCTGAACCTGAAATAAGCCTCTTTTCTGAAAAACAGCTCATAACTGAGATAGAGCACAGCTAAACTCAAAGATGATTTGATTAGATAAATGATCAGGTAACTCATTGTTTATCCGTTTTTTAGTTTACTTTTTCTTTTGATTAATTTCTTCTTCAATCATCTTTTTTATATCTTCCAATTCCTGAAGGCTTAAATCCTGTTCTTTCGTAAAAAAGGATGTTAATGCCATATATGAATTGCCAAAATAATTAGTTAAAAACCCCTTGAAATAATTTCTACGGTAATCCTTTTTCGAAATAAGGGGATAATATTCATGTGCTTTTCCGAAAGCTTTATAGCCTACAAATCCTTTCTTTTCAAGAATCCTGATTATTGTCGAAACAGTATTATACGCAGGTTTGGGTTTTGGAAGTTTGTCGAGTATATCCCTGACATAAGCTACCTCTAAATCCCATAAAACCTGCATCACCTGTTCTTCAGCTCTTGTTAATTGTTTCATGCGACTATTTTATTGTATAACTAAAAACTTAGTTATTTATTGCAAAGGAAATGAAAAAGTTATACAAAACAAATTAATTAACTAAAAAATTAGTTTGAAATATTGAACTATCTATTATTTAGAACTTTCTAAATGTAATTTAGAGCAAGTAAAAATTACCTATTTTTAACAGTTTTCTCAAACAATCTCGAAAATACAGCTAATTTTGCAGCGTTAATTAATTAACAGTGTTAATTAATAACAAAACAGTCCATAAAAAACTAACTATTAATAAATTACAGCCATGGATCTGAATAAAATAATGAACGACTTGGTCAAGAAACATCCAGGTGAAGAAGAATATCATCAGGCAGTACGCGAAGTACTCGAATCAATTGAAGATGTAGTTAATCAAAACCCGCAACTCGAAGCTGCCGGTATCATTGACCGTTTAGTTGAACCCGACCGTGTTTTAATGTTTAAAGTACCCTGGGTTGATGATAATGGTACTGTACATGTAAACCTTGGTTACCGCGTTCAATTTAACAATGCTATCGGACCTTATAAAGGAGGCCTCCGTTTTCACCCAAGTGTTAACCTGAGTATCCTGAAGTTTTTAGGGTTTGAGCAAATCTTTAAAAACGCACTCACAACCCTGCCTATGGGCGGCGGTAAAGGCGGTTCCGACTTTAACCCAAAAGGAAAGTCCGATGCTGAAATTATGCGGTACTGCCAGTCATTCATGCTCGAATTATGGAAGATTATTGGTCCTGATACGGATGTGCCTGCCGGTGATATTGGTGTTGGTGGAAAAGAAATTGGTTACATGTACGGTATGTACAAAAAGCTCCAGCGTGAACATACCGGTGTATTAACCGGAAAAGGAATTTCATGGGGAGGTAGCCTGATCAGGCCGGAAGCAACCGGTTTCGGAACTGTTTATTTTGCTGAGGAAATGTTAAAAACCAAAGGTGAAAGTTTTAAAGGAAAAACGGTTGCCGTATCTGGTTTTGGTAATGTAGCCTGGGGTGCAACTCTAAAGATCAATGAATTAGGTGGTAAAGTGGTAACCCTGTCAGGCCCTGATGGCTATGTGCACGATCCCAAAGGTGTTACGGGCGAAAAAGTAGAATATATGCTCGAGTTAAGGGCTTCTAACCAGGATATCGTGGCGCCTTATGCAGATGAATTTCCTGACGCTACCTTCTATCCCAACAAACGGCCATGGGAAGTAGAAGTTGATGTAGCCTTACCATGTGCGACCCAAAACGAACTTGACGGGAAAGATGCACAAAAGCTGGTTGATAACGGCTGTATGTGTATTGCAGAAGGCGCTAATATGCCATCAACACCTGAAGCTGTTGCGATCATCCAGAAAAATGGTTTATTGTTTGGACCTGCCAAAGCAGCTAATGCAGGCGGTGTTGCAACTTCCGGTCTGGAAATGACACAGAATGCCATGAAACTGGCATGGACAACCGAAGAAGTTGACGAAAAATTACACCACATCATGAAAAGCATTCATAGTGCCTGTGTAGAGCATGGTAAAAAAGCAGATGGTTCTGTTGACTATGTGAAAGGTGCTAATGTTGCGGGATTCCTGAAAGTTGCAAACGCAATGCTCGATCAGGGAGTTATTTAAAAATTTAAATGTGATTAAAGACGGCTATCTGTATTGAACGGGTGGCCGTTTTTTTAGTTTAATTAGATAATTAGTCATTAGTCATTGGCAGAATAAATCTTATTCAAATAATGTTGTTCTTTCACTCTAACCAATTATCTAATGACCAATTAACCAATCACTAAGATTCACTACTTTTGGCAGCTCAAACGCAACCTGATTCATGAGTTTTAAGCATCCTGAATTTCTTTATGCACTTTTTGCAATCCTGATCCCGGTCATTATCCACCTGTTTAATTTCAGGAGGTATAAAAAACTATGGTTCAGTAACATTCAGTTTCTGAAAAATATAACAACCGAAACCAGGAAACAAAATAAACTGAAGCATCTTATCGTACTCATTCTGCGAATCTTTGCCATCATTTTTATTGTACTGGCTTTTTCGGGACCTGAATGGAGAAAAGAGGATTCGATTTCGCTTTCATCCGCTGCGCCGGCAGCCTTTTATATTGATAATTCATTCAGCATGATGTCGGAAGGGAGTAAAGGGAGGCTTTTTGAAGAATCGTTAAAACAGGCAAGGAACCTGGTTAACCAAATGCCGAGGGATAAGCAACTTCTTTTACTAACAAACAAGTCAAGCACCGGCAGAAGGTTGTTGTCAAAGGAAGCGTTTATTGCTGAACTGAATAGCATAAACATTTCACCCGAAAGCCGAAAAATCTCATCGGTAATAAGAACGCTTAGGAAAACCAGGGAAGAGAAAGTTTTTAAGGAATCCGAAATGTATTTGTTATCTGATTTTCAGGACAATGCTTTCGATGAGGAAAATATTCCTGAGGACACACTTGGTATTTATTACTTTTTGCCTCAGCAATTGCGACAACGAAGAAATATTTACCTGGATTCCTGCTGGATTTCAGCGCCGGTTGTGTTACCCGGCAGGCCGGTTGAATTAATGATAAAGTTATTTAATGCTTCTGAAACCGATCTCGATAAAATACCTTTAAAAGTTTTGGTTAACGGGCAGCAAAAGGCTGTTGCGGGTGTGGATTTGAAATCGGGTAGCGCTGAAATTATAACAGTTAACTTTACTGTATACGAAAATGGCTGGCATACCGGTTTCGTTGAAATTGATGACCACCCGATTATCTTTGACGACAGGCTTTATTTTGCCTTCGCCGTTCAGAGGCAGATCAATGTGCTTGAAATCAACGATATCAACAATGATGATTTTCTGCGCTCCTTTTACGAAACTGAACCATTGTTTAACTTCCAGACCATGGATTACAGGCAGGTTGATTATAATCGCTTCCGTGATTATAACCTAATTATCTTAAATGGCCTGCCAAATATGTCAACAGGATTGATTAGTCAAATCAAAGATTTTGCAGCATCCGGTAAGAATGTATTCTTCATCCCGGGAACGGAAATAAAACCTGAAAAGATCAATGATTTTTTGAGTGCAATTAATGCCGGAAAAGTTACCATACTCGATACTGCTTCAACCAGGGTGGTTCGTATCAATAAGCAAAGTGAACTGTTCAGCGATGCTGTTAGTAAAGTGCCTGAAAATGCTGATCTTCCTGATGTTTTTACGCATTTCAAATATAGATACCCTATATCAAGTGGTTTAGAGAGCCTGATCAGTTTGTTAAATGGAGATGACCTCCTTCTGAAAAAAAACTATGGTAAAGGATTGGTTTATTTACTGGCTGTCCCATTGGATAAAAACTACAGTAATTTTATGTCAAATGCACTTTTTGTGCCTGTGATGTATAATGCTGCTGTTCAGGGAAAGTCAACAAACAGATTGTTTTATACTATTGGCGAGGACAATAAAATTGAAACCGAAAATGTATATTCGTTAATGTCAGAAAGCCCTTTCACCCTGATCCATAAAGAATCGGATTTTGCATTGATCCCTGAACAAAAAGTAGCCAACGGAAAGCTGATATTGGATTTGCATAATGGAATTCAGGAAGCCGGTATTTACAACCTTGCTTTAAACGATACTATTTACCAGGTTTCTGCTTTTAATTTCAACCGGAATGAGTCGCAAATGGATTTTCTGGATGATGACCTTCTGGAAGAGAAACTCCTTGCTTCCGGTCTGATGCATTTTAAAATAGTAAACAGTGCAGAGAACAACATAGCTGCTGTCGTTAAATCCCTTCAAAAAGAGAATGAATTGTGGAAGCTATTTATTATCTTCGCACTTTTAATGTTGTTAGCAGAAGTATTGATACTGCGGTTCTGGAAATAAAAATAATCTCTCCAGTTTACACAAACCAAATACTTGATATTCAGTCAATACAAATTTAACGTTTGATGAGCGAGCAGGAAGAATTACAAAATACGCAAGATGATCAGTCCCTAAAAAAAGAGGAAGAACATCACATATTGCCCTTGCGTGGTATGTATGAAAACTGGTTCCTTGATTATGCCTCTTATGTAATACTCGAACGTGCTGTCCCTGCGATCAATGACGGCTTAAAACCTGTTCAAAGGCGAATCCTTCATGCTATGAATCGTCTTGATGACGGGCGTTTTAATAAGGTTGCCAACATTATCGGTCATACCATGCAATTTCATCCGCATGGCGATGCTTCAATTGGTGATGCATTGGTGCAGTTGGGACAAAAAGATTTATTGATTGAGACACAGGGAAACTGGGGAAACACATTAACCGGCGATAGCTCTGCAGCGCCAAGGTATATCGAAGCCCGCCTTTCAAAGTTTGCAAAAGATGTGGTATTCAACCCGAAGACTACGGAATGGAAATCATCTTATGATGGCCGGAATAAAGAGCCGGTTACCCTGCCTGTTAAGTTTCCGTTATTACTGGCTCAGGGTGTAGAAGGTATTGCGGTTGGCCTGGCATCAAAAATCCTTCCTCATAATTTTATTGAACTGATTGATGCCTCCATCAGATATTTGCAGGGTAAAGACTTTAAAATTATCCCTGATTTTCATACCGGCGGTATGGCCGACTTTACACGCTATAATGAAGGACTGCGTGGTGGAAAAGTCAGGGTAAGGGCACGCATCAGCCAGGTAGACAAAAAAATTCTGACAATTACTGAAATACCTTTTACCACAACTACTACTTCACTGATCGATTCCATCGTTTCCGCCAATGACAAAGGCAAAATAAAGATCCGGAAAATTGACGATAACACTGCTGAAAATGTGGAAATTGTCATTCACCTTGCTTCAAACGTATCGCCCGACCAAACCATCGATGCCTTGTATGCATTCACCAATTGTGAAGTTTCAATTTCGCCGAACAATTGTGTTATTTTTGATGGAAAACCACAATTTCTTCCGGTTAGCCAGATATTAAGGAACAATACCGATCACACCGTTGACCTGCTACGTACTGAGTTGGAGATCAGGTTGAACGAATTGCAGGAACAATGGCATAACTCTTTGCTTGAGAAACTTTTTATCGAAAACCGTATCTATCTTAAAATAGAAAAATGCGAAACCTGGGAAAGTGTACTGGATACCATCGATAAAGGGCTAAAGCCATTTAAAAAACAACTTAAAAGAGAGGTAACTAAGGATGACATTATCCGGTTGACCGAGATCAGGATAAAACGTATTTCGAAATACAATTCATTTAAAGCCGACGACCTGATCAAATCAATTGAAGAAGAAATTGAAGAGGTAAAAAACCATCTGGCACACCTGATTGATTATTCCATCAACTACTATAAGCAGATAAAAAAGAAATACAGAAAGGGTAGGGAGCGTAAAACCGAGATCAGGAATTTTGATACCATTTCTGCAACCCAGGCTGCTGTTGCCAATTTGAAATTGTATATAAACTATAAGGAAGGATTTGCCGGAACCTCATTGCGTAAAGACGAATTTGTAACCGAATGTTCTGATATTGATGATCTTATCGTCTTCCGCCAAGACGGCACCTTAATAGTTACCAAAGTTGCCCCAAAAGTTTTTGTAGGTAAAAATGTGCTGCATATTGATGTGTTCAAAAAGAATGATGACCGCACGATCTACAACCTGATTTATCGGGATGGAGGCAGAGGTAATTATTACATAAAGCGATTCCCGGTTAAGGGAATTACCCGCGATAAGGAATATAATCTCACTAAAGGTACCAAAGGAACCAGGGTATTATATTTTACTGCCAATCCAAATGGCGAAGCTGAAGTGATTAAGGTTAACCTGCGGCCAAAACCGAGGATGAAAAGAACATCATTTGACTTTGATTTTAGCGAACTGGCTATCAAAGGAAGAGGCGTTAAAGGGAATATGTTGTCGAAAAACCCAATCAAAAATATTTTAAAACGCGAAGAAGGTGTTTCCACGCTGGGGGCAAGGGATATATGGTATGATGATACCGTGAGGAGACTAAACACCGGTAAACGCGGCGAACACCTGGGCGCATTTAAAGCAAACGATAAAATACTTGTGATCCTTTCATCCGGTGTGTTTAAACTGATCGGTTATGACCTGAATACGCATTTTGATGATGGCATGGCCCACCTGCAGAAATATGATCCTGAAAAAGTAGTTACTGCGGTATTTTATGATGCTGAGCTGGAAAAATACTATGTGAAGCGATTCCAGGTTTCGGAGCATTATGCACTGAATAAAAAATATAAATTCATTCCGGAGACCAAAGGCTCGAAGTTATTGCTGTTTACACTTGATTATTTGCCGCGGATTGAAATCGAGATCAAGTCCAAAAAAGACAATGAAATTGAATACGAAGTAATGCCACTTGCTGATTTTATAGGCGTTAAAAGTTACCGTGCCAAAGGTAAACGCTTGTCGAACAGGGATGTGAAGAAGGTTAGTCTGATAGATCCGCTTCCATACGAACCGCCAGATGAGGAAGAAACCGAAGTGTTGAATGAAGAATTCGAAACGGAAAAAGATAACGGTGCCGAAGAGGTAAATGTTCAGGAAGAGAATGTTGAAACGGAAAAAGAAGATACTCCAAAGCAAAAGAAAAAACCACCTGCAGAAATTAAGTCGGAAGATGATGAAAACAATAAAGGAGAAAGCCAGATGGAACTGGAGTTTTAAATAAAATTGTCATTTCGAACGAACGACTGAAAGGATTAACGAGAAATCTTCCGGATAAGTGGTTCTTTTCAGGGGATTTCTCTCCGCCAGTTGGCGGATCAAAATGACAATGAATTAGAATACTATTCCTTATAAAGCATTTTTATGAAAACTAAACATTCTGCTTTTATCAAACTCAAAAAGCCGCATATAGCATTAATTACAAACCATGGTTATGGAGGTATTGATATCCCTATCGGAGGTGCTCCTGATACGGGAGGTCAAAACGTCTACGTTAATGCCTATGCACATGCATTAGATCAGCTTGGTTACAAAGTCACTATATACGCGAGGGGAGGATTTCCATATTATGAATCTCAGAAAATCAGAACCGGACAGGATTTTCTAACTCCCAGTGTGCGGTATATATTCGTGCCTGGCGGAGGTGATGAATTTATCAGAAAAGAAGACATTGCCATTGCACTTAATGAGGAGTTAGATTGGATTTATGATCACATACAGCAAGAGTCAGCACTGAAAAATGTGTTCCCGTGGGAATACTACGAGATGATTAACACTCATTACTGGGATGCAGGGGTATTGGGAGGATCACTGGTTGCAAAATGGCAAAATGATTTTTGTACCAGCGTTATTGATTTCCTGACAAAAGGTGTGGTAAATGGGCAAAGGTTAAACTTTTTTATTGAAGACAGGCATTTTCAGTCGGTGGCCGAAGCACCTGATTTTAGTTTAGGGGAGTTGCTGCTTGAATCAGTTGCAGACAGAGGTTATGTGCATGAAAAAGAGGTAATGGTGGAAACGTTCAGGAACTGGTTCGAAAAATCTGCGATTGCACCGGAGTTTAAAAATAACTTCGAGATGTTGTTCGACTGGGAGAACCTTGGAAATACTGTTGCGGCCGAAACCAAAGAATTACGGCCTGTTATACTTGCCAAAGTTTTAGGCACAACACTGCTAAACTTCGAAGTGAATGACCTGATTTTTAAAGACGATATTTTCGAGCCCTATCAGCTAAGCGAAGGTTTAATTACGTACAATGATTTGATTCGCATCGGTCGGGAAACGATCAATAAACATGTATGGACTCCCCATTCCCTGAGCGTCATTAAAGAAAGGAATTTCAAGGATAAATCCAATGAAATTAACCGAGACCTTAAATTCAGGGAAAGGCGAAGCCACGAGCGCATGATTTGTAATTACACACCTGCTTTTGGGGCGACTTCTTATGAGATTGCAGAAAGCCTGATCACAAATTATGGCGTATCTATCGAAGACATTGTTTTTTATCCACCGGGCGTTGATATCGAGATATTTCGAAATTATACTGACAGCGAACTTGGTAGTCTCTATAAGTACCTTGAAGCTGAAACTGGTTATAGTAAAAAAGAGATCAAGTCGAGCACTGTTCTTTTTGAAACCAGCCGGATGGACTCAACCAAAAGAAAAGATGTACTTATGAAGGCCTTTGCAAAGGCAGTTGAAAAGACTGATAATAAGTGCCTCCTTTTTATTGGTGGCGGGCCTGAAAACAATGAATACAAATCATTACAGAAAATACTTAATGAAACTCCATCTTTAAAAGGGAAAGCATTCTTACTGGGATTTATCCCTGAAGAATTTCTGGCAATGATGTTTGGATTTTGTGATATTTATGTGTCAGCATCTGAAATGGAAGGATTTGGTATGTCAGTGGCCCAGGCTGCTATTGCTGCGAAACCAATAGTGAGCTCTGATAAGATCCCCTTTACAGGTTTCTACCTGAAGGATGAAGCGATCATTTTACCGGCTGGCGATGTAAACGCTTTTTCGGATGGGATACTAAGCCTGACAGAAAATGATAAGGCGCGAAAAGATATTAGTCAACGGACAAGAGAAAGATCAATGGGCCTTGAATGGAAAAACCTGACCAAAAAATTTATAGAAGACCTGAATAAAAAGAATTTTAACATACCTGTTCCTGAATAGAAACCTAATTCAAAGAAAAAATGATTGGAGACAAACTAGTTATTGATGAATACCATTATGCAGCCGCTAAATTTGTGCTTGAGCACCTGGATGAGTTAAAGCCCGAGGTACCGTATGCAATTTCAGTATCCGGGGAATCCGGTGGTGGAAAATCGGAAATCGCGCATGTACTGATGGAGAATTTTATTGAAAAGGGATTAAAAGTGATAGTGCTCGGACAGGATGATTATTTCATCTTGCCACCTCATTCAAATCATCAGAAGAGAAAAGAAGACATTAGCTGGGTTGGTACGCAGGAGGTTAAACTTGAATTGCTAAACGATCATGTTAAAACTTTATTGGAATCAAACAATGAAGTAGTAAAACCATTGGTTCATTTTGCTGAAAACAAGATTGGAACAGAAAAAGTATATGGACCGTTCGACATTGTGATCGCCGAGGGTACTTACACAGTGATGCTTGATAATGTTGATATTCATGCGTTTATTAACCGTGATTACAAAGAAACTAAACGACACCGTCTCTCAAGAAATCGGGATCAGTCGCTAGAAAGTAATTCCGACCATGAATTAACTTTTCTGGAAAATGTGTTGCAGATAGAACATGAGATAATAAGGGAGCATATAAAACTATCCGAGATTGTCATTCCACCACCTGATGAATTATTGACAAACAAATCTGCCGGGTAGGTTTATTCCCGACGGATTGGAAAAAACCCGGCGGGTCATGGCAAATACACCAGAAGCAAAGCCGTCCGGCGGGACATGATTCATTTATTCCTCAACCGTTTCGCCTACATAATGGATTACCAGGCGGTTGGTAATGCCTCTTCGGGTAATGGGGCTGCTGGCCACAACAATCACAGGATCGCCTTTTTTAGCCCATCCGTTTTTTTGCAAGCAATTGTTTAGCTCACCAATAAATTTACTCCCTGATTTGGGTTGTTTCATAAAAACCGGATAAATGCTATAAAGCAACGACATTTGGCGAAGACGGGTGATATTTTCGCCAAAGGCGACAATGGGTGTTTGCATTTTTTGTTGCGACAGAAACACAGTACTGCCTCCCGAGTGTGTCCATGTTATAATCAGTTTTGCCTGTATATCTTTAGCCATCATGTTTACACCCCTGGCCATGGTCGCTTTTCGGTTTAGTTTGCCTGCATAGCGAATATATTTTCCCTTTTCTGCAAACTCGCTTTTAATGTAAGAGCTGGTTCTTCCTGCAATCCGGTTCATCATTCTTACTGCCTCAACAGGATGACGGCCTACGGCGGTTTCTCCCGAAAGCATTACGGCATCTGCACCATACATTATGGCATTGGCTACGTCTGATACTTCAGCACGTGTTGGAACAGTTTCAGTGATCATACTCTGAAGCATCTGTGTAGCTACAATTACCGGCTTACCCATGTTCCTGCACATTTGGACGATCTTCTTCTGCAAGATAGCCACTTCGGCCAGGTCCATTTCAACGCCCAGGTCGCCACGGGCAACCATAACTCCGTCTGTTTCTTCGAGGATTTCCTGTAGATTTTCGATTGCTTGTGGCTTTTCAATTTTACTGATCACCGGGATAAAGTCATCATTTTCATAGGTGGTTGAAAATCCGAGGTCACCTCCTGTAATATCCAAACCATGTGGCCGGGCCCTGAGTTCGGTCATTTTGTTTTTCAGCTCTCGGATGTCTTTTCCTTCGCGAACAAAACTCAGTGCCAGGAAATCAAAACTTTTATGTACTGCATATTCTACACAGCGGTGGTCTTTTTCGGTTAGCGATGGTAATGACAATTGGGTCTCGGGTAGGTTAATTCCTTTGGATGAGGAAAGCAGGTTTCCTTCAACAACCTCGCACGACAGAAATGCATCATCCCCCTTTCCTGTTTTAGAAATACATTTTAAGGCGATATTTCCATCATCGAGTAAAATACGCTCATCGGGTTTTACCTCATCGATAAATTGGGGGTAGGTAGTCGAAAAACTGTTCTCGTTTCCTTTTCCGCCTCCTATAATTGGATTTTTTACAAAACGGATTATCTGCCCCTTTTCAAGCAGTACGCCTTTAGCAATCACCTTTCCAACCCTGATTTTTGGCCCGGAAAGGTCGCCTAAAATGGCAACGAAGGTTTTGGTTCCTTTTTCGGCTTTTCTGATATTGTCAATCAATTCGTCAAAATCATCAAAATTCCCATGTGAGAAATTAATCCTGAATACCCTTGCGCCGGCTTCAATCAGTTTTGTGATTATCTCAACCGAATTGGTAGCAGGCCCCAGTGTGGCGATGATCTTGGTCATTAAAAATTTTTCCTTCGACATTTTCTTTTTAAGAATTATTTGGCGACAAATGTAATAGCAAAGCCATAATAAAAGATCAGTTAAACATATTTTAACGTCATTTCGATGTAAGGTTAACGATTTAGTCTGGAGTCTGGAGTTTATTTTTTTATTGATTCTTAATTCTTGGCTCTTGTTTCTTGGCTCTTGTGTCTTGGCTCTTGATTCTTGATTCTTTGTTCAGACTCTTCCAGGTTTTGCAAACGCTGGAAGGTCTTAGGTCTTGTGTTTTAGGTCTTCTGTCTTAGGCCTCAAAAAAGACTCAATCAGAATTAATTAGTGCAAGCAGCTCCCCCAGCATCATGGCCGTTGCACCCCAGATGATTTCTCCTTCAATAAAATAGCAGGGTACATCAACCAGTTTTCCGGTTCGGTGGTAAATGGTTTTGGTCGTTTTGGTATTTATATCCATAAGTTCAGTCAGCCTGACTTCCAGTATGCGCTCAACTTCATAATTGCCTTTAAAATCAGGCCTGTCTTCCGAGTATCCGATAACCGGATAAACATCAAAATTGCTGGGTGGGATATGGAGTTTTGATAACGATCCGATAATTTTTACTTTATCAGGATCAACATTCACTTCTTCGTTGGCTTCACGGAGTGCAGTTTGAACAAAATCCTTATCCTCCGGTTCAGCCCTGCCTCCGGGAAACGCTATTTGACCACTATGGACAGTGTCATCTACCGGGCGTTTGATGAATACAAGTCTGGTTTTATTATTAACAGGATAAAAAAACACCAATACTGCGCTTTGACGTGGTGTGGATGTATCTTTCAATCTTTGCAATTCTTCCAGCCTGGTGATTGGTGCCATCGACATTTGCGCATCCAATCCTGGGAGATCAGAGCCGTTAAACTGCTTTTTCAGTTTGCTGATGAATGAATCGAAATCGTACATAGGATGCAAAAATAGGAAGAGTTCGTAATTTCTTGTTCAGATGTATAAGTATTATCGGGAAGGTGTCAATTGTTAGCAACTCACCCCCTGTCATCCTGCCGGCTGACATCCCCCTCTCTATTTGTAGAGAAGGGGAATGAGGGGGTGAGTCAATAAAAACTTACAACTTTATAATCTTTCTTGTGCTGACATTATTCCCATTAGAAATCCGGCAAAAGTACAAGCCTGGTGGGAGCGAGGTCAGATTAATAGAAATATCGTTTTTACCGATAATTCCAGCTTTTAAATTATGAATGATACGTTCACCATTTATATTATAAATTTCTATAATTAGTACATTCTCAATCGGTTCATCTAATTTAATTTGAACATTGTCTCTGGATGGATTTGGCGAAATGGAAAAGAAGGGCTCGCTTGTCAGATAGGGATTTTCTTTCTTACTAACCACACCTCCGGTAAATGTTTCCATTATTATTCCACCGTCACCAAATACAAAGCCATGCCACTCATCGTGGAAATAAACATGGGACAATCCTGAAGAACACGGAATATCTATCGGGTCCCAGGTGTCTCCACCATCAATTGTTTTAAGCATAGTTGTATAAGGGCCTGATCCTACTGCATAACCGATACTGTCAGTTGGGAAATAGACTGAATGATAGTTTGACATGCTGGTATCATTAATAGTTGTAAAGTCCCATGTTAGCCCTCCATCAGTTGACTTAAGTATGGTGTTTCCTTGCTCAAATGGTATAAATGCTGTATTCCTGTTTTTAAAATAAATGCTGTTTGGCATATTAAGGGATTGATCTAGTGTATCAAGAACCAGGCTTTCCCCACCATCATAGCTCCATATTAATATTGGAGAATTAATTGGCCATGTATCGTAAGTAGCAACCAGAAAAGTATCAGCTGTAAACATATGGATGTCTGTCATAAGATGTTCAAAATGAGAAACAAATATTTCTTGCCAGTAATCACCTGTTTGACTTGTTCTGTAGATTTTTCCTGTATAAGCTAAGATTCCGTGCTCTTCATCAATATAATCAACAGATATAAGATCTAGCCAATTAAAATCATCTGTTATAAAATCATCCATCCAAATCCAATTTATTCCACCATCTGTTGTTTTGTATGTTGAAATTACTGTCCCTGAATGTTTCTTAACAACATACCCAGAATCATTGGATAAGAAGTTAAAATCAGTAGTATAAGAACCTTGGTCTAAACCAGTCCATGAGATACCTCCATCTGTTGTTTTATAAAGTTTACCAGTAAGGATTCCACCACCACGAAAACGGAAATGAGAATATCCTATTTCAGGTGAGGTAAACTCTACTCCAGTTATTGTTTCAATATTATTTTTAGCGCATAAACTAATCCAATCAACGAGATCATTTGTCCTGTAGACCCTACCATAAATACCAACTGACATTATGTATTCAGAAGTGTACAGAATAGAGTTTCCTGAAAACCAGCTACCACTAAAAGGACCAGCAATCTCTTCCCATGAAAGACCTTGATTATGAGTTACAATATTTGATAAACCCCAATTATATGCAAACGAAATGATATTTGATTCGTCCATGACATTTAGTTCACCAATCGATAAGAAACTGTTTACTTTGTAGTTAAGGGTCCAATTAACTCCCTTGTCTGTAGTCTTAAAAATGTAGGTTGTGTCATCTCCCCTGTAATTACTACTATTATAATTAATAAAACCTACTGAATCAGAAACAAATTCGATATCAAAAAAGTTACCTGTATAACCATCTATAAAAGGTTGAGAATACCAATCGTCTCCACCATTGTATGTCCTCAAAATAATTGCTGAATCAGGGTTTCCAACAATATACCCTGTATCCTGATTTACGAAATCAATTGAGTTCAGGAAAAAACCATCCGGGCTTAAAGTGGTTATCCAGCTTTCGCCTCCATTTTCTGTTTTTAAAATAAGCTGGTGCCATCCAACAACTATTGCGGTTTCCGCATCAAACAGGTATATATCAACCCGGTCAGTTCTTAATGAATCATGAGTTTGATTATAAACCAGATCCCAGCTTTCCCCACCATCTTCAGTTTTAATTATCCTACCGAAATAATCTGCAGCATAACCATTATCCTCATCAATGAAATTAACTGAACGAAACTGCGTATTATTCGGAAGTCCTGCAGAGTTCAGTGTGATATCCCATGTTTCACCTTCATCATCCGAATACATAATGGTACAACCATTACCAACAGTTACTATTGTTTCAGTGCCGGGTATTTGTCTAACACAATAAAGTGAATGCTCCTGTGGTGTAGGTTGTATTCGTGTCCACACATCATCCTGTATCTGGGTAAAACCTAAATGGTTAATTGTTAAAAAGATGAGAGAAATAATAATCTGCCTTAATTTCATCATGTTCCGGTTTGATGTTATAAAATTAATAAAACTTCACAGTTATATTTTAAAGAAGGTAAATTATACTAAATTTGTTACTGTTCTGTTTGAACTAAGAATATGAGCACAAAAGAAAAAAAATCACCGATTGTTGAACTGAATCAAAAAGAAGATGAACTCCGTTCACTAATTCTTTACAATGATGATGTGAACAGTTTCGATTATGTTATAGAAACGCTGATTGATGTGTGTGAGCACGAAGCCATGCAGGCTGAAAATTGTGCATGGATTGCCCATTTCAAAGGCAAGTGCCCGGTTAAAAATGGAATTTTTAGTGATTTGAAGCCCCGATACGAAGAAATGACAAACAGAACATTGACGGTAGAAATTAAATAACGCACGGATAAAATGGGAATCCTGAATGAACTAAAACCAGAATACATTACTGATAAAAAAGGAGAGAAAAAATCAGTGCTGTTATCTGTTGATCAATTTGAAGAGCTACTTGAGGATATTGAAGATTTGGCCGCTATTGCCGAAAGGAGGGAGGAACCTACTATCTCACATGAAACATTGGTCAAGCAATTGAAGATAGATGGCTTTATATAAAATTAGATGGAAGGTTGCGGCAGGTAAAGAGCTATCGAAATTAAACAATAATATCATTCTGAAAATAATTGACGCTGTTGAGAAATTATCCGAAAATCCACTTCCAAAAGGCGCACGTAAACTAAAGGGAACTCAGCATACCTACCGGATAAGAGTTGGAAATTATAGGGTTATTTATTCCTTGATTCATGAAGTGCTTGTTGTTGAGGTTATTAGAGCTGGTCATCGCAAGGATATTTATAAAAAATTTAAAAGAAGAAAATAGTAACTTTGTTTAGGTAAAAACTATGTGGACATTCATCATTATATTAATTCTGGTTGGCATACTGATGCTATTGCTTGAAATATTGGTAATTCCTGGTTCAGGTGTGGCCGGCGTTATAGGCTTTGGTTTAATGGTTGCTGCCATCTGGCTTGCATACAGCAGAGAAGGAACCCAGGCCGGACACATTACACTTGCCGTTACATTGGGTGTTAACCTTGTCGGATTGTTACTTGCGCTTAGATCCAAAACATGGAAGAAGGCCATGCTGAGTACAGAGATAAAAGGAAAAGTGAGGACGATTGATCCACAACAACTACAGATTGGAAATAAAGGGATAACCGTTTCAAGGTGTGCTCCGATGGGTAAAGCCACTTTCAAAGATAAATTTTACGAGGTAAGTGCACTTTCAGAATTTATTGATGAAAATGCAGTTATTAAGGTTGTTAAAATATCAGGTAATAAAATATTTATCAAACAAATAATAAAATAATTATGAGTAATATTTATGTAATCATTGCAACAGGTGTAGGCGCCATATTTCTTTTGTGGCTGCTGTTTTATTTTATCCCGGTAGGTTTGTGGTTTACAGCACTGGTGTCGGGTGTACGAATTTCATTGTTACAGCTCATTCTGATGCGCTGGCGTAAAGTTCCGCCCAGTGTTATTGTAAACAATTTGATTGCTTCAACAAAAGCAGGCATTCATTTAAACCGCGATGACCTGGAGGCACATTATCTTGCCGGAGGGCATGTGCAATCAGTTGTTAATGCTCTTATATCAGCTGATAAGGCCAACATGGACCTTAACTTTAAAACAGCAACTGCCATTGATCTTGCAGGCCGCGATGTGCTGGAGGCAGTTCAAATGTCAGTAAACCCGAAAGTGATAGACACCAAGAAAGTAGCCGCGGTGGCCAAAGATGGAATTCAGTTGATCTCAGTGGCACGTGTTACGGTTCGTGCAAACATTCAGCAATTGGTAGGTGGCGCCGGAGAAGATACTGTTCTGGCCCGTGTTGGAGAAGGTATTGTATCATCAATTGGTTCGGCTGATTCGCATAAAGCCGTTCTTGAGAATCCGGACAGCATATCGAAGGTTGTACTTTCAAAGGGTCTTGATTCGGGTACAGCCTTTGAAATCTTATCCATTGATATTGCCGACATTGATATTGGTAAAAATATAGGCGCTGTTCTTCAAATGGATCAGGCCAATGCCGATAAAAATATTGCACAGGCCAAAGCAGAGGAACGCAGGGCCATGGCTGTCGCCGCCGAACAGGAAATGAAAGCAAAAGCACAGGAAGCGCGTGCAAACGTTATTCAGGCAGAAGCAGAAATTCCGAAAGCCATTGCCGAATCCTTCCGATCAGGAAACCTTGGTATTATGGACTATTATAAATTCCAAAACATACAGGCCGATACCAAAATGAGGGATTCAATATCTGAAAATCCACCTGACTTAGGTGAAAGTGAACCTCATTAAAGTTAGTAAATAATAAACTTATTTTGACAGCGTTTACGTTTTAATGTAGGCGCTGTTTTTTTGTTGATTTTCTCATCAATTTTCGTTATTTTTGTTAGAAAGCTTAGCTAATAATTTATGTTTGGAAAAGAGGGGATTTTAGAACGAAAATTATCTGAACTTCTAAATTGTTTTACAAATCCATTGTCAAAGCAAGAAGTTGAAAAGATAAAGGAAGCCTATGCCTTAGCCTCTGAATTGCATAAAGATGAAGAATTGGCAAATGGCAAACCGTTTATTCTCCACAACCTGAATATTGCCATCACCGCAATGAAAGAAATAGGACTCGGGCCTACTTCTGCAATTTGTTCGCTTTTGCACGGAGAACAGACAAAATCTGAAAAACTAATTGAAGAAATCAGGAGTAAATTCGGGGATCAGGTAGCAGAAATTGTAGAAGGGTTTAACAGGATATCAGAACTGAGAACAGAAAGATTATCGTACCAATCAGATTCATTCCGTAAATTATATCTTTCGATTGTTAACGATATTCGAGTGATCCTGATCAAACTGGCTCACAGGCTTAACGACATCCGGTACATTGATTTGAGAGGTGAAGAAGCCAGCTTATTCGTTGAGGAAATAAAACATATCTATTCCCCCATCGCACACAGGCTTGGTTTGTATAAGGTGCGAACCGAACTTGAAGAACGGGTGATGAAATATGAAGACCTCGACTTGTATAATTCTATCAACCAGAAAATTAAGGATACCAGATCGAAAAGAGAAGTATTTATTAAAGAATTTATCCGGCCTGTTGAACGTGAACTTATGGCCCAGGGCATTGAGTATGACATTAAATGGCGCACAAAATCAGTTCCCTCTATTTATAACAAAATGCGTAAGCAAAATCTTGATTTTGAGCAAGTGTATGATCTTTTTGCAATCCGCATTATTTTGGAAACCAAACCCAAAAAGGAACAGGAAGTCTGCTGGAAAGTTTATTCCATTGTTACAAACATTTACGACCCAAATCCAAAGCGTTTGCGCGACTGGATCACAATCCCGAAAGCCAGCGGTTACGAATCGTTGCATACTACTGTTATGGGTGACAATAAAAAATGGGTTGAGGTACAGATCAGAACAAAACGAATGGATGAGGTGGCTGAAAAGGGTCAGGCTGCACACTGGCAATACAAAGGGGTAATGAGCAAGAAAGACCCTGAAGACTGGTTGACACAGGTAAGGGATATATTGCAAAATCCTGATCAGATAGAGTTTGATTTTACCTACCGGTCTCAAGACAAATCCAAAAAGCAGAGCATATTTGTTTTTACACCAAAAGGTGATTTGAAGCAACTAAAACCGGGGTGTACGATTCTGGATTTTGCCTACGAGATACATACTGATGTTGGAAGTAAGTGCAGGGGAGCAAGGGTAAATAATAGGGTCGTACCAATCAGGTATGAATTACAAAATGGTGACAAGGTTGATATAATGACCGCTAAGAATCAGAAACCTAAACTTGACTGGCTGGCATTTGTGCATACTGAAAAAGCAAGAACGAATATCAGAAAACAATTAAAGGAAGAAAAGTACAGGGAGGCAGAAATCGGTAAAGATATTTTGGCCAGGAAGTTAAAAAACTGGAAGATTAAAAGTACCGAGGATCTGATCAATATGCTCATAAAGCATTATAAACTTGAAACCGGCGTTGACTTGTACTATCTCATTGCTGAAGAAAAGATTGAGCTTGCAGATATAAAAAAGAGGCTGATTGAATTTGTGGAAGAAGATTCATCCAAAAAGAAGCCGGAAATTCAGGAAATAAAAGCTCCCGTAGTAAAAGAAGAAGAGGAACAAACCGATATTTTATACATCGGTGAAAACCTGAAAAACGTAAATTACCGGCTGGCAAAATGTTGTAGTCCAATAAGAGGAGATAAGGTTTTTGGTTTTGTTACCACAACAGGGGGCATTACAATACATCGCAAAAGATGTCCGAATGCAAAAAGCCTCATGGCCAGGTATCCCTATCGCGTGATGGCTATAAAATGGATCAGTGGAACTGAAAAAACGCATACAGTTGCCAATCTTCGTATATCCGGAAGAGATGAATTGGGTGTAGTAAGCGCCATAACCAGTACAATTACTAATGACCTGCGTGTAAATATGCGTGCCATCAATTTTCAGAAAAAAGGAAAGCATTTTGAAGGACGTATCAGTGTGATGGTGAAAGATCTCGATCACCTCGATCAGCTCATTGCCAAACTTAACCAGGTAAAAGGGGTTGAGAAAATTGTGAGGGTGAAGTGAAGTTGGATACTGGATGCTGGATGCTGGTTAAGAGTTAAGAGTTATTGGTTAAGAGTTATTGGTGATTGCCCGTTCGTAGCACAGCGAAAGCGGGGATGCTGGATGCTTGATACTAGATGCTGATTGATACTGGATACTGGAGGATTGATACTTGATAATGGAAATAGCCAGTATGACTATCATCCCGCAATAAGACTACAGTTTGAAACTGAACTATGATTGCAGAAAATAAAAAACCCGAACTTTTAATCCGGGCTTTTAATATGTATATCATTAATGCTAACTCTCTTCAACCGGTACCAAATCCTTCACATTTAATTTCGAAGGAGTAAATATTCCGATAACGCCTTTGAGGCCAATACTCATTACAATATTGTAAAAGAATGCAAGAAATGCCAACAACAACAATCCTCCGCAAATTCCGGCCAGGATCATGTACAGGTTAAATTCACCATTCAGGTAAATTGTCCGCCTGAGCATTCCTTCCAAACCGGCCATTCCCATAAAAGCACCCATACCGATACCGCCAATTAAATGTGCCCAAAAGTGGAAGTTGGCCAATTTCTGACTATATAATTTTGCTCCATTGGTTACAATCGGGAAAAGGATATATATAGCAGAATAAAGGGTCATTGTTAATCCTACTAAAATAGCAACGTGTACGTGTGGTCCAATAATCCATTGTGTATTATGTAAGATCCGGTTCAGCCCGATATCGGCCTGCATGATACCTGCCGGAACAGCAAGTGCAAAACCTAAAAGGCCTCCCAATAAGAACTTTAATTCGTTTGTCATCTTTAATGGTCGTGCCATCCACAATGTGGCTAGGACAATATAGAATGCTAATCCCTGGGTAATCAACTCAAAAGCAGTTACTAACTCACCCGAAACAATTTTTAGAATAGCAGGTTGAGCCTGATCGGATAACAGGTGATGTGACCAAACTGTCCATGATACAATAAGTTCAACCAGAAGTGCTGCCCTTGCAATGTTCTGCATAAACAGCTTTTTACCTGTGATCATCATCGCTAACAGATACCATGTACCGGCAACAAAAATCAACACCAATCCATCTGCAATCAAATCCAGTCCCCACCAGAACCAGTTTTTATAAAGCAGAGCATCTATGGCTGTCTCTTTTAAATCAAATCCTATAAGATGTCCAACCAGATAAACCAGAATAAGCACCCCGGTAAATAAAATAATACCTGCATTTAATGCTACGTCAACAGTTCCCCTCGCAATAGCAGCAACAGGAAGCGACACAAGATGTTCCTTTTGTTTTTCTTTCTTTCTGAATAAGTTTCTTAATCCGCTATATCCGATTGCATCAGCTAACAATGCCCCGGCAGGTTGTTTTTCCATTCCTTCAGGAGTGTAAGCAATTGTTTTGAAAATATTGATCACAAAAAATACGGCACCCAACATTACAATGGCAATACCCACAATAAAAAAGGTTCCTCCCAGTGGACTAAACTGACTGAAATCGGCAGGCAAAGGCCAGTATAACGTGTACAGTGGTGCATAATGTGAAATGAATCCCGCTAACCAAAATGTCAGCGTTCCAATTGTAATTAATAGAAATGTCCAGTTTCCCAATTTATAACTCCATAAAGGTTTTTTCATAAGGAAAGGAACAAGAAATAGAAATGCTCCAAAAACAATTGAATAGGTTGAACCAAATATACCCACCAAAGGGTGTGCAGTAAGTATAGCGAAATATTGAAAATCAGGAATTGCTGCGATTGGTTCTATTTGATATATTCTCATGATCATTCCTTCTATTACAGCAAATCCGTAAAAGATGAGGCCAACTACAACAAAACGGAGAATAAGTTTCTGCATTGGGGTTAAGCTTCCAGGCTTAAAAAGCCCTTGCTCACCATTCATAAATGTATCTTTAAAACTCATATCTTTATTTTTTGGTTTTTAAAATTTAACTTTAATTATTCATTTGCTGTAACTTCAATTACATCTTTTAAGATCATCTGGGCACCTTTTGGTCCAGAATATTCTGTGGACCGGATGGTATAAACTCCCGGTTTTTCGAATTGCCATAATATATCGTTCCTGTGACCCGGAACAACCTGCATCTGGAAAATCATTGAGTTATCACTTCTGAATACTCCAAATCCATAGGTGAGATCTTTCGATGTAACATCAAACAAGGCTTTTTCACCCACATTGATGACAAGCTTCTCAGAGGGTAAAATAAATTGATGATTTGCTACTGTGATATCAAACACCTTGTCAGGTTTAATATCGGCCCTGTTGATATCCATCGGGGCCCACGGAATAGTATTGTAGGTTACGATATGAAGGGAAACTCCCAACACCACCAGAAGCCCAACAAAAGTGTAAAAGAGCGCATGACTTGCCTTGCTACTCTTTCCTGATTTGGTAATTTTTATACCAAACCAGCCCATCACCAGGATAATTACAATCGCATAACAGGTATACGCAATTGTTTGTCCGTAAAGAACTAATTGTGAATCAACCATAATTATTTGTTTTTAGTTAATACTTAATTATTATTTGAAATAAAACTTTGTGGTCCGGATTCCTTTAACTCGGCAAGGGTGGTTGAGCTCAGAACATCATTAATGTGTTCACGAACTGCCGCCCATTTATCATGTATTGCACATTTTTTTTCAAAAGCGCAACCTTCAAATCCAAAAAAGCATTTATTAATTACCTGATCATCCCCAACTGTCTGAATAATATCCAACAGGGATATGTCGACAAGGTTTTTAGCTATCCTATAACCTCCGTTTTTCCCCTGTACACTTACCAGTAGCCCATTTTTTGATAAGAGTATCAACAACTTCCTTAAATACCTGAAGGGAATTTTAAGACTTTTGAAAACTTCGTTTGAGCTATACAGCCTTTTCTCATCAATTGCCATAAAGCTCATTATCCTGAGAGCGTATTCTGTTGTTTTGGAAAAATTCATAAATGATACCTGGAGGTATTATTTAAGATCAAAGATACTTCCTTATTCAGCTAAGTCAAGCTAAAAATGATATTTATAATCATTAAACCTAATCAGATAATGCTTGACTTGACACAAGTATCATTTTGAAGTTAAATCTTTAAGTTTGTTTCTGAAACAGAATAGAAATCTTGTAGCTTGAGAAACTTGTGGAATACATTAATAATTTCTTCGTTATTATGACATGCCTGTTATATACAACATGTTTTTATGCTACTAATTAGAGCTAACAGTTTCGCTTTGATGAATTACTATTAGTCAAACAACCATAACTTGTTAAACAAATGAAAAATAATAACAATCTAAAGCAACTTATTGCAATAACCATTCTCTTTTTGTCTTTTCAGTCCTATTCTCAGTTCGGAAATAGAAATCTTTTCATTAATGATCTCAAAAATGCCAATAAGGTTTTGCAACAGCAGTTTATGGAAAAAGCGAGAATAAATGAAAAGTCTGTCGTACAGGTAACTAATGATTTTAAAAAAATAGAACGGTCATTGACCGATATTCTTGAGATTAAAGACAGGCTGGCTAAATTAACATCGTCTGTCAGATCATCTGACACCGTTTACCTTGGTGATACACTGGTGATAGGTTTTACACTAGGCGATGAATTGATTATTGATTCAGAGTGGTTTCATCCGGGACCCATTATCGTATTGGGAGATGGTGTGCTCAAGTTTCAAAATGCACATGCTACAATACTTGGCAATATTTATACACTTCAGGATGCGCAGGTAATTGCTAACTCTTCTTATCTCTTTTTCCCACAAGAGTATTTCTATCAGCGAAATATAATCCTTACTGGCAATTCAGTTATGGAAATTCACCAATCAACTTTGGATTTTGGTGGACTGGTACATAATATGGCAACGGTAAATTCAGCACTGCTTTTATTTGACAATGTGACAAAACCTGATTTTTCGACTATCAGTATGTACAATCAATCCAGCATTATTATTGATTCAGTTGATGTTGCCGGGGAGTTTATTATTTCTGATAGCGTAAACCTGGAAATAGATCGCGCTAAAACTGTTCTGTTGTGGCACCAGTTCGGTGAGGAAGCAGAAATTGATGTATCGTTTCCTGATGGAGATGATGTGGAAGCCTATAGTTTTAATAAATCTGAAACTGGTGTGAGTGGAGTAGAATACGATATTCAAATTAACAACTGTAAGGAAGTGATGTGGGGATTGATGCCATCAAACGGGTCGGATGTGACTATTACTGATTCAGAACTCAGGGCAATCGGGTTATGGTTTGAAGGAAGTGATTCATCGGATGTAAGTGGCCTGGTGAATAATAACCATTACGATAATTTTACGGCACCGCTTGACGACCGCTATTTTCACCTTAACAATTGCGATGTAATGACCTGGAGCATTTATACATTTGATACCGTAGTGGTTGATATTCAAGGTTGCATTTTAGGAGAAATCGGCGTAATGGGGCAGTCGGTTGTCAATGCGTATAATTCATTTATTGATGGGAGCGGGGGATACATTTTTACAACCGATACAACATTTACAGTAATTGGTTTTTCTTCACTTGCATCTTCTTTACGAAGCGGTGGGAATAGCTTTTTGATATTTGCTTATTCAACCATGATGAACGGCCTGGTTCAGGCATTGGAGAATTCAGTGCTGATGCTGATTCAATCATCAACCACCGAAGCACCTACATATGATGCCGGATCAGTTATCTGGATGGCAAATATTATTTCTCCTGTTTCCGGCTTTGTCAATTCTGTAGTGCCCATATTTGGATCAGCATGGATTGATAAAGGAGTTGATAGTGAACTGATGGATTTTGGCCATTATACCATGTATTACCAAAGGGCTGATGACACAACCAAGTGGTATATGATTGGAACCCAAATGGAAACAGAGGTGAGGGATGATGTACTTGTTGACTGGAATACACAAGGACTTGAACCGGGCGCCTATTTCCTGAAGCTTGACCTGACCGACAATTGGGACAATACCATGACAGCTACTAAACCATTCACCCTGCTACCTGAGATTTTAGATGTGCACAACATCAAACTGACTGATCATGAAGTAAAAATATATCCAAACCCATTTACCAGTCAAATAAGCTGTGAATTTTTGAATTTGAAAAGCGGGGATGTTGTATTGAAGATATTTAATAGTATGGGTAAAGAAATAGTTTCAATAACAAAAAAAACGTCCTCTTCAGATGTTTCCATGATTAGTGTAGATGGTAGCAGGTTTCCCCCTGGAATTTACTACTACAGACTGGAGAATGAAAATACTACCTTTACAGGAAAGTTGATCAAGTATTAAACGGAAATTTATATTTTAACAAAAGGAATAATCATGGACTATTTCAAAAAAACAATTTTACCAATTCTTTTGGCAGGTATCTGGATCAATCTTTCCGAAACGCTCAGATGGATATTTCTTGCAAAACCGTGCTGGCTTGAACACCACCAAAACCTTGGAATTGTGTTACCCGAAGAACCCATTAATATGATCATCTGGATGATATGGGGATTTATTTTTGCAACTACCATATTTATCTTTTCCAGGAAATTCAACCTGTGGCAAACTACCTTTTTATCATGGTTCTTGTTTTTGCCATTGTTGTGGATTGTACTTTGGAATCTGGGTTTGCTACCAGAAGGTATTGTGCTTATTGCCGCTCCTTTGGGTTTGATTGAAGCTTTTATTGCGGCATTAATCTGCCAAAAGTTATCACAGAATAAAGCAAGTAGAATTGAAACTTAAAATAACATAAGTAAAACAAACATTTAGCTTGCGGAATTATAGAGAATCGAATATACGGCCCACCCTCAATTGACCGCCTGGGGACCCTTTAAAACAATTTAAAAACATAGGATAAAACCCTAAAAGAATCACTACATTTGGGTATTGCAGGAACTCATAAAACAGTTTAGTTTTGCAACTGTTTTATTCGTATAAAATGAAGATCAAAAAACCTCTAATCGGAATTATAGCTTTTTTAATTGTATTGTTTACAATGCCACTTGGCCATGCAGCCATGATCATTATGGAGAAATCTTTTGGTCATGAATACGTATATCATGCTGCCGTTATTTTGGGTATAATAGGTTTTGGCTTAGTTGTTTGGGGGACGATCATCGACAAAGAAGCAAACTCGACTTTTCTTGGCCTCTTTGGCGGTTTATTTATCTGGACGGGCTGGATTGAATTTGCTTATGTATACTATGCCAACAGATTTGGAGTAGAACCGCTCATTGTAAACGGAGAAGTAGTTACAAAGCCTGAATATCTAATTATGCCATCATCCATTGGTTTTTGGGCCATAATAATGATGTTTTATTTCCTGAGTTCAAAATCGGGCTGTAAATTTTTTAACTGGTTTCAGCAAAAACTTAAGATCCGTAATGCTATAAAATTGCAACCGGTATCGCATAATTTTACAATGACTACAGTGATGGAGTTAATTGCCCTGCTTTGGACTTTTTACCTGGTATTATTATTTGCTTATGATTCCAACTTCTTTGGCGATCGTCATCCTGTAACTTATATTATTGCTTTTGGTTCATTGCTCTGGTCAGGGTATTTGTTCATTAAGCTTTTGAGAATCACGAAAATAGGATATGCTATCCGATATGCTATTCCAACAGTAATTATCTTTTGGAATTTTGTGGAAATACTCGGTCGTTGGAATATCTTCAAAGAAATTTGGGTGGAACCCGGAAAATATTGGTTTGAGATGTTGTTAATCTTTAGCGTTTTTATAATCCTTGTTGTCATTGGTTTCTTTGGGAAAAGAAAAAGCGAAATTCAAGCTCACGACTAGCCTTTTTACCAGACGTAAATACTCTTTGGTACAAGTCTGAGACTTAAGCCGTTGATTGTAAAGCTTAAGTTAAAAACTTAAACCTGTATCCTAATAACGTCTGTTCGACATAAGCAATATTATTATTTAACTGCTAATCTGTGTGCAATATTTCATGATGATTTGGAATAAGGGAATAATGGAGAAGTTATTATTTTATTTTCCATCCAATATTCCTCCATGGGAGTGCCTTTGGCACATTCATCCCTGCCCGTCCGGTTAAGGCGGGCATCACTGCAGGTTTTAGAATAGCTTGTTTACAGTTCATGTTTGCAGAATATTATCATAAATTCTTATATCGAATTCACGTTGATATATGTAGTTGGTATCTTTTCCCGATGTTACAAAGAAAGATTACAGCACCAGGCTGACAGCTTTTAGGAAACACTGGATGACAAAGCAAGATACTTAACCGAAGTGTCAAAGATTGAGGTTGTATAGATAAATTTTGTGTTCTCACTTTTTAATACCTTCGTTCTCTCACCAGAACTTGCCTGGTTCGTTGTTACAAGATTAGTATAATGTCAGCAACAGATAAAAATAAAGCCCAGTTAAAAACTGCAATAAATAACATTCACTCTTTTAGGAAAAGAATGTTGGGCTGATGAGATTCTGAATAAACCATCTACCCTTCAAAATCAGTTCTTGGTTGATGGGACCGAAATGTTTTTTCTCTGTTTGGCAAAACAATTCAGGGAGCTTCAAAGAAAATCATCTTTAATTGATTTTTCAACCTAACGGCTCTGAGCTAAGCGCCGCCGGCTCGTTACATGAGTTTAATTTTCGCTCATCCTCTGACGTCCGCTTCAGCGAATTGTTAGCAAGCCTTCGCAATAACTAAGCGCGAATCCTCTTAATATTTCGATTGCTCATCTTCGCTAGTATTGGATATGACATAAGCTGCATCCGATCCATACTAATGTATTTTTCAGACGACATATACTCTGAATAATCATCCCATGTTCCGTGGTCATCTAATACTGCCCCCATATGAACGAATCCCTTCTCGCCAAAGTTGAACTCACAGCTACTCACTCCCTTGGCTAGCGATATTGAATATGATGTGGTTTTGCTACTTTCTTGAAGTCGCTTTAATGCTCCCTCATAGAATGGTTTATCATTAATATAGGAATCAATAGGCTTCCACTCCCCATCTATTTCAATTTCCATCCATGAATGCCCTCCTGAACTTGGCATGAATGGGAAGACAAACGATGGGAAAATACCACTCATAATCTTAATTTCAATGAGGCCTGTATGGATCCGAGCTGGGATATCGATGGCTTTGCATAGAGCGCGAAATAACGTAGCCTTGGTGTTGCAATACCCTAGTCCGTACTTAAGTGTTTCTGAAGCCTTTACCTGATCCCACTTTGGTGGAAAGCCGAATTGAATTTCATCCCGCACGTAACTAAAAATGCTTTCGACCTTGTCTATCAAGGTTGATTTTCCGGATGTCAGTTTCTTTGCTTTTTCTTGGATACTGGGGTGATCAAAGTCTGACAACCTCCCACCTTTATTCATTATGAACCTCCTGTTTTTTGCTTTTTAGATATCCTTCTTCTAGATGTAGGCTTGCTAACATATTATTAAGTAGCTAATGTACGCATAATAAACGAAATATGCAAGCAAAAATGTAATCCGTATAATACTCTTATTTGTAATAAAAATCTGCAAATTGCAGTCAGAAAGGCAGAACTAACTAAAAATGCTTCCTGTCATACCTTTCGCCATTCATTTGCTACTCATTTGCTTGAAGATGGTTATGATATTCGTACGGTACAGGAATTGCTCGGCCACAAAGATGTAAGGACTACAATGAAATATACTCATGTTCTTAAGCGTAATAAATTTAATGTCAGAAGTCCGCTGGATAATTTGGGTTAAACCGAAAAGATAGGGGATTGGCCATTTCAACCTAAAAACAGTAAATTGCAGAAGAAAATTGAGGCTGAATTTGAGACTATTTTGAGCAATGATATAATACCAAATGAATGACCAAACCAAAACAATAGTAAACGAAATAAATTAACTTACCGATCATTCAAAAGCTGGTTGGTGGTATGATTGTAATCTCCCCTAAGCCAATCCAGCTAAAAGATAATATTCAGTAGATTATTTAGTGTTATTTTAGAAAAATAAAAATCAAACAAAATGACAATTCAAGAAAGTTTAAACAGATTAAAAGAAGGCAATACCAGATTTGTAGCTGACCTTTTAGATGGGAAATTACAAGATAGTTCAAGAAGAGAATCTATAATTGGAGGACAAGAACCTTATGCAATCATTTTAGGATGTGCAGATAGTCGGATTGTCCCGGAACTTGCTTTTGATGCCGGTTTAGGTGAACTATTTGTTGTCCGGGTAGCTGGTAATGTAGCCAATAGTTCGTCTATTGCAAGTATCGAATATGCTGTAGCACATCTGGATACTAAACTAATAGTGGTGCTGGGGCATCAAAATTGTGGTGCTGTAACTGCGGCTGTAGCCGGGGGAGACAATGGATATAATTTGAATCATTTACTTGCTCACTTAACACCGGCAATAGTTGCTTCAAAAGAAGGAGCTACGGTAAATGATATTGCAAAGATAAATGCTGAACTTACCGTTGAACAATTAAAAACCAGATCAGAAATTATAAGAAATGCTATTGACAAGGGAGACGTAAAAGTAGTAGCAGCATACTATCATTTTGATTCCGGGAAAGTAGATTTCTTGGGTGTATAATTGTTACAAAGCCTGGTCTAAACAAAGAGGATGCAAAAAAGATTTCTATTATCAACACTAATTACATTGATATCCATTGTTGTCGGTAATTCGCAAACAACACAAGACTCAGTAAGTATTGCGGTTAACGAGAATAGTGATTCTGCCGAAGAGCTTAAAGGCCTGGTTCTTGATATGGATAAGCAAACAGCCCTTCCTTACGCCAACATTTATGTTTTGCATAAAAATAAAGGTACAATTAGCAATGAGAAAGGCCATTTTTCGATAAATATTGCGGGTTTGGATAAAACCGATACTTTACGTTTTCAATACATTGGCTATAAAACCAAAAACATAACAATTGGTCAGTTAGACACTTCTTCGTTTGTTTACTTAAAAGAGAACATTATTAATTTGAGTGAGATCCTGGTTTTTGGCAGTAACCCGGACGCAAAATCAATTGTAAAAAAAGTACTGGAAAACAAAGACTCGAATTACAGAAAAACAACAAGTAAAAACCTGGTATTTGTACGTGAAAGGGATATTACTGAATTTGATGAAATCAACTTTAATCTTAAAAAAAGTTCGATTACCCAATTGGACAAAGAAATGATTGCGCTTGTTGAAGAAAAAATTCCAAGGCAAACAATTTCGTACACCGACTTCCTCGGTAATATCTATCAATCTAAAAACCAAGACGATTCTGTAACTCTCAAAGTTGACCCGCTTAGAACAGTCTCCCTCAAAGAGAAAGACATGTCGGATCTGGACCAGATTGAGCGTGTTTTTGAGGATGTTTTCAAAGACATTAAAGATGAAGAGTACTGGAAAGTAAAGAGTGGCATTTTCAGTCAGAAAATTGAAGATGAAAATGAGGAACAAAAGAACGATAGCATTTCAGAAAATGATGAACCGAGAAAAGATACACTGAACGAAAACGAAAGATGGCTCAAATACTACAGCCGTAGTATAAACTACCGCCTCAAGTATACCTTGATGAATGACAAAGATGAATGGGAATTCCTGCACAAAACCGGCAAGTACGATTACACCCTTGTGGGAGGAACCAGGGTGAACGGGGAAGACGTTTATATTATTGACTTTACGCCCAGGAGCGGTGGGAGATATATCGGGAGAATGTACATATCAATAAATACATTTGCCTTGGTCAGGGCTGATTATGAGTATGGTAAGGAAAAAGTTGGCAGAGATATTCACCTGTTTGGAATTGGATATACCGAGAATCAATTTAGCGGATCAATATATTTCGAGAAAAAAGATGACAATTATGTTCTGAAGTATTTCTCAAAAAAGACCGGTTTCAGTGCCAGTTTCGATAGAAATGTGTCTTTGTTAAAGAAAAGAAAAAGGTTCCTTTTTGATAAAAAACTAAACGAAATAAAGGTAGGAATCGACATGTCCATGGATATCGAAGAATCCACTGAGTACCTGATTCTTGACGGCAAGGATATTCCCCACAAACAATTTGCTGATTTTGAGCAAAAGGAAAGAATGGAAATTATTTATGTTGTGCAGTTTGACGACAATTTATGGAAAGGCTATTCAATATTAGAACCTACCAAACAAATGCGGGAATATAAAAAACAGGAAGTAAAATAATATGGCAACAAAAAAGGGATTATGGATTTTATAGTACCCGGACAAGTTTTTTCATGGGATTCAATAGAACCCGGAGACGATTATAAAATATTTCTGCATCCCGATATTTTCAAAAGTCACAGTGTTTCAAAAAATACATCATAATAAACTCTCCCAAGGGGATGCCTTTGGCATAAAAACAAAATCCAAACAGTCTCTTAATCTCCTGATAAATGAAGCCTTGTATAAGTTGAATAATAATGAAGATGATTTTTCTGCAAGTTCATTCAGATAGTATTTTGTTTCCCATCCGACATTCGGAAATATTCATAAGCTAAAGCAATCTTTAAAAAAATGGGATAAATCCAAAAACATAACACCTTTTGTTTTTGGCATATTTTTTTTGTAACTTGTGTGCCAAGGTTTATTTTCCGTGCTGTATGATTGTAAAATTTAATATCCTAATAATTCTTGCATTATTGCTGCTACCTGTAATTTGTGTTTCAGAAAACGTTCCTAAAGAAAAAGCAGCAAGACTTGCTATTAATTTTTTCAAATCGGGAATAGAGAATAAAAGCCTCGACCTTTCACTTGATATTTCAGAGATACATACCATATACACTGAGGGAGTTCCTGTATTTTATGCCTTTAATTTCAGGGATGGTGGTTTTGTTGTTACGCCTACCAACGATTTATTTTACCCAGTGCTGGCGTACGCTTTCGAAGGTGATTATATTGATCATGAACTTCCACCAAATATCCGTTCCTGGATGCAATGGTACACCAATCAAATCCTGTCAGGTATTGAAAAACCGGATAAATGTTTTAAAGATCGTGCCGGATTGTGGGATGAATTGTTGAAGCCGGACAGTGATTTTTCTAATGATGATATTGGTGTTGAACCCCTGTTAACAGGCAAATGGAACCAGATGGATTACTACAACGAAATGTGCCCTGCCGACCCGGAAGGCTATGCCAGGCATGCCCCTGTGGGTTGTGTTGCCACAGCCATGTCGCAATTGATGTTTTATTACCGTTTTCCGCCCGTGGGCAATGGCTCCAACTCCTATATCCCTCCGTACGAAAATGGAATTTACGGAGAGCAATTTGCTGATTTTGGCAACACATATTACCAATGGGATGAAATGCAGGATCAATGCTTCGAATCCAATCCAGCTGTTGCTGAACTTTGCTACCACTGCGGCGTTTCGGTAAATATGAAATACCAGCCCAACGCTTCAGGGGCATCCACTACCGATGTGCCCCCGGCCCTGATTAATTATTTTAATTATGCACCTTCAGCATATTACCAGGATCGTAATGAACTGGATTCCACAGCTCAATGGATAGCCATGTTGACCGAAAATCTGGATAATCACCAACCTGTATTATACAGGAGCAGCAATGGTTGGGCGGGCCATGCTTATGTTTGCGATGGTTATCAGGATAATGATTTTTACCATTTCAACTGGGGCTGGTCAGGCATTTATAACGGATATTATTACATCGACGAACTTATTCCCGGCGGGATAAACCTATCGTTTCACCAGGGGGCAGTGTTTTACATTTATCCGGATACAACGCAATTTGAATACCCCAATTTTTGCAGTGGCCCAAAAACGGTAATATCCCGATTTGGAACTATAGAAGATGGAAGCGGTCCCGAAAATTATAAAGCCTTTACGCAATGTCAGTGGTTGATACAACCGGAAGATACGACAGTTACAAACATCCTTCTGGAATTTTCTGTTTTGGATACTGAACTAAGTATGGATACCATTTCAATCTATGATGGAGAATCAGCCGAGGCCGAACTTCTGGGTGTATTCAGTGGGGATGAGGTTCCAGGTAAGGTTCATTCATCCACCGATGCGGTGTTCATCACTTTTCATTCCAATGAGGATGTGGAATACAACGGATGGAAATTGTCATATTATGGCTATGGCCTCCCATTTTGCCAGGGGATTGTCGAGGTAAACGAAAAAGATGGATTCATTGAAGACGGGAGCAAACACCTCGAATATACCAACAATGCTGATTGTTCGTGGCTGATCGCACCACAGGTTCCGCTTACCGATTCTGTTGATCGTATAAGACTTCATTTTGACCTTTTCAGTATTGCCCCCGATGATACACTTTATGTGTATGATGGCGAAAACGAATCCATGCCACTGTTAGGTAAATTTTCGGGATGGTCAAAACCGGAGGATATCATTTCAGGTGGTAACCTGGTATTTCTTAATTTTATAACTAATGGTGAAAATAATGGCCCGGGATGGGAGATTAGCTATTATTCGTTAAATCCTGATTATTGCCATGATACGGTTTGGCTGACCGAACAAAACGGATTAATTGAAGATGGCAGCGGGGCGAAGAATTATGTGGAAAATACCGAATGTTATTGGGTAATAGAAGTACCAAATGCCGAGTTTATTGTCCTGGATTTTATGGAAGTGGATATGGAAGAAAATTATGATCATGTTAAAATATTCGACCTGAATGGCTCCACACAATTCATTGAGCGTATTACAGGCCACGAACCCTACCCCCCGATAACCGTAAATTCCAGCAAGGTGCTGCTTAAATATTATACCGATTTTCGGGATAACTACGAAGGGTGGAAAATGACTTACTACGCATCCGTTGAAGGGATTGATGAAGGAAATAACGCTTCAATACTCGTTTACCCGAACCCTTTTACCGATCAAATAAATATTTCAATTGAAAATACAAACCTGAATAATTCGGCTTTTAAACTGTCAGATTTGAGCGGCCGGATAATCCGTAAAGGTGAATTGATAAAAACCCATGAGCAGATCGAAATGAAAAACCTCAAGCCTGGTATTTATCTGCTCAAGGTCAGCAACGACAAAAGCTGCTTTTATAAAAAAATAGTAAAACACTAAACCCTGAATTATGAAAACATTTTTACTGACCCTTGCTGTTTTCTTAATGTGTTCTACTGTTTTTTTGTATGGGCAGGATAAAGCACCCGTAGCAGAAAACGATTACTATGATGCCTTTTCATTAAGGACCGATACTCTCCGTGTCCTGGAAAATGATTTTGCCTTTGATGATCATCCGTTTGAACTGATCCAGGTTGTGCGTCCCCAACATGGTGAAATGGTTTGGGACGACAGCCTGGTTTTTTATACGCCTAACATGTATTTTGCGGGAGTAGATTCGATTAAATACCTGATCATCGATACCGAAAACATGCTTTTTTCCGAGATGGCAACAGTTTACCTGCAAGTGGAAAACAAGAGTTTTGATACCCTTAAGATGAATAATATCCATTGCAGGATCAATGCCTGCGGTTTGCAATTCTGGAATATGGATCTTGAATATGAAACTACGTTTGAAGTTCCGGCCAATTCAGGATTGAGTGCAATTTTTTCGCAATCCCTGTGGATGGGCGGTTTTGATCAGGATGATAATTTGTACGTTGCGGGAGATACATGGAGAATTAATGGTATAGATTATTTCCCGGGACCGGTGATGGATTCCGCCGATTATACCACTGAATATGATATCAATTGGAACAGGGTATGGATGCTGTATCAAACGGATATTGATTATCACCGTGCTCACTGGCAGGATGCAGGATATGAAATGATTGAAAATATCCGTGATTGGCCTGCAAAAACCAATCCCGAACTTGCTCCATTTTATGATATCAACGGCGATGGGGAATATGATCCCCAAAATGGCGATTTTCCTCTGATCAAAGGCGATCAGGCGATTTATTTTATTTTTAATGATGACCGGGATGAACATACCCAAACATATGGAGATAAACTTACGATAGAAATTCAATCCATGTATTATGCTTACAACAGGCCGGAAGATTCTACACTGAACAATACAGTATTTGCCAGTTATAATATCATCAATAAGTCTGGCCTGGATTACTCTGATTACTACATTGGTTTTTACACCGATTTTGATATTGGTTGCTACTATGATGATTACATTGGTACCGATACGGTTTTAAATTCGATTTATGCATACAATAGTGTGCCCATTGATTGTGAACTCCAAGACTCTGACTATGGAGATTTCCCGCCGGCCATATCACTCACTGCTTTAAATTTTGATATCGCAGCCACGATGACATTTTATGACGCCTGGAATAGCCCGACATCTTACCCAATATTTTACTCTGATTACTACAATTATTTGAGGGCCATATGGCGCGATTCAACACATTTAACTATTGGGGGTCTGGGTTACGGAGGTACAGATCCTACCATGTTTATTTATCCCGGTGACCCTGTAACAGGCGAAGGTTGGTCGGAAGTATCAGCCAGTAACGAGAGTGGCGACAGACGCGGTTTATCCTCTGTCGGGCCTTTCAGTTTTAATGCTGGCGAGAGCATCCAATTGGAATTTGCCCTGGTATTTGCAAGGGATTATTCCGGTGGTAATTTTCCTCATCTGAATAGTGTAAGCTTGTTGAAAGAAAGAATTGTAAAAGTTAAAAGATTTTACGATAACTCGTTGGGCGAAGAAGAACTGCAAGTTCCACAAATGGAGTTTGAAATTTACCCA